>QKEK01000279.1 GCA_003251775.1 Clostridia bacterium | reverse complement strand
GATTTTTAGTCATAATTCCAGTGAAATTTAATTAAATTGGATAGATTCAGAAAAGTCAATTATTTGTTTAACTGTACTGTTTTGCTTAAGATACTCTGTTGGGGTATTGCCAGTATATGCTTTGAAATCTTTTATGAAGTGGTTCTGGTCATAAAATCCACAATCGTATGCAAGCGTTGTCAAGCTATTACTTCCCATATATTTGAGGCAATTAAGTATATGCTTGCATTGAGTTATCTTATGTAGTCGCTTTGGACTTACTCCTATATACTTATTAAATATCCTCTCTAGCCTACGTTGATTAATTCCATATTTTGCACAAAAGTCTTGAATGTCATATCTGAATATATCTTTATTAAAGTAATGTACTATTTTATACACTTCCTTGCTAGGAATAAGCGTTGGGTCAAGTATTTGTAATAGTTCATTTTCAATAATGTTTATCGTATCTTGAGTATGCTTGCTATTATATACTTTGTATTCTGCTTTAGCAAAAGCTTTTGAGACCAATTCAAGCTCAGTAATGGAATTTGAAATCTCTGAAATGGGCGTTTTAAGTATTGGAAATAACCCTAATTGGGAAAAAGATATACCAATAACACTCAAAACACCCTTTTGATTAATCCAACAATAACTGTCTCTAATACCAGTTAAATGATTGCCTTTTGGGGAGCTTATTTCCCCTAAATGGTTTGTATATTTAATAGGAGAAGAACGATTAATAATTAAATCAACATTACCTACTGGTATAAGCTTATGATTAAACTCAACTGGTTCTGTACTTTCAATTATCCAGTAGTACTTAATTAATTTTTTGAGTGTAGGGTGAATAGCTAAATACCTCTTAGTCGTCAATGAAATCAAGCTGCTAGCTCCTCTCTTCTTTATATCTCCTGTATATATCCTGTGCTTCACTATTCTAATTATATACTATTTGTTGGTCGCTGTCCGAAGCGTGATTGATGTACAATCACAACTTGAACCCTTTCATCTAACAGTTATATCTCTTAAGGAAGCATCATATTCCTTCACTGTACACAGAGCACTGTTTATGAAGAATAGCTATCTAAATCCAGTTCAAAACTGTCAGGACAATATGTGTATAAAAGTTAGTATAAGAGCTATTATTTTTTTTAGCCAAACCTAGTTCGTATTAATAGCATATATTTATTCCATGATGTCGTCAAGTAGATTTCTCATTCTCGTTAAGCTTTTACTTATAGATAAGAATTTACTTTTTAAAAAGAACCCTAAGCTGTCTACGCTATTAAAGATAGCGGACAGCTTAAGAACCTTATTGTTTACACAATAATAGCCTCTACACTGTATTGACCACCATCATCCTTTAATGTTATTCCCATATCAGACAACCCACCATTTACTTTAAGCTCAACCTTTCCTCCCCTCTTATGGTTAGGATTCAACACATTAATCTCATATACACTTTTGCCAAATCTATATGTTACAGTATACTCCTCCCAATGAGAAGGTATAGATGGATTTACTATTAATTCGTTCCCAACCTTCTTAATACCCAGAATATGCTCTATTCCTGCCTGATACATCCAACCTGCTGAGCCAGTATACCAGCTCCATCCACCACGCCCAGTATGGGGTTCAACAGAATAAACATCTGCTGACATAACATATGGCTCCTGCTTGTACTTAACCGCCTCTGAATAATTATTGGAATGATTAATAGGGTTGATCATGTTAAATAAATAGCCAGCATAATCTCCTTCTCCCCTCATAGCGAACGCAATGATATTCCATATAGCAGCATGAGAGTATTGACCACCATTCTCACGAATACCTGGAAGATAGCCCTTAATATAGCCTGGCTGTGGCATACTTTTATCAAATGGAGGGGTTAATAGCATGGCGATTTTTTCCTCATCATTAATAAGGTATTTTTTTAGTGAGTCTAGTGCTTTTTCAACTCTTTCTTGGCTTCCACCTCCTGAAATAACACTCCATGTCTGAGATATAGAATCAATTCTACACTCTGTGTTATTCCTAGAGCCCATAGGAGTTCCATCATCAAAGAAGGCTCTCAGATACCATTCCCCATCCCAAGCATTATTTTCAATATGTCCTAGCAAGGAATTTGCTCTCTCCTTATATTGCCTTGCGTGAATACGGTCTGTCTTAATCTGACAGATGGGAATAAATTCATTAAGCACCTTATACAAAAACCACCCAAGCCAGACGCTCTCACCCTTACCCTCACTTCCTACCTGATTCATACCATCGTTCCAGTCTCCAGCTCCCATTAGCGGCAGACCATGCTGTCCAAAAGCTGAGCCACGCTCTATAGCCCTAATACAATGCTCATATACAGAGGCTTTTTGTGTAGAAGCTCTGGGTATAGTATATCTTTCATCCTCCTCTTTACCTAATAGCTCTGCCTCTAAGAAAAGCACCTCCTCATCAAGTATTGATATATCCTCAGTAGCCTTAATATACACAGCAGTAGCATAAGGTAGCCATAGCAAGTCATCAGATATCTTAGTTCTTACACCTTTCCCCGAGTCATCATGCCACCAATGCTGTACATCTCCCTCTAAAAACTGTCTTGAGCAGTGCTTGATTATCTGTTGTCTAAGTATATCTGGCTTTGTATTAATTAGAGCTAACGCATCCTGTAGCTGATCTCTAAAGCCAAACGCACCTCCGCTCTGATAAAAGGCTGAGCGTGATAGCATCCTACAGCAATAAACCTGATACAATAGCCATCCATTTAGCATTATATCCAAAGATGCTTCTGGTGTTTCTACCCTTATTTGCCCTAAAAAGTCGCTCCAATACTCCTTCACCCTTGTAAGCTCCTGCTCAACAAGGTCTACTCTAGTAAAGTCTGAAACCATCCTGTTAATATGCGTCATATCACATTCTTCGCCAATAGCAAATACGAGCTTTGTATTTTCCTGTGGATTTAAGCTAACCTTAACCTGAAATACTCCGCACGGTTCCAATGCTGCACCCTTTACAGATATTAACTTATCCTTATGCAGACCATACGGGTTTTTCATGTCGCCAGTTCTGCCAATGAATTCCCCTCTGTCAGCAGTATATGCCTCAATATCAGCATTTGTAGCTATAAAGGCTATCTGCTCAGAGAATTCCATATTGTATTTATTCTGTGCAGTTAATACTTTTTGCTCAGGGTAAAACTCAGTCATAATTTGCGGAGAGGTATCTTCCCGATTTACACCCAACACCCATTCCACATAGAAGTATACATCTAATTGCTTTTCCTTTTTATCAATGTTTTCTAGCTCTAGCAAATATATTTTTATAGGTTCATTTAAGGCTGCTAGTACCGTTACCTTTTGCTTTACCTGATGAGAGGTGTGCAGGAATTCCGTATAACCAAAGCCATGCTTAATAATATATTCACTAGTTTCTCTCACTGGTAGTGGAGTAGGCGAATAAAAGCCTCCTGTTTCAGTATCCCTAATATATATGCATTCTGACGGTGTATCGGATATTGGGTCATTTGACCAAGAAGTCAGCTTATTTTCTCTACTATTAATATGCCATGTATACCCAGAGCCTGACGAAGTAATCATAAACCCAAAGCTCTTATTTGCAATAATATTACTCCAAGGTACAGGCGTATTAAGCTGCTCTGTCAGCCTTATTATATATTCACTGCCATCCTTTGAAAAGCCTCCAAATCCATTGAAGTATAATAGCTCCTCCTCAATTTTTTCATTTCTTTCTTTATTAATTTCACATAGCTTCTGGTATTCGTTTTGAGGAATAATCTCTGGCTTTTCTTCCATCAATAGCTTCTTTGTTCTTCTAGAAAAAATTCTGTTTTTAGGAGTTATAACTATTCTTGCAACAGCTAAGAGTAGATTAATCTCCTCCTGCGACATCTGTGTAGACTTAAGAATATATACATTTGGTGTTCCTGAATTTGGATAGTATATCCTTCTTCCAGTGATAACCTCCTCTATTTTTTGATGTAATGTCTGTAAATAGCTAGCTTCTTCTTCATTAAGTATTACCAAATCTGGTCTTATACCATTTTTCCTCATATACTCATATGCCAGTACTACATTTTTCAGCTCATCAATCTGCTTAACATCATTGATTCTGTAAAGCATTATAGGATGATCACCTGAAATTCCAAACTTCCATAAATCAGACTGCTTTAAGGTGTTTTTTGCTATTACATCAACTGGTCCTCTAAGAAGCCTAGAAGGGTAGTATAGACTACCTGTTAGATCCTGTATGGCATTTACCTGTCTCATGCTTAGTCCCAGATACTGCATTTCAACCTTACTATTGAACCATGCCATTTTAAAGGCATCCTCAATTGAGTGCATAGACTTATATCTCTGACTTAGCTCTATTGCGGTTTCCCTTGAGCCTGCTGCACCAACAACAAATGTAACTACAGCGGTTCTTCCCGGTAAAAGAGCAACGCTACCACGTATGCTCATTACAGGGTCTAGTACATATCCTGTTGTATTTGAAAGAGGTATTTCACTAGTCATAGTCTCAGGGTGTCTTAGAGTTTTCCCCCTGCCAATAAACCTACTTCTGTCTGTCTCATATTCCAGATTACCAAGCATCTTGCCTTTAATAACAGCTGTATGAAAAACGAACTTCCTTTGATCCTTATCCTTTCTAGGTCTTCTAGTTGCAATCAAGGTCTCATGCTCATCAATATACTCAGTGGATACAAACAACTTATTAAATGCAGGATGAGCAAGGTCATTTCTATAATTATCAATAATGGGTTCAAAATAGCTTGTAACATCAATATTTACAACCTCCATACCCTTATTGCTTACATAAACCCGTCTAATCTCTACTGGGTCTGAAGGCGATACAGTCACCTCCATTCTAGTTTCAACATTTCCGTCCTTTCTCTCAAACTGTATCTTATCAGGTGAAAACGAAACTGTATAACAAGAGGGGTCAACCCCTGTAGGCATATACCCCGCACTCCAGTACTTCTTTCTTCTAATATCACGTATATATACAAACATACCATAGCCATTTTCATTCATGACCTGACGCCATCTATTAATCGCCATATCTCCACAAGAGCTTAACCCACACCCATTGCTGGTGAGCATGATGTTATAGCTTCCATTAGAGAGAATACCAGCTACTGGATACCTTGTTCGTGTTGTCCTTATGACTCTATCCTCTTTTTCCTTTCTGATAAACTGTGTGGATTTAGCTTGAGCCTTAATTTTCTCTTCATTCTCTATAATAACTCCGAATGGCTGAATCTCCTCCAGAATTAATTCAGCACCCTTTACCATAGGCTCTTCATGGAATCTTTTTTGCATAATATTTTTGTTTAGATAATTATTTATTGCTACCAGAATCATACCCTGATGGTGAATCATAAAGCTTTGTACAGTCTCAAAGCTACCAGGGTTTTCTACCGCAGGAGTCAAATAGCCCTCTGCCTTTAGCCTTTTAAGCTTATCTATATTATCACATACCATCTCTTCAGCAAACTCCAACGCTAATAAGCTTGAATATGGCGAGATGACTAATGACTTTTTAATATCAGAACGGAGACCCAATGCAGGAACTCCAAATGCTCTATATTGATAATTTAAGCACTGGTCAAAGCGATAATATCCTGATTCAGATATTCCCCAGGGTACCTTCTTTTTACTAGCATAGCTTATTTGTTTTTTAACAACCGCCATCAAGCTTTGCCCAATAACGGTAGACTTATGACATTTCATCACTAGATTTGGCATAAGATACTCAAACATTGTTCCGCTCCATGAGAGCAAGGTTGCCTTTCCATGCACTATTGCCATAGGTCTGCCAAGCTTAAACCAGTGCTTCTGCGGAATATCTCCCTTGGCTATTGCTAAAAAGCTTGCTAGTCTTGCCTCAGAAGCTAATAAATCATAGTAGGAGCTATCAGGATTACTTAAAGATACATTATACCCAATACGGAAGAGGTTTCTCCTATAGTCATATAAGGGCTTAAAGTCCATGTTTTCTATCCACAAGTCCACTTTATTCACAAGCTGCTCAATTCTTTCAATAAGCTGCTCTGCATTTTTACAGTTATCCGAAGCCAATTCAATCAATGAGACATCTGTGTTAATATGCTCATGGTAACGGAACAAGCTCTTCAAATCCCTACGAAATTCATTACTTTGCTTAAGTAGCAATTCTCTCCATTCTTGTTCTTTATGCTTTCTTTTAATACATCTTTTTCATTAAAGAGGATATTAGCTACATTATCCAATGTAAATTGCTTAATATCCTCTATCTTGACCTCTGCAAGCATAGCTGTAGAAACTAAACCACTATGCTGCTCATTTGCAAATATTTTTTTATTCCTTAATGAAAGCAGCATATTCTTTACAACAATTAAATATCCAGCATAATTACCGCTATCCACAGTAGATACATATCTGGGCTCTAATACCTCTAAGGTTCTTGTATCATACCAGTTAAACAAATGTCCATTCCACTTTTCAAGATGCTCTAATGTACTAAAGGTCTTTTCTATTCTTTCAACAAATTCGTATAATCCAATATACCCCATGTCTCTTGCTGTTACCGTAGCAAGAAGCTGTAACCCAATGTTAGTTGGTGAGGTTCTGTGTGCTGCTACAGGTGTGGGAAACACCTGATAATTATCTGGTGTCAGCCAATGATCCTTTTCATAAAAAAACTCTTCAAAATAACGCCAAGTTTTTCTTGCTAGTCTTCTAATCTCCTCCTCATTTGGCTTTTTAAAGCTTTTTGCTTCTATATACTTTGGCATGCTTGTAATAAAGCTTACAATAGGACTCACTGTCCACAATAAAGCTATAATATAGTAAACCCATGCACCAGGCTTATTTAGCGTTAATAAAAAGACAATGATAGCTACCGCTGGCCCCTGCCACATTTGCTTAAGATATGCAAAAAGTGAATTTTTTGCGTTATTCTCTACCGCTTCAGCGGTTTGCCATTCTAAAAGCTTTTTATGCGATATATACATTCTATATAGAGTTCTTAGTATAGCATCAATGGTAGTAACAGCTTTGTAGGGGATAAGTAGCATTACAAACAAACCCTGTTCAATCACTAGAAGCGTGTAATTTATTCCCTTTGATATATACCCTGTACTTGTACAATTTTTTATCCAAAAGAGTGTTGTATTAATAACATTTACCAATAAAGAGAATAGTATTCCACCCATAGCAATAGCTAGAGTCACATAGGAATTCCAACCGATTATTGCTCCTAGTATAATAGTCAATAACTGCATAATAGGGATTATGCTTCTTCTTAAGTTTTCAGCTATTTTCCACCTTGCCAAAAGACCCAATCTATCCCTGCCAAAAAACCACGGTAATAACTGCCAATCGCCCCTTATCCATCTATGCTCTCTTTTAAAGAAAGAAAATACTGTGGCAGGATATCCATCCATTAATCTAATATCTGTTGCCAAGCCACACCTGACATAGCTACCCTCTAATAGGTCATGGCTTAAAACAGAGTTATCTGGTAAGCGTTTACCCAGTATTCTATGAAAAACCTTAACATCATAAATTCCCTTACCTGTGAAGGTACCCTCTTTAAAAACATCCTGATACAAGTCCGACACCGCATACTGGTAGGGGTCAATACCAGCCTG
>QKEK01000159.1 GCA_003251775.1 Clostridia bacterium | reverse complement strand
AGGGTCACATATTACTGGGTTTGCAAACATGGTAAAGGGTATGGTCAGCTATATAGCAGAAAAGGGAGATGCTGAAAATGGTAAGATTAATATCATCCCAGGCTTCGTTGGACCTGCCGAAATGAGGGAAATGAAGAGAATTCTTAAACTGATGGGTATTGACTTTATTATGTATCCAGACACTACGGGCGTTGTAGATGCTCCGATGACCTCTCAGTACAATATGTTCCCCTCAGGTGGTACATCTATAGCAGATATTAAGGATAGTGGTAATTCAAAAATAACACTCGGAATGGGCAGATTCAGCTCAGAGGCAGGTGCTATAGAGCTTGAAAATAAGTGCAGTGTGCCTTTTGATCTACTAGAAATACCTATAGGAATAGAGGCAACCGACCGCTTTATCTCCAAATTAGCAAAGCTTTCTGATAGTGTTCCATGTGAGCTAGAGGAAGAAAGAGGACAGCTGGTAGACATTATGCTAGATAGCCATACATACTTCTTTGGTAAAAAGGTAGCTGTATCAGGTGACCCAGACATAGTAATACCAACTGTAGAATTCCTGTTAAGCCTAGGTATGATACCTAAATATGTTATAACAGGAACACCAGGAAAATACTTCGAAAAAGCCGTAAATAAGCTATTGGATGCGGCAGGGATAACTGACTCTGTAGTTAAAGCCTCAGCTGACCTATTTGAATTACATCAGCTTATTAAAAACGAGCCTGTTGATTTAATGATAGGAACATCTCACTCAAAATACATTACAAAGGCAGAAGGGATTCCACTAATAAGATTGGGCTTCCCTATTATGGACAGATATGTACATTCATACTTCCCAACGGTTGGCTATAAGGGTGCTATGAGGTTAATTGAAATGATGACCAATGCAATGCTTGAAGAGCAGGACAGAACCTGTGCCGATGAGGATTTGGAGTTAGTTATGTAGCAAGCACACTAAATGCTTATGCTTCAATTTAAAGCTTTTTTAAAGCTTAATAAACAATCTAGTTTACCCTAATTATTATATACGAGGATGGCTTTGGGAGGGTTTAGAGACAATTAATTGTATTATATAACAATGACAACAGTAGCATTTATTACAAAGAGTTGTCCCAAACCATCCCGTCATCTTCCCCCCATTAAAGGAGGTTTACTTTATGGAGTCACCGAAATATCATGTTTTCGTGTGTACTAGCTGCAGAATAAACGGCGTCCAGAAAGGCTATTGCCATAGCAAGAATTCGGTAGATATTGTTCAAAAATTTATGGAATTAATTGACGAATTCGGGTTAGGTAGTGACGTCATGGTTACCAATACAGGCTGCTTTGGCATATGCGAGAAGGGTCCTGTAGTAGTGGTTTATCCAGAGGCTACCTGGTATGGCAATGTCACTGTAGATGATGTTGAGGAAATAGTTGAATCGCATTTTGAAGGTGGTACAGTGGTAGAAAGACTGAAAATATAGTTAAACTCTTAAGCACTTATGTGAAGATTTGCTACATAGACCAATAAGTCTACAGCTTCTAAATTGCAAATTGCCCTAAAAAGCAAGCGGTGTTCGTAAACTCCCTTATGGTCAGACATACGAACCACACTAAGCCTTTTAGGGCAATTAACAACTAGAAGCTGTACGACTTATTTTATATGCCTCAAATCTTCACATAAGTTCTTAAAATCAGCAGTAAAACACATATAAAGATTATTCTCCGAATAGTTATACTATTTTTTAAATAATTCTATAAATAAACATTTTTTACTTGCATATGCGAAAAATTCATGTTATAATCTGATTAAATTATTTATTATTGACAATTATGTTAATAATAAATGATAAATAATTAATATTACTAGTTTTATTATTTGTAGATAGTTTAGATTTTTGTTTTTACGTGATTAATTACATAAATCTTTAACATATGTTTGACATAATTTTCTCAGCAAAATTTCTAACATAATCTTTAACATAATTTTCAGCAAAATTTCTAACATACTCTTTAGCATAAAATTTAGGGTATTAACCCTAAATATATAAAAAACATTTATATTTGTTGTTAAAAGAATGGAGGTGAAAATTGTGCCAAACTTAAAGGATTGGTCAGAATTCATTGATGCACGTATACTTCAAGAAAGAAGTGTATCTAGTAATCAAAAGGCTGATGATAGAGCTCTCACAATACTAAATAAGCTTTGTGATGCCTATCCAGCTCAGACAGAGTTTCTTAAGTCAAGAGCATGGTCTCTTTCAGTTTTAGGCAAGGAAGAGGATGCTGCTTCGTCACTAATTGAAGCAATGTATACAGACCTAACAAAGCGTCTTTCTGGTGAAAACGATAAAGCTGAAAACTGGATTAATGAATTAGAAAAGCTTAAGAAAACAATCGACAGTACTAGTGCAGGCAAAATATGTACAAGCACTATGGCATGGTAAATATGCCATCTGACTTCAAGTGATTTTTCTCAAGCATGTAGCTTGTAATGGCTAAAATTGCTATTATAAGTCATTACAAGCTACTAAAGCTTTTTGCGTTGTTACATTTTTATGCAAAATTATACTCAATAAGCACAGTGTCTATGTATATTTATTCAAAACAACGCAATATATCGTATAAATATACAACAACGCAATATACTCTACTCATAAAACATTTACTTTTATAACCGTAATCTATTGATTAAGCTTAAATAGCCTATTAATAAGCTTTTAAGGAGAAAAAATATGGAATTACCAATTTCTATAAAGCAAGATGATATATATACTTTCAATCTGGAAATACCCTACTACAACTGGTTTTATCCTCTTCAATATAATGTAGATGATAGCCTTCAGAAATTATTTAATAATGACATTTATCTTGAGGGTGTTAAGGGTGCTTACATACATATCCCTTTTTGTAGTTCACTTTGTAGCTTTTGTCCATATATTAGAACACATATTCACGATACTGAGCTACGTAACAGCTATGTAAGCTGTCTTATAAAAGAAATAAAGTCATACCAGAGAAACACAAAGCCAGGGCTTGAGTGTATATTCTTTGGAGGAGGCACTCCCTCACTACTTAGCCCAGAAAATTTTATTGATATTATGGAAGCAATTCATAGTGTCTTCAAGCTTTCAGCTAGCTGTGAAATTACTATCGAGGCTAACGCCATGAGTCTTACACCTGAGCTATGTTCTACTTTCAAAGCATATAATGTATCAAAGGTTAGAATAGGGGTCCAAGCTTTTAATAGTCAAAGTCGTAACCTATACCAATTAAAAGCTACTGTACCTGATATCATACGCTCAACTGAATTACTTAAAAAATATAACATTTTAGTCTCTTATGACCTGTTATTCGGACATCACGGTCAGAGTCTTGAGTCATTTATTAATGATATAAATCTAGCAGATGAGCTTTGCCCTGACACTATTGAGATTTATCCAATAAACTTTCTTTCAGTACCAGATAGATATTGGAGGGCATTATCAAAAAGCATGACCCACTTGAGTGCTAGAGATCGTGTACTTTTCTTCAAAGCTGGTAAAGAGCGTCTTCTGGAATTAGGCTATCATCAATGGAGTGGTCACGGATTTGCTCGTGACAAAAGCTTTGACTTATTATATCACCGTTGCGTGTATGGTACTTTGGGAGGCTTAATAAGCTTTGGCCCTAGTGCTATTTCTTTTGGTGATAATTATTTAAAGTGGAACCATTCTGGTATAGACAAGTATATAGAAGACATAAATAGCAAAGCAGTGCCCACCTACTACGCAAGAAAAATAACTGAAACTGAAAGCAAAGCCAAAAGATTTGTAACTGAACTACCTTATTATGGCAGTATAGACTATGATAATGATATTACAGGTGAGATATCTGAACAGCTGTATAAGTTAATTGATTCTGATATAATTTATAAAAATGATTCAAAATTGAAGCTATCCGAAAATGCTAGGCTACAATACTCATCAATAATGTTTTACTTGCTTCCAGAGCAGGATAAGGAAGCCTTAAGCAGAGAAATACTTTCACTATGTGCTGGTCTTGGCGGTAGGTTTCAAGGTGATATGATATGGATATGAATTCTGTTATAAGTACATTTAATGTTTGGGCAAACACATATGATGATGATATATTAACTGCAAGCTGGGGGTTTGAAAGCTATAATGAAGGGTTGGATTGGATATGTCGCCAAATCATGAACAAATGCCCTGATAGAGTAATTGACCTTGGGTGTGGTACTGGAGCTCTTGCTGAGCGGTTAAAACACACCCACCCACACCTCGAATATGTTGGAGTAGATATATGTCCAAATATGCTAAACGCAGCTAAGAAAAGAATTCCTTCAAGCTTATTTATTCAAGCTGATATAAGGGATTATAGTATGTGGATAAATTATCTTAATTCAGGCTTAAATTGTGCTATAGTAAGCACATATGCGTTACATCATATCGAGGATGATGAAAAAATTAAGCTGTTGAGGTATATATTCTCTAATGTATATCAAAATGACTTTTTCATTGCTGTTGTGGACTACGCATTTTTTAATGCTACTGAAAGAATAAAAGCTATTAACGAGCAAGATAAGCTACATAATTTTCATATTACAAGAGAAATAGAATCCGAGCATTATGCTGACCTTAATTACTTGAAGACTATTTTATCTAATAGTGCTATCTATTGTTCCTATGAAAAAAACGGCATCTGGGATTGGCGTTATGTAATACAAAGATGATTTATACTTTCTTTATGTCTAACAAAACTAAACCACTCTAATTATTATATATACAACCAGCTCTATCCATTAAATTATTAGGCCTGTAAATATTAATCTATTTTTGCATAAAAATAGTGATTTGAAAGTAAATATATTTAGTAAGTAATATTATTTAGGATAACCGATAAAGCACTATATTCTGTTTTTTTAATAATGTCTATAGATTGAACATTCTTATTCATTAACATCTCATTATTTGTGAGATAATATTTTATTGTCCTATTTAATACCTTTTTTACTTCACTTTCAATATACTTGTATTCTTTCACACACCAATCGTAATTACTAATACTAAAGTTATCGTTTATATAGTTAAATAAATCCATCAGATAAACTTTATGATTCCATAATATATAACAACTTCTTATTAAATAATCATACTTTTGCTTAGACAAAAATACATCTTTAAATTTTTCATATATAGAGATACCATAAATCCATTCCTTCTCATTTCTGTATATAGAATATTTTTGTTGCGTATTTATTGAATTCAGGTAATCATATAAATGTATTTTAACTGTATTCAAATCAAATGTAAACTTAGCGTTATTATCAAACTTAAGCAATCTAAGAGGAGTATTATGTTGAGGACCTAAATAACTACTCATGAATGCATCTTCTACGATTTCAAAATCTATTTCATCAAAACAGAAATGACTATCCTTATAAAAACCACATGTAAAGAATTTTTTATTTGATACGTCATATCCGTATATCAATGATTCATGATATATATGATACTTATTATAGGAATTAGTGTTAGGAATATAAAAGTCATCAAGGTCTATTGATATATAATAGTTCATGTTAATCCATTTTATAATTAAGCTAGTAAATGTTGTATTAGATTCATTAATGAATAATTTTACAATATCTTTCCTAAGTTTTTGACTTTTATGCCATAACCATGGACAAATATCTCGGTCATCTGCATGTAATGATAGGAAGTCAATTTTAAAATCTTTAGAGTTATCGATAGAATAGTTCTTTTCAAACAATGTCTTTAATTGAATAAATTTAGAGTAAATCCACGGCTTACATTCCTCGTAGTATGCAGACAAAATTGCTAAATAACAAGAATGCCATGGTACGGATGTAATTATAGGCATTTTTATTGGTAATTTTAGTTGATCATTCATAATCACCCCTCCAATAATCTATAAAATATCACTTATAACCCTTGGTATCCCAAGGGGGAATCGAACCCCCATCGGCGGAACCGGAATCCGCAGTCATATCCATTAGACCATCGGGACACGTAAAATTCAACTAACCTACTACTTACCTATAAACTATATCCTATAAACTATAAACTATAAACCTATAAACTATAAACTATAAACAACCTATAACTAGCCTATTACATTATAAAGAAAAACATATAGCTTGTCTACCCATTCTACTATACCATTTAACGCCAAAGTAATAAGGTCTAACCACAATAATATTACAATAAATGTAAGAATATTAGAGGAAATATGCGTCTTCTGTGAAAGAGTCAGGCTTTTCAACAAAATACCCGTAGGAAGCACCTTTATAAGTAAAAATACAAAAAATATGAAACCCCCAAAGGAGCTATTGCCCACCAAAAGACTTTCAAACACAGGTTGCTTTATTAACCAGAAAAACAGAATATTAAATGGAATGAATAAAATGTAATGCACAAGTATGTAAGATGACATAACCAGCCTTTTATTCGCAGGTGCTAGCTTGCTTTCTGTTTTTTTACGAAGGTAATTACTAAAATCGCTTAAGGGTAATGCTACTGCAAGAATATCTATTAGACCTATAATCAAGCAAAACAAGAGGTAGAACACCAACGTATGTGTCAGTTGCTGATTTTTATTAAAAATATTTATATTAAAATAATGTGAACCAAAAAAAATATCATTTAGGCCTACCAAAAATATTCCTATGAATAAGAAATATTTATTTTTTGAAAGCTTACGATGTATGTCTGTGTGTATAAATAAATAGTCTGATAACTTCATTTTCTTCATATATTTAACCTGTATATTTCCGAATATTTCAACCTTTGTCTTGCGGCAACTTTAAATCTTGTTTTTATACCAATCTTTTCTCCGACTTAACTCTATATGCATGTCTTAGACGAAACTAAACACATCTACCACCATTAGCTTTTATGGCTATTTAGCTTGACTCTTCCGTCTTATTTCATACCTTTATTTATCTAATTTATCATTCATTAATATCAACAAATACTTTTTCTCCGTCCTTGACCATGCCAAGCCGCTCTCTTGCAATTTGTTCAATGTATTGCTCGCTCTTAATTAGCTTTTTCTGTTTTTGAAGCTCAAGGCTTAAATTATCTTCTTCTTCAATTTTCGCCTGTATATCAGCAATGCTCTTCTTGACCCTATTTAGATCCTTTTGTTGAGAAGCAAAAACAGTAGCACTATATAGAATTATGCCCAACAGAAACAGCAACAACCATTTAGTTCCGTTCTTTTTCATTTGCTAACATCTTCTTTCTTCTTTCGTAAAACGCTTACATAATATATTTATATCACATTTCCAGAGAAAAACATATAGTTTTTTAAATTTTTTTGAATGTTTTTTTCATTCTTTTGAATATCAAGCCAAGCTTATAGCTCTGAATTTGTCTAAAAAATATAGCCCTTCTTTGAAATCTGCTGATAAAGCCAAAGAGTATTCTCATAGGCTTATAAATTACTTTCATTATAATCTTAAATGGATATAAAATTGTATTCATAACAATTTTTATAATTCGCTTAATAATATTTATAACCCACGTAAGCGTACTTATAATCCATCTGCTTATCAGCATCAAGTAAAGTATAGCCCCTAAAGCTATTCCAAAGATTATAAACCCCCGAATTTCTCCATCGTTTCCATAGTATATTATTCCTGAAATAATTAGAGTAGCAATTATCCAGAACAAAAAATCTTCTAGCTTAAAAATGAATACAGATGCTTTTATGGAGCGTCTTCTAACCCTGATAACATCATAAATAAACGCGGTTGTAGCTCCTCCTGCTACAGTAAGTAAAAATAGAATAAGTTCATTTTCTATAGTCATTTACTTACTTCTCCTATCCGAACATCCTGCTAAAAATGCTTAAGCCACTTTTTTTATTCCGTTGATCATCAATATACTCACAGCTTATTATTTCACCCTCAACATAAAGCTCAGATTTCTCAATATTCAATCTATTAATATGTAGCTCTCTTCCCCTTACTACTAATAGTCCAAGACATGTATCCGCTACAATACACTCTTCATTAAAGCTATCAACATCCAACACCCCTGTAACCGTTAATTTATGTCTATTATCCATGATTAAATTCGAGGTTTGCATTGGAAACTTTTTTTCATCCATAAATTTTCACTCCCTAGCATACTCAATGGTACGATCTATAACTATGATTCTTTACTCTATAGTACAACTTATAGCTATATATATGCTTGGAGAAAAAAAATATTACAATAACTCGTACATCTCAGTAGCGTCAGTCTTTGAAACATGCTCTGATATCTTCTTCACTCTAATTTTAGTCAGCTTTTCACCAAACCTTATCTCGATTATGTCGCCTTCCTTTATTGCAGTCCCAGGCTTGGCTTCTTTACCATTTACCAGAACCCTTTCCTTGCTACATGCTTCATTTGCAAGTGTTCTTCTTTTTATAATTCTAGAAACCTTCAAAAACTTGTCTATTCTCATTATAATTAACCTCTGTATTTTTAAATTTTCTTTATATTAGTATTTCACTATACATCAATATATCTTTTATATTAATAAAATCCTACATATTTCTATTAAGCTATGTATCAATAAAGTATTCTACTCCTTTAATTCAATACTGTAAATTTAGTCCTTTAAGAATAGTAAATTATTTTTGATGCTTTGCTTCTTCCCATAAAGCATCCATCTCATTAAGCGACATATCCTCTAATCGATTTCCATTTTCTAATGCTTTATTCTCTACATACTCAAAACGCTCTATAAATTTGGAAATGGTTTCACTTAAAGCTATTTCAGGCTGAATATCTAAGAATCTTGCCACATTAACGACAGAAAAAATTAGATCCCCAAGCTCCTCAGAGGCTCTCTCCTTGTCGTCAGATTTATAGACCTCTTCTAACTCTATTATCTCTTCCTTTATTTTTAGAAAAGCATCCTCTATATTATCCCAATCAAACCCTGCCTGTGCCGCCTTTTGTTGTACCTTATAGCTTCTCATCAAGGCTGGAAGATTTGGTGGAACATCTTTAATTAGCTCAGTGTAATTAAGCTTTCCCTTTTCCTTGTTCTTTCTTTTTTCCCACAGTTTTATAACATCCTCGGGCGTATTTGCAATATCAGTACCAAAAACATGCGAGTGACGTGCGATAAGCTTCTTGCTAATACCGTCTATAACATCATTTATGTCAAATACTTGCTCCTCTTTGGCAAGCTGGGCATGGAAAACAGACTGTAGTAGCAAATCCCCTAGCTCCTCACATAGCTTGTCATTATCCTCTAAATCTATAGCCTCAAGAACCTCATATGCTTCTTCAATCAAGCATTTTTTTAGACTTTCATGATTTTGTTCTCTATCCCATGGACACCCGTCAGGTCCTCTTAGCTTTGATACAATTTCTACCAAGTCGTTTAAATTATATCTTTCTTTCAAAATATAAATCATCTCCTTTTTTGAATAACTTGTATTGTATTAGTGGTTATCTGTGCCATAGGCTTGGTGGAACTGGTATGTAAGTTTATTTTCCTATTATAGCACAACCTACCTGTAGCCGCAACTATAGTAAACTGCAAACACTTCACTTATTGAGCATAATTTTGCATAAATATGTAATAACGCAAAAAGCTAATATGAGTAACTTGGGTTGTTACATACTTGTATAAAACTATATATAACAAAAAAGGAGATACGCTTATCTGGCATATTACAGAAAGCAAATTATCTCCTTCTAATGTTTTAGCAATTATTAATTTTACTGCTCCATTTGCTTTCCTAGAAAGCCAGCTGCTGATTGGGCAAGCTTTGCCTCAACCTCACCCATCTTAACATTCGGGTCTAAGGATAAGATTAGAACCGCTCCTATTGGATCACCTTCTGATATTATAGGCGAAACAACCTGAGCAGAGTATTTCTTTTCTCCACCCTCATCTGATAATATTGAAATGGTATTTGCATCGCTTGATTTCGCAATATATGTTTCTTTATCCTCAATAATTCTTTCAATATCTACACTCAAGCTTTTATCCAAGAATTCCCTTTTAGAAGCACCAGAAACAGCAATAATACTATCCCTATCAGCAACACAAGTAATGTGACCACTTGCATTGTGTATTGACTCTGCATACTGTTCTGCAAATATACCTAATTCTCCTATTGGAGAATATTTTTTAAGGATTATTTCACCTTCTCTGTCAGTAAATATTTCAAGTGGATCTCCTTCTCTAATTCTTAAGGTTCTCCTAATTTCTTTAGGTATTACTACACGTCCTAAGTCGTCAATTCTTCTAACAATACCGGTAGCTTTCAAATCTATTACCTCCTTCAGTTACGTTAAATTATGCTTAAATACTACTTATGTTAGTGTTATGTAATATTTGATTTTTTATACAAAATGTTAGATAAAAAAAGAAAAAAAAAAGACAAGCTAAATGCTTATCTTTTCTAAGGTGTTCTTCTTAATTCCTTTATTGCCCTAAATTACTTTAATACCTTTATTGCATCATAAACCTTGTCATTCTTAATAATATTGTACTTTGAATCAAGCTTCCATTCATTTAACGCTTGATTATACGCCTCATCAAGAAGCTTAAGCTTCAATCTATTCTTTGCATCTGTTTTATTATATTCATAATCAATCTTTTTGTTATCAAGCTTTACTACATAATACCCAACATCAGTTTTTATTAGTGTAGTGTCGCCAACCTCGCTCGAAAAAGCCCAATTCTCTACATCTGCTAATTCATCAATGAGGTCACCCTTTCTTATACTAAGCTTTCCCTGATTATAAATAACAGACTCATCTTCACTAAGCTCAGCTATAAGTGCATCCATGTCTTCTCCATTATTTACTCTTTTAAGTGCATTAAGTGCTTTGGTTTCTACTTCCTTTAGCTTGTCCTCAGACATCTTTGATTTATCTTCTTCTAAAATATTAAATTTAATTTGCTTATATGTCACATTATCAAATATTATCCTGTTTTCATCATAGTATTGCTTTATTTGCTCGTCCGTTACTTCTAGCTCTGGACTTTTGTCCATCATATAATCAGTTTTGAAATCCTTAATTGTTTGCATGTTTTTGTAAAATTCGATGTATTCCTTAAAGGTAACATCATACTCTTTCAAGTTTTCTTCAAATTCCTTTTTTTTCTCTTCATCCTGTATATAATAATCTAATTCAGCTTCAATATCATCTGAGCGTTGAGGTGAAAGTACTACTCCAGCTTCTTTTGCCTTTAGTAGCTGAATTTTATACTCCTTTATGTTCTCTAATGCCTTTTCCTTCGCCTCTTCTTCTCTATACTTTCCAGTTTCCTCGGATTTGCCCTTCCAAAAGTTTTCTTTTACGCTCTGCTCCTGCTCCAAAATCTCTGCTTCTTTTTCCATTTCACTCTTTACTAAGTTTAAGTACACTTTATACTCATACACTTTTATCTTTTCGCTAGCAACTTTTGCAATATAACTAGTTGAATTATACGCCAACACAGCTATCGTAAGTGCGACTACTATTACTACAACGGCAAAGCTCATTATAGTCTTCATTCTCTTTTTCAACTCAATCTCTCCTTCTTAATCACTCTTTACATTAGGATGTAGCATACCCTCATAGAAACCAAAAACAATTTCACAGATAATAAGGTTATGTTTACGTATTTTATTCAAAACAACGCAAAATAGCTTATAGAGATACAACATCACAATACACTAACTATTGTATATTATAATCTATTACTTCTCAGCTTTCAATTTAATAATGTATTGTAACAGAATTTTAATATTGTCCAGAAGCTCTACAATTGCTTCATTTTTCCCGTTATAGGTCAGGTATGGCGTTTTACCTGCTGAAAACATAACCTTCCCCCTGAATTCATGCATTAGTCTACTTAACATTTCTAATCCAAGTATATCCTCGTTACCAAATTCCATAACAACCATGTTTGCCTCATTATGCTTTATGCCAGTAAACCCAGCCTGAATTGCTAAATTCTTAATAAATGCTACTCTAATTAATTGACTAAGCTGAACAGGAATATCTCCATATCTATCAATAATATGATCCTGTACATCGCTTACATCATTATCATTTTCAACAGTAGCTATTACCTTATACATCTCTATTTTTTCCTTCTCATGAGATATATAGCTATCAGGAATATAGGCATCTATATTTATATCTATAGTTACCTCTTTATTGAGTGTTTTTGTTTTCTCACCCTTTAACTCATGAACAGCTTCATCTAGTAGCCTACAATACATATCATATCCGACACTCTCCATGTGACCATGCTGTTCAGGACCTATAAGATTGCCTGCACCTCTTATTTGCAAATCTCGCATCGCTATCTTAAAACCCGAACCAAACTCCGTAAATTCTCTAATTGCCTGAAGCCTCTTTTCAGCAATTTCTGAGAGTACCTTTTCTCGGGTAAATGTTAGATAGGCATACGCTAATCTATTTGAACGACCAACTCGTCCTCTAATCTGATATAACTGAGCAAGTCCCATTCTGTCTGCATTCTCTACAACTATGGTGTTGACATTAGGTATATCAAGTCCCGACTCAATAATTGTAGTACAAACTAATACGTCGTACTCATAATCAAGAAACTGCTGCATAATATCCTCAAGCTGTCTTTCACTCATCTGTCCATGTGCATAGGCAACTCTCGCCTCAGGTATTAATGCCTGAATTTGAGATGCCTTTGACTGAATACCTTTAACTCTGTTGTATAAGTAAAAAACCTGTCCATTCCTTCCTAATTCACGTATTACAGCATCCTTAATAATGTCAGTATTATGCTCCATAACATATGTCTGTATAGGGTATCTTTCTTCTGGGGGTTCTTCAATAGTAGATATGTCCCTTATTCCCACCAATGACATATGTAGTGTTCTTGGAATAGGTGTAGCAGTTAAGGTAAGAATATCTACTCCTGGATATGCTGCCTTTAGCTTTTCCTTATGCTCTACACCAAATCTTTGCTCTTCATCAATGACCAATAGGCCTAGCTCCTTAAATTTAAGCTCCTTGTTAAGTATTTTATGTGTTCCTACTAGAACATCAATATTCCCTGCCTTTACTTTAGATATAATATTCTTTTGCTCAGCTGCAGTTCTGAACCTGCTAAGCATATCAATAGTTACTGGAAAATCCTTCATTCTCTCTTTAAAGCCTTGATGCTGTTGAGAAGCCAAAATAGTAGTTGGAACAAGATATGCAACCTGCTTTCCGTCCATTACTGCCTTAAAGACGGCTCTCATGGCAACCTCAGTTTTCCCATAGCCAACATCGCCACACAACAGCCTATCCATTGACTTATCTGTCTCCATATCGCTTTTTATTTCCTCAACACACTTGAGCTGATCGTCTGTTTCCTGATAGGGGAACATTTCCTCAAACTGCTTTTGCCATATTGTATCTGATGAAAACTTATACCCTTTCATTTCTTGACGCTTTGCCTGAATTTTAATCAGGCTTTCAGCAAGCTGCTTTAGGGATTCCTTTACCCTGCTCTTTGTTTTAGCCCAATCAGTGCTCCCAAGCTTATTGACTTTAGGCTCTTTACCCTCAGCCCCGATGTATTTTTGGATTAAATCCATTTGTGCTGTTGGTATATACAGCACTCCACCATCCTTATAGATTATCTTTAGGTAATCCTTTTTAACTCCCTGTACATTGAGGTTTTCCACTCCAACATATGTACCTATTCCATGGAGCTGGTGTACAACATAATCACCTGACTTTAGGTCGGTGAAGGTCTGAATTTTCTGTCCAGATTTTTTAGGTCTTTTCTTCTGCCTAATCCCCTGAGTCACAATATCATTATCACACATGTATATTAGCTTAATATCTGAGTATTCAAACCCTCCATTTAGCCATCCCTTTTCAATGCAAAGGTTCTCGTTTGTAATAATATCATACTCTTTTAAAATATCCTTTAGCTTTTCAGCACGAAGGTCATTAGAAACCAAGACTATAATCCTGTTTTTTTCAGCTATCCACCTTTTCACATCCTGTACCAAAAGGTCTATATGCCCCGCATATGGGTTAATGGAACGCCCCTTAATTATCCATTCATTATCTAGTGTGTTTTCGGTCTTCAGATTAGGTTTATGAGCTTTTTCAGTACTAATATTCATTTCATCAATGCTAGGTATAGTATTGAAGCTGAGTATAGTTCTTCCTTTTTCATAACCCTTAAAATGGCAAAAGTCAAAAAACATCTCAAAGGATTTGGATAATATCTGTCCCTTTTCAAGTAGCATTCTGCATTGCTCTTCATGCTCAAGCAGATTATTCTGTAGTCGCTGTTCAATTCTTATGCTATCATCTGTGGCTATTATTGCATCATTACAATAATCTATTATGCTTTGAGGGTGCTTAAGTATATAAGGAATGAATTTATCAATTCCAGCAAAATGGTTGCTTTCTTTTAGCTTATTTATATATTCCCCAAAATTACCTTGAATTTTTTTGCGTAGGGTAGCATCCTTAATTTCGGTGGTTATACTCTCAACATCACGTAAAATCTCATTAAATAATTCCTGCTTTTTATCTGAATCAAATAAAACCTCTCTTGCTGGGACTATTACAAGCTCTTCAAGCGTATTTGTAGATCTTTGGGTTAATACATCAAACTCTCTTAAGGAGTCCACCTCATCATCAAAAAGCTCTATCCTGTAAGGGTTTTGTGCATCCACAGAATAAACGTCTATTATTCCACCGCGTACCGCAAATTGTCCTTTTCCCTCAATTAAAGGTACTCTTTCATAACCACAGGTGACTAGTCTTTGTATTAATTGCTCCAAATTTATGGTGTCTAAATTCCTAATTGATATAAATTGACCATAAAAAAAGTCCTTGTTAGGCAGGTACTGCGAGTAAGCCTCTGCTGATGTGACAAGGACATCCCAATCACCCTTTAAAATTCTTTTTAATACGTAAATACGTTTATACAAAGTATCATAGCTTTTAGCTTCTATGTCATACAGCATTATTTCCTTTGCTGGAAAAAACAATACCTTTTCTCCAGTGAAGTAAGTAAAATCAGATAGAATTTTTTTTGCTTGCATTTGATTAGATGCAATGTAAACCAGCTTTTTACTTGTATGCTTAGCTACTGCATGACAAAAATGCACACGCTGAGAGCCTGATATGCCAGAAACATTAGTTTTCCTCAGAATATTTTTATTTATACCATTAACCAGCTCTTGATACTGATTCAAATTAAAAAGTATATCTATATTATCCTTCATTTCTACCTCTTCGCCAAAACCTATAGTAATTTTTTGTTAAACAACAAGATTCCTATTTTCTTCATTCTAATACCTACCATTTTTACATACCTCTAGGTATTGTTATATTTATTCATAGCAAGCTCTATTCCTGCCTTTACTATAGTAGCTGTAGCAAGTGAAGCCTTTTCAATTGTTTGATTTATAATTATTCGTTGCTCATCTTTAAAGGTAGATAACACAAAGTCGACTATCTCCCATTTTTGTTCAGGACGCCCTATGCCCATTCTTATCCGTGAGAAGCTTTCATCCTTAAGTTGATATATTATAGACTTCATACCATTATGAGTACCTGCTCCGCCCTTTTTCCTGATTCGTAGCTTACCAATATCGATATCCATATCATCATATATGACAATAAGCTTATCCACTGATAAGCCATATGCATTAATAACCCTCTCTATGCATTCACCACTAGAATTCATGTAGGTCTGAGGCTTCACAAGAAGCACCTTTTCTCCCTGTATCCTTCCCTCAGCAATAAGCCCATTATATTTATTTATAGAAAAGCATAGTCGGTATTGTGTAGCAATAAAATCTAATGTATCAAACCCAATATTATGTCTTGTAAACTCATACTGCTTACCTGGATTCCCTAAACCAGCTATAACGTACATTCCTTAGCTCCTATTTGTCTATTTTTATTACATATAGTATATTGCAGTGATGTATACTTAGTATTCCTGCTGAGTAAAGAGTGTGCTCATTGATATATCACCATACACCCTTTCTATTGCTTGAGCAAAAACATCTGCTACCGAAAGCACAACTATTTTTTCCAAGGACTTTTCTTTTGGTAACGGTATTGTATTTAGCATTATCAACTCTTTTATTTTAGAGGTCTTAATCCGCTCTATTGCAGGTCCAGAAAGCAAACCATGCGTACAGCAAGCATAAACCTCGGTTGCCCCAATCTCAACAAGAGCATTTGCTGCATTTACTATTGTTCCTCCTGTATCTATAAGGTCATCCACTAATATAACACGCTTGCCTTTAACATCCCCTATTATATTCATTATTTCACATACATTAGCTTTTGGTCTTCTCTTATCGATAATAGCAAGCGGCACATCTAATTTTGTAGCGAATTTTCTTGATCGTGTTACACTTCCAATATCAGGTGATACTACAATAATATCGTCCTTGTTATCAAATTTGTTGTAAAAATATCTAGCCAAAAGATTGGCACCTAATAGATGGTCAAGCGGAATATCAAAAAAGCCTTGAAGCTGAGGTGCATGCAAGTCCATAGTCAATACCCTGTCAGCTCCTGAAGCGGTAATTAGATTAGCTACAAGCTTTGCTGAAATGGGATCTCTCGCCTTAGCCTTTCTGTCCTGTCTAGCATACCCAAAGTAAGGTATTACTGCTGTTATCCTGCCTGCGGATGCTCTTCTCATAGCATCAATCATAACTAAAAGCTCTATCAGATTTTCATTAACTGGAGAGCAGGTGGATTGGATTAAAAAAACATCAGAGCCTCTGACCACCTCATTTATAGTAATAGCAACCTCTCCGTCACTAAATCTACCCACTATTGCCGCTCCAAGAGGCAATCCTATTTTAGTTGCAATTTCTTCAGCTAGTTTTTTATTTGAAGAGCCTGCAAACAATTTAATATCCTTACCGTGAAAATTCATGATATTTGTCCTTTTCCTTTCCTATACTTGACAATCCTTCTTCAATACCATTTCCTGTTTTTCTGCTTTTTTACATCTTTACTGATATATCTCCACCTTTTTTAACTACTCTTTATCAAATACCCTCTTTTTTACCCAATTCTCCTTTATCAACTGTCTGCTTCTTGCAATTGCCAGACCATCCTCTGGAACTTGGTCAGTTATGGTTGAGCCAGCAGCTACATATGCATTATTCTTGACCTCAACTGGTGCTATGAGGTTAACATTACATCCAATAAATGCGTTATCTCCTATTATTGTTTTACTCTTATTTTTACCGTCATAATTAACTGTAACTACACCGCAGCCAAGGTTTACATTTTTACCTACCTCTGCATCACCCACGTAAGTTAAATGAGATATTTTAGTATTATCACCAATTGAAGAATTTTTCACCTCAACAAAATCTCCAACCTTAACCTTCTTACCAATTTTACTATTAGGTCTTAGATATGCAAAAGGACCAACCTTAGTGCCACTACTAATACTACTTTTAAGCACTACAGAATTATTTATTTCAACGTCATCATCAACAATAGAGCTTACTACTCTTGTATTTGGCCCAATGATACAATTCTCACCTATAGATGTTTCACCCTCTATTATTGTTCCAGAGTATACGACTGTGTCTTTACCAATCCTTACATTGTAATCTAGACAATTTGTATTCGGCATTATAAAGGATACACCATTTAGCATATGCTCCTTGATAATTCTGTTTCTTATAACCTCAGTTGCCTGTGCAAGCTGTATTCTATCATTTATTCCTAGTATTTCGGTGCTATCTGACATTTTAAATGCACCTACTCTTTTTCCTTCATTTATCAACACCTCTATTGTATCGGTCAGATAGTATTCTCCCTGCTTGTTATTATTATTAATGCTATTTAATGCTCTAAATAAATCCTCAAGGTTAAAGCAATACATTCCTGAATTAATTTCTTTACAGCTTTTCTCCTTATCAGTAGCATCAGCCTGTTCAACAATCTTTTCAACAGTTCCTTGACTATTCCTCAAAACTCGCCCATAGCCAAACGGATTATCAACCATTGATGTAATGATGGTGACATTGTTATTATCCGCTTTATGAGCTTCTATAGCATTCTTTAGTGTTTCAGAGGTAATAAGTGGAGTATCCCCACACAAAACTACTACAATACCCTTCTTACCCTTCAAAAATTCCTCAGACTGCATAACCGCATGTCCTGTTCCTAGCTGTTTTTCCTGAATAGCGTATTGTTTATTTCCCAAACACTCCTTCACCTGCTCACTTTTATGCCCTACTACGATTATACTTTCATCTATGCCTGCTCCAGCAACTGCATCCAATACCCATTCTACTATAGTTCTACCACATATTTTATGTAACAATTTGCTCTTTGAAGATTTCATCCTCTTACCTTCACCAGCGGCTAAAACAACTGAAAATATTTTTTCCACAATATTTCTCTCCTTCAAGCTTTTTGTGCTATTTCTGCTATATCTCTCAACTTTATATTTTCTCACTTTTAGTGCAATTTATCAACAGTTATCTAAAAAAAAATCAAATTAGTTACGTACAATAGGTAACTATTCACTATTTTATTATTTAAAGATTTAACAGTAATTTTTTAAACTAATCTACTGAAACATTGGTATTTCAATAACGTATAGATTATTTGAACAAGATTAGAAGCAAAATGCTTCTTATTAAAGTGAACAAATCTAGTAGTTATTGAAATAACCAATGTCTCATCTAAGTTAGGAAAAAGTAATGAAGTCTGAATAGTTACTAGTTGCATGTACAATAAAAACGGCTAAAGATACATTCGCATTACTACTGCTTATATCTTTAGCCCAAATAACCTTGTTGATTTCTGCTATACAAAAAATTTTCAGGTCTTCTTTGATATGAAATTTCATTTAATTCAAGGCTAATGCCATAAATCCTATGCTTCTACTGCTTCATCTGCACCGTCTAATTCGGAAGCTAATTCCATGCTTTGGTACTTCTCAAGAACCGCATCCTGTATCTTAGTTCTTGCTTCCATATTTATGGGATGAGCAATGTCTCTAAACTCACCGTCTGGAGTCTTTCTACTTGGCATAGCTATAAACATCCCATTTTGACTCTCAATAACCTTAATGTCGTGTACAGCAAACTCATTGTCAAATGTAACTGAAACCACCGCTTTCATTTTACCTTCTTTTTCAATCTTTCTTATGCGGATATCTGTAATTTCCATCTGTCTTTACCACCTTCCGAAAAGTTATAATGTTCCCTCACTATATGTAATTCGCCATAAAATTCAATTTTCCTTCTTTTTTTATAATATTTTTATTATATTACGTATAAACTGGTAGATTTTAAAAAATATTTCCCATGCTTGAAATATGCTCACGCAATACACTAATTGCTTTGTTTCTTCTTGCATAAAGAGCATATTTACTCTCTCCATACTCTTCTGCAATCTCCTGTATTGTTTTATTATTAACATAAACTTCGACGAGTATATTTCTATATTCACAGGGTAGCTTCTTAATAACATCCATAATTGCTTTGCTTGATATTCTGTCTACCACATCCTGTTCAAAGTTTTCGAATAGTACATCCTCGTTATTTATGGTGCAATACATAGACATCGCCTGATCTTCATAGCTTCTTTTTCTGTAATTCTGCTTAACAAAATTCCTACTAATTTTTGTAATTAACGCTTTTGGGTTCTCTATTTCCTCATAATTATATTTAGAAACAAATGCAAGCATAGACTTCTGAATAATATCCTCAATATCATTCTTATTGGCAAACATTGATATATACCTATATAAAGGCTCATATATACTTGATAAAAAAACCTCAACTTTACTATCCTTCATACTATTCCCCATATAATTTAACCCAAAATTATTTTTACTATAATCATCTTACAATTGCATCTGACATTTTACAGACCCTAACCATCTCCTTTATATCATGAACCCTAACAATATCAATGCCGTAAGCTATACCTAATGCAACCGTAGCCGCTGTTCCTTCTATCCTCTCTTCAACTGGTAAATCAAGAGTAATTCCTATTACAGATTTTCGAGAGGTTCCAAGTAGCAACGGTACACCAAGCTTTTTAAATGCGTCTAAATGCTTTATTACCAATATGTTCTGTTCATACGTCTTACCAAAGCCTATTCCCGGATCTGCAACTATTGAAGCTCTGTCTATACCAGAAGCTTCAGCAATTTTAATACTTTTGTTTAGAAAATCACTTATATCACCAATTAGGTTTTTATAGTGAGTATCCATCTGATTGTGCATAACTATCACACCAGCTTCAAATTCTGCTATAACGCCCGCCATTTCAGAGTCTTTTTGCAAGCCCCACACATCATTAATTATATGTGCACCACATTTTAATACCGCTCTTGCTACAGCTGCCTTCGATGTATCTACTGATATTGGAACATCAACAACCTTAGCCAGCTTTTCAACTACTGGCAAAACTCTGCTAATCTCTTGCTCAGTATCTATAGAAACATGTCCAGGCCTAGTTGATTCTCCTCCTATGTCTATTATATCGGCACCCTGCTCAACCATTTGAATAGCTCTTTTAACAGCTAGCTCAACCCCCTCATATCTGCCCCCATCAGAAAATGAGTCTGGTGTAACATTAAGAATACCCATAATGTAAGTCTTTTTACCTATTGGTAAAGAGTATTCTCTACATTTTATCATTCCTTCAGAAAGACTCATAAATAAACTCCTTTACCTCCTTTGTCCACAATGTATAATCACTTTGCCGTATTGAATTTCTCAATTCTATTATAAAAGTCACTCTTTATTATTCCAATTAACTTAGTGCCTTCTGGTTCATAGCTTTTATCGTAAATAACACCGTTTTTATGAACATATGCTTCCACCCACCCCTCACTATATGGAACAAGTAATTCAAGCCTTATTTCACTATCCTTTACAAGTGACCTCATACATTCAACAAGCTGTTCAAGCCCTTCCCCAGTCAAAGAAGAAATCTCAAAGACATGGTTATATCCTTCAGTTCTTACTATATTGCTTTTTGATTCATCAATATCTGCCTTATTTAAAACAAGTATTGTTATCTTCTCTTCTGCTCCTAAGTCATTTAATATTTTTTCTACTACTTCAATATGATTACTTGCTTGTTCATTAGATTTATCCACGACATGCAATAGAATATCAGCAAAAAGAGCCTCCTCTAAGGTAGATTTAAACGCCTCTACTAAATGATGGGGTAAATTTCTAATAAACCCGACTGTATCTGTCATTAATGCTTGTTTGTTCTGTGCTATTTCAAATTTTCGTGTTGTCGGATCAAGTGTTGCAAACAGTTTATTCTCCGCATAAACATCTGATTGACAAATCTTATTTAGCAATGTAGACTTCCCCGCATTTGTGTACCCTACTAGTGCAAAGGTGGGTATATCATTTTTTTCTCTACTTTTTCGCATAGTACTACGCTGCTTTTTTATTTTTTCTAATTGCTGTTCTAGGTAGTCTATCCTTCTTCTAATATGCCTTCTGTCTGTTTCAAGCTTTTTTTCACCTGGACCACGAGTACCTATCCCTCCTCCAAGTCTTGAGAGCTGTGCTCCTAAACCCATTAGTCTAGGTAATGAATATCTTAGCTGTGCTAGTTCTACTTGTAATTTACCCTCACTCGACCTTGCCCGTTGAGCAAATATGTCTAGAATTAAGTTAGTTCTGTCTAGAACCCTTACGCCTGTGAGTGCTTCAATGTTTTTGACTTGAGCCCCAGATAGCTCTGAATCAAAAATGATAAGATTTGCTCCTGTCCCCTGTGAGATTAGATTTATTTCTTCTATTTTACCTTTACCTACTAAAAAAGCTGAGTCACGGCTCTTCTTTTTCTGTATAATTTTTGTGACAACCTCTCCACCTGCCGTGAGAGTTAACTCTTCAAGCTCATCTATGGATATTACGCTTTCATTTATCCCCCCAATTATCTTCGACTCTGGTAACTCAATACCAACTAAAATAGCTCTATCCTTATTTACGCTATTGTCATCCTGAACCCTTAAGCTTTGCCTATCCTTTTCTACAATAAGCTCCATTATGTTATTAATTTTACAGTCAGTAATACCCATCGGACCAATTATTTCTGCCTTTAATTCAAAAATACCTTGTGATGCTGGAGTCAAGCCGTTTTCTCTAGCCTTATTTATATCCGTATCCTCGATTATTGGAAGTGCTACACTAAGCCCTGTTATTTTCTCGTTTCTTATACCAATAGCTGCCATGGCATCTAGCTTTAGCATATACAAGGTATGTATATCTATCTCGGATAATTGACTATTCCCTCCAGGATGAGTATGAATACAGCGTATGCCTGATAGTCTGTTTGGGTTCCTTTTCCCTTCTGGCTCTGTTAATGTAACTGTTTTGTCGTCCCCTACCCTGACGTCTGTAACCTTACCCTTTCTATCTATATAAATCGAAATCTCTCTATTTATAATACTAGATAAAAATGACATTTTTTCAGCCAGCTCCACGGAAATGAATTGGTCACGCTCAACTGTATACTCATATAACTGCTCTATCTCCTTTATAGTACTTACTTTTAAGGACTGAAGATTACCACCAACCTCTATTATAATCACACTCCAATTTCATTAGGCATTCTATTAAAAAATCACTATTTAAATTCAATATTTCTCTAATTTACATCTGCTTTCTTATCTTTAATCATTATCATAATCTTAATCTAAGTTTTAGTCAAATCAATTGAATTAGAGCATATTTTTATCGTTATCAACGCAAAAAGCTTTATTTATTCTTAAACTTATAGATAGTTACGTGCTTATACTCCTCTCCAGCCTTAAAGATTGGTGATGGAAAATGCTTATGCTTTAATGAATTAGGAAAGTATTGAGTTTCTAAGCATAGTCCAGAATGTCTCTCATACGTCGCTCCCTGCTTATAACCAGCTCCCCCAAGAAAATTTCCTGTATACAACTGTATTCCTGGGCTAGTTGTATATACCTCCATCATTCTTCGGCTTTTTTCATCAAAAACGCTTGCTGCTAATTCTGGCTTTATCCCACTTACCTTCAGCACCCAGTTGTGATCATATCCACCTGCTTTTACAATTTGGTCATAATCACTTTTTAATCCGTTTTCTATAGTTGTAAGCTCAGTTAAGTCCATTGGTGTTCCTTTTACACTTTTTATCTCTCCATTAGGTATAATCTGATCATTTCCTACTGTAAACTTATCTGCATTTATGCTTACCTTATGAGTACATATTGTCCCTGATGCATGCCCAGATAAATTAAAATAAGAGTGATTGGTAAGATTAATTACAGTATCCTTATCAGAAACAGCATGATATTCTATCACAAGTGCATTTTCTTCTGTGATGGTGTATATTACTGAAACCTCAAGGTTTCCCGGAAAACCCTCTTCTCCATCTATACTATAGTAGGTTAGCTTAAGGCTCTCAGAATTCTTTTTCATATTAATTATTTCAGCATTCCATAACACCTTATCAAACCCAACAAATCCACCATGTAGCTGATGTTCTCCAGAATTTTTGCTAACATCGTATGTTTTACCATTTATTTCAAAGCACGCATTCTCTATCCTATTTGAATTTCTTCCTATAATTGCACCAAAATACGGGGCATTTTCTAAATATCCCTCAAGATTGTCATGGCCTAAAGCTACGTCTACTGTATCACCCAATTTATCAGGAACCAAGAGTGATACAATTATTCCACCATAGTTTGTTATTTCCGCTACCATTCCATGTGAATTATTCAGCACAAATATATCTACATTATTCCCATCTTTTAATTTTCCATAGTGTTTTTTAGTTATTCCCATAAAAAATTCCTCTCTCATCCTTAATACATTTTGTATCACCTTTATAATGCTTTTTATCACTTGTTCCCTTATGTATTTTATGATAATACTTATCCAGCTACAACCACTGCTATTCAATCAACGGTGTAATATCTGAACTTAATACTTAACATAAAAGTTATACAATTACTTATGTGCAATAATCATATTATACAAATTCTATCATAATAGTATTGGATAGTGCAAGGTCTCTGTTATTTGAGTTTTTCTAAATATATTCAAAACAACGCAAAATAGCCTATAATTATACACCAATGCAATATACTCAATGCATATTTGTATGAAACCATTGCATTAAGGCTTGTAATTAATCATTATAGTATTGTAATATGTATTAAAATGTAACAACACACAAACTTATGTAATCTATGTTGTATAACTTAAAATATTATTATATAATGTAGGGAGGAGTGTCTTTATGATTACAATATAATAGACGTATTATTCTGAGGTAATTCTACGTTTTACTTTAATAATATTATTAAAGTTGAAAAAATTTATTTAGGGGGAGTACTCTAATGTCAAAAAAATACGGTAAAAGATATGAGTCCAGAAGTATCATCAGTCTTAAGGATATGCTGAAAAAAAGCGTTGAACAGTATGGAGACCATGCTGCCTTTAAGGTAAGAATTGAGGATGATAGATTTAAATCCGTATCCTATATTGAATACCAAAATGATGTTAATGCAATTGGTACCGCTCTAATCAACTTAGGTCTAAAGGGAAAAACAATTGCAGTGATTGGTGAAAACTCTTATAAGTGGTGTGTTAGTTATCTTGCAGTTGTAAACGGTACTGGTATAGTGGTTCCACTAGATAAGGAGCTTCCACACTACGAAATAAAAAACCTCCTCGAAAGAAGTCACGCTTCAGCTATTTTTTACTCAGGCAAATCATTAGATAATATAAATAAGGTGTTTTCTGAGCTTCCTTCTTTGGAATTTTGTATTAATATGGATTTGCTTGAGGTAGAAGGTGATAACCTTTCATTTGATACACTATTAGAAAAGGGTAAAAAGCTAATTTCAGAGGGAAACACAGTATTTTCTGACGCTAAAATAAATGTTGAGGAAATGAGCATGCTATTGTTTACTTCTGGTACAACAGATAATTCAAAAGGAGTAATGCTTTCGCACAAAAACATATGTGCAGACATGATGACTGTCGGTAAGGTTATTTACGCAGACACGAAAGACTCTATATTATCTATACTTCCCCTACATCACACATATGAATGTACCTGTGGATTTTTAGAAATGCTCAATCTAGGTGTTACTATCTCCTTTTGCGAAGGAATACGGCATATAGCAAAAAATCTTCGAGAGTTACAGCCTTCCATAATCATGGCAGTTCCCCTTATACTTGAAAATGTATATAATAAGATAGTTAAAACGGCAAAAAAGAATAAGCAATACACTAAGCTAAGGATTGCAGTAGCAGTATGTGGTTTTTTATACAGCCGATTTAGAATTGATATAAGAAAAAAAGTATTTAAGGATGTAAATGAAAGCTTGGGTGGAAACCTAAGGCTAATCATTTCAGGTGCAGCAGCTCTCAATCCAAAGGTATCAAAAACCTTAAGGGCAATGGGTTTAGATATTATGCAGGGTTACGGATTGACTGAATGTTCTCCTATTGTATCGGTTAACCAGATGGATTACTATAAGGACGCCTCAGCTGGTCAGGCATTACCAGATGTTGAGGTTAAGGTTGTTGACAAGGACGAAAACGGTATAGGAGAAATAATTGTTAAGGGTGATAACGTCATGCTTGGCTACTACAAGGATGAGGAGGCTACAAAAAACGTCTTAAAGGATGATTGGTTTTACACTGGAGATTTTGGTTATATAGATAATGACGGGTTTATCTTCATTTCTGGGCGTAAAAAGAATGTTATTGTCACCAAGAACGGAAAAAATATTTTTCCTGAGGACGTCGAGCTATATCTTAACCAAAGCATATTTATAAAGGAATCAATTGTATATGGAGTTGATGAAGAGGATGATTCTGAAACAATTGTCTGTGCACAAATCGTGCCTGATATGGAAATCATATCAGAACAATATAGCTACACTGATCCATCCTCTCAAGGAGTTTATCAATTAATTAAGGACGAGGTTAAAAAGGCTAATAAAAAGCTTATCAGCTACAAGAAGGTAAAACGCTTTGATATTCGTTCTGACGAGTTTGAGAAGACAACTACCAAGAAAATCAAAAGGCATATAGAGCTCCCTTCCTTTAAAAAGCTACAGGAAACTGTTATGAGTAAGGTTGATGGGGTTAAGGACATAATTGAGGATAAAATTAAAAAGTAATTTTGCATAAGAATTTCATTTACCAATGACCTTTATGCAGGAGAAATAGATTTCTCCTGCATATTTATATTACACTACCCACTGAACACAAACTTAGTGAACATCAGCAAATTATTTTGATTATATTATATTATTTTACTACTCGCGTTTTCACCACTCTCTTTGAAACAAAAGGTCGTCAAATGCTGTAGAACTCAAATTATACCAAAAAAGCTCACCATTATTTACACCATACCCTAAGAGGTTTTGTCCAGAGGGCTTTGAGACTATACTATTCACATCTGCTTTTGAC
>QKEK01000026.1 GCA_003251775.1 Clostridia bacterium | reverse complement strand
AACTGGTGTAGATGTTTACATAGATGAGAAAGTAAATCTGTTATCAGAGAAAAATAAAGTATCTGTAATTGAAACAGATAAAACATATAAAGATACAATGAAATCTTCTGTGGATAGATTCAAGCAAGTTAATCTCTTACTTAATCCTTATTTACTTAGACCAGCAGGAACACAGGCTCAGATTCCTGTTATTACAGGGTAGATTAGATGACAGAAGCAGAGCAATTAAAATTAAAATTAGAAGTAGTAATTCCTTTAGTTAAAGAATCAGGAAAAACTGTTAAATTAGTTAAACCTAATAATGGAACTTTTGATGACGAAACAGGTTGGACTCCAGGAGTTCCTACTGAATATATTGGTTATGGAATTACAACAGATGAGAAAATAGAAGGTGTACCAACAGGGATAACTGATAAGACTTTAAAAACTTTATTATGTGTTGACATTCCTACACCAAGTCCAAATGAAGATTCCTTATATTTAGGAACAGTAGAATATAAGATTCTACATATAGTTCCTATAGACCCAGGTAATGTTACATTTGGTTTTTTTGTATTCTTAGGAAAGTAAAAATGATTACAACAAATATAAAAGAGTTTGAGGATAAGATATACAACTTCCAAAAGATTACATGGGAGAATCTTAATAAGGTGGCTAAAACAATATCATTTAATTTATTTTCTAATATCATAAATGATACTCCAATATTGACAGGAAGGTTAGTAGCTAACTGGAACTTTAGTGTAAATAACCCAAACTTTACAGTTACAAATTATACACCTAGAGATAGAATGTATAAGTATCCTAAATATCCTGAAGTATGGATGAGAAAGCTAGAAGGGGATATGAATCAAGCTCCTGATTTGTTTGGAGATGATAAAACAGGAGTAAGTGTTAACACATATTATTTAAGTAATGGTTGGGAATATATTCATAAAATAGAATACTTGGGATATAGTAAAAAAGCTCCTAATGGGATGGTTAGGAAGAATATACAAAAGATAGCTAATATGTCTTTTGATAGAGTTAGATTTAATTAAGGAGTAGATATGATAGATGAAACAGTAGTACCAATAGCATTAGTTCTACACCTTAAAGACGGTTTTAGTTTAGTAGATAATATTGTATCTGAGAATACTAAGAAAGAGTTTACTGCTAGTGATATATGGTTTGAAGAAACATATATGCCAAATGACAGTGTACAAACAACATTAGGTAGTGCAGGAGAAGTTAGAAAATTTGGTATGTATCAGATAAACATAAGAGTACCTTTAAATCAAGGAAGAATTGGAGCATTAAGTTATGCTCAAGAAATAGGATTGAAATTCAAACCTGGGACTAAATTAACTAGAAATGGGTATGAAATATTGATAGAGAAATGTGAACCTGCTCAAGGTTTTCAAGATGACAACTGGTACTTAGTGCCTGTAACTGTATATTGGTCATGTGATATGACTATAAATTAAGGAGAACAATAGATGGCTAAATTAAGAGGTTCAGATAGAGATTTGAGCTATATAAAAGAAGTGACCCCAGGTGTAACACCAGCTACCCCTGCCATGAAACTTATGAGAACCACAGGAGATACCTTTCAGTTATCAAGAGATTCTTTTACATCAGCAGAGTTAAGGGCTGACAGAGGAATCACTGATATGAAGTTGGGTAATAAACAAACATCAGGAACAATCAATTTTGAATTGTCTTATGAGAATTTTGAAGATTTCCTTGCAGGAGTTTTAGAGAGTGATACAGAGTTTACAGCTTTAGATGGTTCAGAGATAAAAAATGGTAAAACATTATATTCTTATACTATTGAAAAGGGATTTGTGTCTGGAGGGCATTATCAGGTATATAGAGGAATGAGTCCTAACACCTTATCATTATCTCTTCAATCCAACTCACAAGTAACAGGTTCTATTGAGTTTATGGGAAGAACCTATACTGTGGGTGTAGCAACAATAGCAGATACTGTAGTACAACCTAGACAAGGTGGTTTATTTGATTCATATACAGGAAGTATAAAAGAGGGTGGAAGTACTATAGGTTATGTTTCTTCTATGAATATTACAATAACCAATGGTTTAGAAACACTTTTTGCATTGTTTAATGATTCTGTTACAGATATAATTGATGGGAGATGTAATGTTACAGGTTCTGTAGTAATATATTTTGAGAACTCTACAATGTTTGATAAATTTGCAAATGAAACAGAGTCAAGTATTGAATTTACTTTGCTAGATAATTTGGGTAATGGATATACATTCTTATTACCTAGAGTTAAGTATTCTAGTGCAGATATGCCTGTTAATGGTGAGGGAGTAGTTATGGTTACAATGCCTTTCCAAGCTTTACAAGACTCTGTTACAGGAGCAACAGTAAAGGTTACTAAAATAGTTGTGTAAATAAAAACACCCTCTATAAAATGAGGGTTTATATAAAGGAAGGAAGGAAATGGATTTAGGAAAATTTGATGTAAAGAGAAACGCTAATAAAGGTGCAAAATGTTATTTAAAATCACCTGCTGATGGCAAAACAGAATTACCTGTTTTTTTTAATGTATTAGGAAGAGATTCTGATACATATAGGAAGTTCTTTAGAGAAGCACAGATGCAGATGATGAATGATAAGGTTGCAGGTAAGAGCACTGAGAAATCATTTGAGGAATCAGAACTAGAAGATGTAGAATTTCTAGCTCACTTAATTACAGGTTGGGGAGAAACAGAAGATGGAAAAGACACTTCCACAATCTTAATTGATGATAAAAAACTTAAATGTGATTATGACAATATTATAAAAGTATTAACACAATACACATGGATACGAGAGCAGATAAATTCATTTGTTTGGAATCGTGCTAATTTTTTAGGCAATTAGCAGAGGATACAAAAACCTCTGCGAAACTATTTGCTGAATTGTTTATCCCTGATAAGAATGGTGTGGTATTATATAATGAGTTAATTCATATTGAAAAGCAACATAAGGTCAGAGATAAAAGATTAGATAATACAGACCCTCCTGAAGAAGCTAAATATATATTTGATTTATATTGGTCTAAATTTAGAGGAACAGAAATAACATTTCAGGAGATAAAGGCATTTGAAGAAGTTATGGGTATTAAGTTAGAATCTTGGGAAATAGATTTATTATTTGTCATTCATAAAACAGTTGAAAGTCATATAGCAGAAATGTTAAAGAGTTAAATATTTAAGCACCTAGAGATGGGTGCTTTATTTTTTCCCAATATGGTATAATGTATATATAAGGAGATAATAATTATGGCTACAGATATAGCTAAGTTAATGATATTAGTAGAAGCTAAGGGTGGTAAGGAAGCTAAGGATGAATTAGATAAAGTTACTAAGGCTACAAATGATAATAAAAAGGCAACAAAGGAAAATACTGAAGCCACTAAAACGTTTTCTGACAGAATCAAAGATTTTGGAAGCAATCTTAATAATGTTGCTGCTGGATATTATTTATTTCAACAAGTTCTAAGTAAAGGTGCCCAAGTGTGGAATGATATTACTACAGCTTATACTGACCAAGAAGTAGCTTTATCTAAATTAGATGCTGTTTTAAAATCTACAGGAGGAACTGTTGGATACACTGTAGGAGAATTATCTAAATTATCTACAGAATTGAGTAGAACAAATGCCATATCAAGAGCAACAGTGTTAAATACTATAGCTGTAGGAACAACATTTACACAGATAGGTAAAGAACAACTACCAGAGGTAGTAGAGCAGGTGTTTAACTTATCAAGAGCTTTTGGAAATGATTTTAAATCAACTATGATTCAAGTTGGTAAAGCTATAAATGACCCTATAATTGGTGTTGGAGCATTAAATGAGGTGGGTGTTACATTTAACCAGACTCAAAGAGAACAGATAAAGAATTTTATATCAGCTAATGATTTAATGAGTGCCCAAAAAGTTATACTAAATGAGTTAGAAAGAGAGGTCGGAGGTGTTGCTGAAGCTTATGGTAAATTGGATGCAGGTGTATTAGATAGGTTATCTAATTCTTTAACAGAGTATAAAGGTCTTTTGGGAGAAGATTTATTAAAGACCTTACGTCCAGCTCTTCTTGTTTTGACTGATTTTTTTGAAAGGGCATCAGATACAGAAATTATGTTTGATAATATGAGACAATATAAAGAATATATGGATGACTTAGGAGACATCTATAAATATACAAATGAACAGTTACTTGAAAACTCTCATCTATTAACCTCTATGCCTTATGATGTTGCTGAAGGAGGAATAATAGGATATAATAGAACCTTAACAGACCTTACAGAAAAATTAGAAGAGGCTAGAGAGAATGAAGAAAAATGGAGTGGAGGTATATTTGAAAAATTTGCTACAGAAAAAGTAGCTGAACTAGAAGGAAAGATTAATGTTGTAAGAGAATATATAAAAACATTAGAGTCCTTAAAATTATTAAATAAACCTGAGAGTGTTACTCCTTCTGCCACCCCTTCTGCATCAGATTTAATTAAAGCTGAACAATTAGAAGCCTATCTTTTAAAATTACAAAGAGAGTATGATTTAAAGAATGCATTGATGGCTCAGACTGGAGAAGATGCAGAACTCCAAAGACAGCTGCTACAACTAGAAGTTGAGAAATCCAATCTAATAGAAGATTCCATGACTAAGTATGGTATTGCTCAAGAAAGAATGGAACAGATATTTGGTGGTTATTTTGAAAAAAGAAAAGCCCAATTAGAAGAAGAATACAGATTACAAAAACAACTTCAAGAGTTAAATGATGCTAAGTCTATAAAAGATGAATTTCTAACAATAAGGGAGAGTTTAGAAACATATACTGATTTACAGAAGTTACAAAAAACTCATTTAGAGACTCTGAAAAAAATAGATGAAATGCGAGATAAAGCTAAAAATGCTATAGGAGGGGAAGGTTCTACACCTGAATCAGATGCTTTAAATATGTCTATAGTCAAATATATGACTCCTGCACTAAAGAAACAAGCAGTTGATTTCTATAATGAACAATATCAAGCAATAAAAAAAGTTACAGAAGCATCTGGTGATTTGTATAATTTACAGGAGCAATTAAAAGAACAGGCATTATCAACAACTGTATCTATAACAACAGAAGCTTTTAGACAAATGGGTGAAGCGCTTGGAGGATTCAATGATGAAGGAGAATCATTTAGTATAACTATAGCAAGAATGGTTGCTGATATGACCTCTGCTATTAGTACAATGTTTGTTACAGCAGGTCTACAGATGATTATTAAAGGTACTCCAGAATCTATTGCATTAGGGGTTTCATTATTAGCATTAGGAGGTGTTTCAGGAGTCTACTCTGGTTACTTGGGGAATAAAGTTGATGAAGCACTGTCAGCACCCAAAGAAGAAGCAAGTAAAACATTACCTACTGATTTAACTCAGGATACAACTCTACCAGCAGGAGGTTCAAGGTCTCTTGGTTCTACTCCTCCACAGGTTACTATAGTTAATACAACAGGACAATCATCTAAAGTTGAAACCATCAGAAATCCTAATGGGGGTTATGATATAAAAGCTATAATTGGAGATATTACAAGTAGCACAGCTATGGCAGTTAAAGCCGGGTCTGGTCTAGCTAATAGAGGAACACCAGTATCTACA
>QKEK01000095.1 GCA_003251775.1 Clostridia bacterium | reverse complement strand
TGTGCATTAACATACACAATAAAATCCTTTTCATTAAGCTTTCCCTTAAACTCATAGACATACAACTCCGTCTTATAATCAGTTGGAATTACAGCCAAATTATAGCTTTTAATTTCTGCTCTGGGCGTAATTACTTTTTTCGCCTCCTCTGAACTTATTATCTCGGCAGGTAGGTTTCTCGTTTCATGAGAAGCTAGATAGCCTTTACTCTCAAAGCCCACAAGCTCTCCATTGTCTAACGCAATTTTGACTTTGATTAGATCTGAATAAACGGTAACATCATTCTGGCTGTAAGCATAGTTTATTGTTGCAACTCCGCCCTCTTTAAGATAGTAGGTATCCTTCATACTATTGTAGCCTAGTGACTCAAGATACTTTATCCCCATTTTTTTTGCTGCACTCATATCTAAGCTCTCCTGCCCAACTGCTCTGTTGTTCAACATCCAAAGTATATGACCACCCTTTTGTGTGATATCCAGCATAGCCTTTTGTTTATTATTCTCATCACGAAAGCTTACCTCAAAGCTATAGGTTTTGAATGGTTCAATATCATTTCTACTAGTATTTTTAATCTCAGCAATCTTATCAATACCAAAAAGTGCCTCGACCTTTTTAGTTGCTTCCTCTACAGATATATCATTACCAGTAAGTGCCTTTGGCTTAACATCGGCTAAATGGTCTGAAAAGGGACCGTCATATATTAACGTAGGATAGTCTTGAAAGGTTTTATCTACTTCTGCAAACTGGTTATTCTCCATCTCATCAGATGTCTTTTTAAACAGTGGTGCCCCCTTTTTAGCTAGCTCTCCCCATCTTAGTCTTCCAGTTGAAAGTGAGTTTTGAAGATCTCCTAGGCTTTTTTCAAGACCAACAGCAAATCCATGTAATTGCTCTATTAATGTATATTGTTTTTCTTCAAGAGGCGTACCATTCATATTTTGTCCATTCAAGGAGTATGCTAAATCACCTATCTGCGATAAAAATTTTGACGTGTTTGCTAAGATCGGCTGTGATATTGGTAATTGTCCCAGATTTGTCTGTGCCATATTTGCCTGTTGCCATGCCTTTTGCATGGTTACAGCTGTCGCCTCTGGAGTTGCACTGATGAGGGATTTCATCAGAAGCACCTCAACATTCTGAACATAGTCTACCATTTCATAAAAGGCACGATTATACTGGTTGTCCAGCTCTTGTCTTAGATTTGCTCTTTCCTTAGCCTGATACACACCCCATGCAGCTAATACTGCAATAATAGTAACTACAATACTATACATTCTTCTATCTGACAGCCTTTGTTTAAAATCAAGCAATTTTTCTCTTATTTTACCCATAATATTCCTCCATATTTCTATTTTCAAATACCTATAAAGCACGCACAACTACTTTAAGCAGGCACACTATTTTGCGAAATTATGCTTTCCAATTTTTTTTAGTATAGTTCTGGACCAAATCCACTTACTAGTAGCTGTAGCTGGATTCCAATAGTAAATACATCCTCCAGTAGGATCCCAGCCGTTAATTGCATCCCTTGCCGCTTTAACTACCATAGCACCTTCCTCTATTGGTACATTTATTTGCCCATCCGAGACGGCAGTGAATGCTCCTGGTTGATAAATCACGCCTGCAATTGAATTAGGGAACCTTGGATCCCTGACTCTATTTAGAATAACCGCTCCAACTGCTACCTGTCCCTCGTAAGGCTCTCCCCTTGACTCTCCATTAATAGCACGTGCAAGTAGCTGAATCTCCTTGTTATTGTCACCACTCACCATTTGAATATTAAGCATACTAAAGATTATTATTACGATAATCCAAGGTGTAATTTTACTAACTTTTTGATGCTCACTTACTCTGTAGATATGAAGACAATTGTTGTTTTTTGTTTGAACCTGTTTACTAGTTTTCATGTTAACTCCTCCATGCATGTGGCACAAATAACTACCATAAGCGGTTTTCAAGATATTTCGCCTTGGCGATTATTTAAACTTAAATGATTTTTTATCAAATTCGGAAGCTTTTTTAACGCTTACATCTAAACACATCCTCAAAAATAAAAGACTATAATTAATAAACCCTACGTTTTTAATGCTACAAATGACAGCCGTCATAATATGAACCTTGTAGTTCTGATAAAAAAACATAGTAGCTTATACTTATAGTCTTCAATTTATTTTAATAATTATTCATAATTACTGGTATTAATTGAGTCTTTGAATTATGATGCAAGTGTTATATTGAATTAATTTGTTATTATGTCATTATAGTATTTAAATAGCTCTTTTGTAACATAGTGTTCATTGCACTCTTTGAAAACAGCAGAAAATGCATTATCAACAATATTACTAACTACAGAATAATTATTTTCATAATCATGAATAAAATCAGAGATTATTTCTACAAGGTTTTCAACCTCATAGCCTTTAGCCAAATATCCAGTTATTCTATCCATTATTAACTCAGGCACGCCACCTACTGGCGTAGAAATTACTGGTATTCTCATTGCCATAGCCTCAAGTATTGCTTGAGGGAAGGACTCCCAGTCCCCTGCACAAACTAGTGCATCTAGCCTTGATAATTCCTCATCTGGTTGCGGCACAAAACCAATAAAAAAAATCTGGTCTTCTATCTGATATTTTTGAATTATACTCTGGCAGCTCTCCATATAATTTGGAAAAAAATGATTATAGCCAATAATATTGAGCCTAACCTCAAGACCTTTTTGTTTTAGTATCCCGACTGCTTCAATTAACTTGTGCTGTCCTTTTCTTTCCTGAACTGTACCGCAAACCCCAAAAACTAAAGAACTTTTTTGTTGTTCTGCAAAACTCTGATTTAACTCAAGCCTATACTCACCCTTATCAAAAAAAGCCTTTGGTATCCAGCCCCTGATGCACCTTCTTTCTGCACCAATTCCTTCATGCCATATGTTTGCGTAATGAACTGAATCGCTGTGAATATATTTAGGCAAAATATGTTTTAATGTTACATGGATAGTAGGCTCATTATTTTTCAGAGAATTATCAACAGCTTCATCTTTATCAGCCATAATGACGTTATCTGTAAAAGTAAGTCTAGCTTTATCAACCGTATAAACACTGGCTATATGCGGTATGTTTAACTCATGACTGGCAATTTGAGCTGCTGGTATCAATGTATCTGAATGGAAAAGCCTGACCTTATACTGTAGTGCCAGTTTAACAAAAGCCTTGCTTTCAAGTATTGCCCTTTCAGTGTCTATAGAAGCTACATCGGTATAAATTGAATAATTTACATAATGCACCTTAATCCCATTTTCAATACATATTTGCTCAACACGCTCTTTTTTGCCTTTAAAATATAAGGGAATACATACCCATACATCAAAATGATTTTCTTTAGTGAGTAAAGCATGTCTTAGCAGGTGATTTTCTGCTCCTCCAAGATATCCCGAGTGAACAACATAAAGGACTGTACCATTCCCTATTCGGCTATGTAAAATTCCACTTTGTATCGCTGCCTCAAATAGTTCTATCTGGGATTCGGTAGTATATTGCTTCATTATATGATTTCTAGCGTTTTGCACTATTTCTTCTCTGCAATTTTTATCCATTTCAATAACCATTTCAAGCTTTTTACGCCATTCACCCTTAATGTTTTTTGCCTTAATTCCATTTATTCCATCCCTTACATCCTCATAAGGGATTACATCAGAGTATATACCTACTGCACCACTAACAGTTGCTTCCAGATATTTTATTGGGCATTTGGCTATTTTAGCTATCTTCTCAAAAAGAGGTGAAATGACTATATCAAACACAAATTCAAAAAGTCTGGAGAGATATTCATAATAGCTGGTAGTAAATTCACTAGTATATACCTTGCTTTTGCTTATCTGATTTATTTTCTCGGGTATATAACCCCAAAAATAAAACTCAACTTTGTCCTTATATTTTTCAGATATATATAATAAATCCTCCCAAATAAATTCTAATTCCTCTTCACGAGCGTTTCCTCCTATAAATGCGATTTTTATCGTTTTAGTCCTAATCCTCTCCCCATTTTCTTTATTACCTTCTTTTATTTGAAGTAGATTATTATCACATATGTATCTACTCAATATATTAGTTTTCAGTAAAAGAACTCGCTTATTATATGGCATTATCGTCTGACTGATACTTGTGCTATAGCTAATAACAGCATCAGCGTTTTTAATCTGATAAATTAGTGCATTATGCGTTACAGTACCTGGTGCCAGATATGCAAACTCATCCCCAAGCTTGTAGATATTTAATAAATCATCATCTAATAGGTATAAGACAGGTATACCCTTTTTCTTACATTCCTTCATAAAATCATTGCTTTTCAAATCACAGGTTCTGTGAAATATAACTGCGTCAACAAATAGTAACAATTCATTATTTAGTTGCGAGCTAGGTATATAAATAAAATGATACCTATCTTTCAACAATTCCTTGAAATTCATAATAGTGATGTCAATAGTGGAATCAAAGGTTGCCTTGGTTACTAGTATTACCTCTATCTTTGATTCATTATAATAACTCAGTTTATCAGTAATAAGCTCTTTATGTCTCATTCCCCATGGTAATATTTGTTTGAAATATGTCTCAGCTTTAAACTCCTTAGAATAGCCCTCAAGATTATCTATTTCATAGCCATTTAAATACTCTGGTTTTAGACCTTCATTACGCTCCTTGCTAGATAGTATTCTAAAAGCATTTTTGTCCCTATCTGTTTTATTCAATTCACTCAAAGACATAGCATTAGATATATCAATAACGCTAATTACTTTATCAACAAAGATAAAGGGTACAGCCTTTGCCCACCTTAACCACAAATCCCATACATATGAATCCCTCATAGCAATATGACAATCAAATGCTCCATAAAAGTCAAATAGGCTTTTGTGGTGTAATACTGAGCTTAAATGGATACTATTTGTTTCTATTAGTTGATAATACTCAAATTGCTTACCTACTAAGGTATTAGGGTTATAATTAGCAGTATTATTATTAGTAGTAGTAGTCTTGTTATTGTCAGTATTGTAACTATTTTCAGTGTTTATATTAGTATTCTTATCTACTTCTTCTATTCTTGCATACCCAAAAACTAGGCTAGGCTTTTGTTTCGAAGAAATCACATTATACAGACTTTCTAGTGCATCATTCATATAAAACTCATCACTAAATAAGTATGATATATAATCTCCTCTTGCAAGCTGAATTGCTTGGTTTAACCTAAGTGCAGGCAGGTCTAGATTATGCTTATTCTGAATATATATAAGCCTACTGTCCTTATTTAGATATTCAGTAATCTCATTTATAATTGCTTCACAAGCACCATCATCTACAATAATCAGCTCAAGCTTCCTAAAACTCTGATTTATTACGCTATTAACTGCTCTTATGATTAATTCTAATGGAGTTGTCTTGTCTATAGGTATTATTACGCTTATGAGAGGCTCTTGTATTATATGTTTCTGGCTGATAATATAAGTATCTTTTATTTTTTATCATACATATGCCCCCATCTGGTTTCTGAATACTAGCTTAATGATTTGAGAGTCTCAAAGCTAACTTTTTTAGACATTATAAAAAAGGTACAAGCCTACTACACAAGCAGTCTCATACCTCATATTATGCGATATTTAGAAAATAGTTTCATAAAGCTTTTGCATTTAACAACTTAAACTATTTCCCTAATTTTCAGTAATTTGTTTCCACTCTTTTGAAACTCGTAATTTACACTTACTTCCTCTACGATATGTCCTAAGCTTTTATATCTGTCAATTATTGACTCTAAGTATTTTGATTTATTCGAATTTACATCTAATAATGGGAAGATTCTAACCTCAGTTGATACCCTCAGCATTTCGTCAATTGCTTGTACATGAAATTCATGTGTCAGATTATCAGTATACAAAAACAAAAAATGTGAGGATAAAGATAAATCAAATTCCTTATCTTTAAATGGAAGTACAGGAAGCTCTGCATGAATATACCTACCTTCCTCCTTACCTCCCTCAAAATCAAGAAGAAAGTCCTTCATTGCCTTCATTCTGATTTCTCCAAGCTCGTCAACACTCCTTATATTAGTCCAGTTAAATTTATCTATATTATTCCTTGTCTGTTCAATTACTATTTCATAGGTTTCAGATATTCTATCAGCAATCTCCTCCTTTTTCATTTGGTATATCGGATCTATAGAAACTGCCTTTCCACCGTTTTTTGTGATGTAAGAATTGAAGCTAGCAGGACCATCACCGCAGCCTAAAATCCTTTTTCTTAAATCTTC
>QKEK01000098.1 GCA_003251775.1 Clostridia bacterium | reverse complement strand
AAAATCTTTTGTGAAAGAAATGTTGTATTTAAAGTATGCGAGGCAATAATCAATGGAGGTAAGTTAAATGATTAATATTAAAGAAAAACTACAGAACAAAACAGCCACTCTTGGTGTAGTTGGCTTAGGATATGTAGGCTTACCATTAGCTGTAGAAAAAGCAAAGGCTGGATTTAAGACAATAGGATTTGATGTACAAGAGTTAAAAGTTGAAATGGTCAATGCAGGGAAGAACTATATTGGTGACGTTATTAATGAAGACCTAGAAGAGATTGTCAAGTCTGGTCTTTTATCAGCTACAACTGATTTTGCTCAAGTAGCGTCCGCTGATTGTGTAGCCATCTGTGTACCTACACCACTAGATGCATATCAACAACCAGATATTAGCTATGTTAAAGCATCCGCTGAAAGTATTGTTCCATATATGCATAAAGGTATGTTAATAGTACTTGAGTCAACGACATATCCTGGAACAACAGAAGAGTTTTTGAAGCCAATTTTAGAAAAATCGGGGTTAAAATGTGGAGAGGATTTTTATCTTGCATTCTCCCCAGAGAGAGTAGATCCAGGGAATCTTCTTTATAAAACAAAGAATACACCTAAAGTTGTAGGTGGAGTAACACCTGAATGTACAGATGTTGCTGCAACTCTTTATGAAGCTATTTTAGAGGCACCAATACACAGGGTATCTTCACCAGCTGTTGCTGAGATGGAGAAAATACTAGAAAACACTTATAGAAATGTAAATATTGGACTTGTTAATGAACTGGCGATTCTTAGTAACAAAATGGGAATTAATTTCTGGGAAGTTATAGATGCAGCAAAATCAAAGCCTTATGGTTTTCAAGCATTCTATCCAGGACCAGGTCTTGGTGGTCATTGTATTCCTCTTGATCCATACTATTTATCTTGGAAAGCGAGAGAATATGGGTTTCATACTTCAATGATTGAGTCTTCAATGATGGTAAATGACAGGATGCCTGAATATACAGCTGAAAGGTCAAGTAAAATACTAAATAGATTTAAAAAAGCAATGAATGGTTCAAATATTCTTCTTTTAGGTATAGCATATAAACAAGATATTGATGATTATAGAGAAAGTCCAGCAATCAGAGTTCTAGAAGAGCTAGAGAAAGAAGGTGCAGAAGTTGTCTACTTTGATCCGTATGTCCCTGAATATCGAGAGTATGGAGTGGTTAGAAAGGGAGAATCTGAATTATCCGCAGAATTGATAAAGAGTATGGATCTTATTATTATAACCACTGCTCATACAAATGTTGATTATGATTTTGTTCAGAAACATGCTAAGGCAATCTTTGATACAAAGAATGCTATGAAACAAGTAGAAGCACGTGAAAATATTGAGTTGTTATAAGGGGGGCTTAAATTGAGTCTAAAGTATGCGATTATCGGTTGCGGAAGAATTTCACCAAATCATATAGCATCTGCACTTGAAAACAAGCTTGAGATTGTAGCATTATGTGATATTGAAGAATCAAAAATGGATACAACCATTCAAAACTTCAACCTGTCAAGTGAAACAAAGAAGTATGCTGATTATAAAGAAATGCTTCAAGTTGAAAAACCAGAACTTGTAGCGATTTGTACTGAAAGCGGAAAACATGGATGTATTGCTCTGGATTGTATAGATGCAGGTGCTAACCTTATCATAGAAAAACCAATTACTTTATCGCTAGAAGAAGCTGATATGATCATTGAGAGGGCTAACAAAAAGGATATTAAGGTATGTGCATGTCACCAAAATAGATTTAATAAATCTGTACAAAAGATTAGAAAAGCTGTTGAAGAGAATAGATTTGGTAGACTGATGCATGGTACAGCCCATATCAGATGGAATCGAGGAGAAGATTACTATAAGCAGGCACCGTGGAGAGGTACTTGGGAGCAAGATGGTGGGGCTTTAATGAACCAATGTATTCATAATATTGATCTCTTAAGATGGATGATGGGTGATGAAATCATTGAAGTGGTTGGCATGACAGATAATCTAATTCATGCATTTATTGATGCAGAAGATATAGGACTTGCTTTAGTGAAATTTGCAAATGGTAGCTATGGAATTATAGAAGGTACTACAAATATTTATCCTAAAAATCTTGAAGAAACTCTGTATATCTTCGGGGAAAAAGGAACAGTTAAAGCCGGTGGAAAGTCTGTAAATCTAATTGAAGAATGGCAGTTTGCAGATAATCTGGATAATTCAGAAGAAGTTAAAGAAAAGCATAATGAGAATCCACCTAATGTTTATGGTTTTGGTCACAAACCTCTTTATGCAGATGTAATTGATGCAATCAAAAATGGTAGACAGCCGTATATAACTGCTGCAGATGGGAGAAATGCACTTGAGCTGGTTCTTGCCATATATAAATCTGCAGCTGAGGGTAAGAGCATAAAACTCCCACTTAATAAATGTAGTACATTAGATTTTAAAGGAAGGTTTGAAAGATGAGTTACTTCGTTCATGAAAGTAGTTATATAGATGAGAATGTAAGAATAGGTGTTGGCACTAAAATATGGCATTTTAGTCATATTCATAAAGGTGCACAGATTGGTGAGAAATGTTCTTTAGGTCAAAATGTAAATGTATCTAATAATGTAAAAATAGGAAATGGCGTTAAAATCCAGAATAATGTATCTGTATACGAAGGCGTTGAACTTGAAGATTATGTTTTTTGTGGACCCTCAATGGTATTTACTAATGATCTTACGCCAAGAAGCAAATATCCAAAAGGACCTACAAGCTATAAGAGGACGCTGGTTAAGTACGGTGCGTCTATTGGTGCAAATGCAACGATTGTTTGTGGCAATACCATTGGTAAGTGGGCTATGATTGCTTCAGGAGCGGTAGTAACAAAAGATGTGCTTGCTTATGCTTTAATGGCAGGTGTTCCTGCTAAACAAATTGGATGGGTATGTGAGTGTGGAGTACCGTTAAAAGATAATTATAAATGCCTTGAATGTAGTAGGGAGTATACCTTGGAAAATGAAGAACTAAAAGAAAAGTAATTAAGGGAGTTGAAGGCTGTGGAATTTAGAGACTTAAAAGCTCAATACAGTAAATACAAGAATGAGATTGATTCTGCAATTCAAGAAGTTATTAATAATACTAATTTCATTGGCGGAAAAGAAGTAAACACCCTAGAACAAAGACTAGCAGAATATGCAGGTGTTAAGCATTGTATTACGTGTGCAAATGGAACTGAAGCTATGACGCTCCTCATGATGGCATGGGATATAAGAGAAGGAGATGCAGTTTTTGTTCCTGATTTTACTTTCTTTTCGACAGGTGAAATCGTGTCATTTAGAGGAGCTACACCTATCTTTGTTGATGTTGATAGAGCTACATTCAACATTGATACTATAAAACTTGAAAAGGCTATTAATAAAGTAATTAATGAAGAAATACTAACTCCAAAAGTTATAATTCCAGTTGATTTATTTGGTCTTCCAGCTAATCATATAGAAATAGATAGGATTGCAAAGAAATATAATTTGAGAGTACTAGAAGATGCAGCTCAAGGGTTTGGAGGAAGTATTGATGGGAAGAAAGCTTGTAGCTTTGGTGATGCTGCTACCACTTCATTTTTTCCTGCAAAACCGTTGGGTTGTTATGGCGACGGCGGTGCGATTTTTACAAATGATGATAAGTTAGCTGAACTTTTGAATTCATTGAAGGTTCATGGGAAAGGGGTCAATAAGTACGACAATGTTAGAATCGGAGTAAATTCTAGGCTTGATTCTATTCAGGCAGCTGTTCTTAATGTAAAGCTCACTGCTTTTATTGACCATGAACTCGAAGATGTAAACAAAGTCCACAAGTTATACACTGAGAAGTTAAAAGGAATTGTAGAAACACCAGTTGTTCCTCAAGGATATGTTTCAAGCTTTGCTCAGTATACGATAAAGCTAAAGAATATGAATGAAAGAGATGCTTTACAAGCTAAATTAAGAGAAGAAGGCATTCCTAGCATAGTTTATTACATAAAGCCCATGCATATGCAAGGAGCATTTAATCAATTAAAGTATGATGATAGCGATTTTGAAGTAACCAATGAGCTTTGTAAAACTGTGCTGTCATTGCCTATGCATCCATACTTATGTGAGGAAGATGTCAATTCTATTCAAAAAGCTATTAAAGATTTTATTTGGAAATGAAAATATATATAAAAAAAGTAGTATCCAGTAATATCACCCACCTGTTAACTCTGGCAGTCATACCGCATATCAAAATTTTCTAGTTAAAATGCTTCGTAAATATTATCCTAATCCAGATGCAACGCAGTTTAGAGAATGACGATTTTAGAAAAGGGATATTTGTTATCCAATCTCATTTCAGTCAATCTAGCTATAGTCAGTGCTATAAAACATATAAGAAAGTGTGCATTTATGTGAGCGTCTAGGGAGAGATAGACTGGTCTAGCACCTAGCGTACTCTTTGTAATCTTAAAGGATTCTTCGATTTTCCAGAGTCCACGGTAAGCATTAATAATGTTAGAGTCAGTCTTATCAACTTCACTTGTCACAATAGCATAATAACCATCATATTTTTCTTCTTCTTGGATTTTTTCAGTATCAATAAACCTTATTTGCGAAGTTTCTTTGACCTCACCAGTTTCTTTGTCAAAAACAAGATTTTTAGCATATCCTGCTGCACCATAAGATGTTGACTTATTATACTTAGTCGGATTTGCAATAAGATCAGCAGCTTTAGTAAGCAATTCTTCACGTTTCCTTTTAGACCGTTTGGCATACTTCTCACTATAGAAAATAACTTGCTTCTGGTCGATTCGAATCTTTTTTTAGACTTCTTTTTGCCCACTTGCTTTACTGTTACATTAATTTCTGTTGGTATAACTCTAGACTTTTTTTTATAATCATATACTGTTACGTAACCTTCTTCATCCAAGATATAGGCTTTTAACTCGCCATCAGTGCCACGGATACTCTTGCTAAATATGTACCCATCACCAAGTACAGTGTTAAAGGCAATATTGTCCCCACTATTTAACCCCTTGTCTGCAACTACAACAATTCGGTTAACTCCGTACTCATTCTTGATATCTGACATTGCTGGAAGATATGTTTCTGAATCATGTGTGTTCCATTTAAAAAGCTTGTATGTTATTGGGATTCCAGCTCTATCAAGAGCTAAGCCCATCTGAACAATCGGAGATCGTCGTCCTTCTTTTGAGTAGCCCTTTTTTCGTAGGTCATCTTCTTTGTCAATCTCGAAATAGTAATTCGTCACATCATAGTAGACAAGAGAGGTCTCTCTTCTATATTGTTCTACAATCTTTTCGTGTATATGGCGCAATAGGTCCGTATTATACTTAAAATTCTCATGTCTGCGTTTGTTCTTAAAGAATCTGTTGAGCTCAAGTTCGTGATAAACTTTACTAAATATAACATGTCCATAATTTTTCAGTTTACCGTTTGCAATTGCTACAATAGCATAAGATGTTAATTTTAGAGCATATGTTCCAATCTTAGCTTTAGTATGATAAAATATAGATAGAAAAGAGGGTGGTATGTTGGGTAAGCGGTTAAAGGTAAAGAATGACTTTATATTCAAGAGAATATTTGGTCAGAATGAGAATAAGGAGATATTAATAAGCTTTCTGAATGCAGTTTTGGAGCTAGAGCATGATAAGAA
>QKEK01000323.1 GCA_003251775.1 Clostridia bacterium | reverse complement strand
CACGGATGGCGAATTTGGCATGTAGCTACGAAATATTTTTAGATGCTTAGTGCTTCTTATTGAAGTGAACAAATCTAGTAGTTATTGAAATATCCAATGTCTCATCTAAGTTAGGAAAAAGTAATGAGGTCTGAATAGTTACTGATGGTTTTTGATTTGGTTACTATTAAGACCTCAACTTTTCTAAAAAAACTTTTAAGCTCTTATGTGAAATCTTGCTACAAAAACCAATAAGTCTACTCAACTAAATTATTCTTTACAGCAAACACAGCTAATTGTGTTCTATCCTTAACCTTTAATTTGTTAAAGATTTCTGTAATAATATTTCTAACTCTTCCTTCGCTTAATTTAAGCTCAGTTGCAATTTTTTTGTTACCCTTACCTTCAACTATGTGCTGAATAATTTGTATTTCCTTATCAGATAATAATTTTCTTAATTCATCAGACTTTTCTAAATCAACTTGCGGTATTACTTTTTTCTTTTTGCTATCATTTAAAGCGAATTCCTTAAGCACTTCATCAAAAACTCTATGATGCATTATTGGCATGTCATTAACAACACTCTCAATAGCAAGAGTTATTTCATTTGGAGACAAATCCTTTAAAATATAGCCCTCTGCTCCATATGAAAGTGCACTTTGTAAGTACTCCTTATCTTCAAAGGTAGTTAGAATAATAATCTTAATGCTTGGTAATTCTGACTTAATCATCTTAGTTCCTTGAATACCATCGCACTCAGGCATCCTAATATCCATCAAAACCACATCTGGGGAATACATTCTACATGCTTCTAATGCTTCTAATCCATTTCCAGCTACTGCAACAATCTCAATATTATTATTCTGATTTAAAATACCCATTAAACTATCTCTTAATAACTTTGAGTCATCGGTTATAACAACCTTTATCATATGTTTCTCCTTAAAATCTACCCAAATTTATCTCTCCAACAAATCCAATCTTATCTCCTATTATAACAACACAACCTATAACTCCCTTAATAGTCAATGCATATTCAAGGGCTTCTTGTACATTTTCTTCTTCCTTAACCTTGTTTCCAACTGCAGTTGCAGCAGCATCACATATAAAAGCATCATTAGCTACTACTACTGTTGCATCCGATTTCCCTAAGCTTAACGAGTGTCCCAGTGTTCCAGAGGATGTACATACACTAATGGGTGTATAGTTAGTTTTTATTCGCAAAGCAAATTTATTTGAAAGCGGGGACTTACCAGCATAAATCCCTACCTTTCTTTCATGCTTGGTGCTTATAAAAATATCTCCACCATTTTCAATAACAAGCTCATCACTATGCTCTAAAAGAGTCTCACCTACTATTTGTGAAAACGCACCTGCTACAGCTGCCATTGGTCCTACTCCAGCTAATTCAGCTGCCCTGCACATTCGTTTGACAATCAGCGGTGCATCCCATTCGCAGTTATATGGCTTAAGCGTAATTAAAAACTCTGGATGTTTTTTAATATATAATTCAAGTCTATGTCTTTCAAGAGTAATTGAATCAATAGCTAATCTTTGCAAGTTTTTTTTAGCACCAATAAACATATCGGTTTGGGCTACTTGTGCATGAAAATACTCAAAATCCCTTGCATTGAATAGCTCTCTATATAATCTATCCTCTGGCAACAGAACCACCCTATTTCAAATCCTAAATCCTATATCCTATATCTTATATCTTATATACTAAATCTTATATACTAAATCCTATATACTAAATCCTATATACTAAATCCTATATACTAAATCCTATATACTAAATCCTAAATCCTAAATCCTAAATCTTAAATTTTAATCTTAATAAAATTCTAAATGAAATTATATACTTGCACACTACTAATTATTTATTATCTAACTTTTCAAAACACCATTATTCTGACAAGCACATAACATTTAATGGACAAGCCTTAACACATAATCCACAAACAAGACACTTTTCTTTAACAAAGCACAGTTGCCATGAAAGCTTATCCATTGATATTGCCTCGGATGGACATATTGCGGTACAAGCACCACAATGAACACACTCGTCCTCCTGCCATATAATCGTTTTTGTAAAAAGCTTATACTCTAGACCAATCTCCTCAATAAACTTCAAGCCAGCTTCAATATTCCACTCAGTTCCAGTAACATCCGCCACAAGCTTACCGTTTTTATTGAGACTAATATCTGCATTAAGTATATTAACCTGCAAATCATAGTCCTTTACAAGATGATACATTAATGGCTTTGTAATTGTATTTGGTGGGAAATAAACACATACCTTAATTGTTTTCATTTGATTTCCCCCTTACCTCCAGCTTACTAATCTTATTGGTTTTAGGTAACATCTCAACTGGACTAGTCAGTAGAAATTCAGAACTTATAATTTGTTGCTTTAATATATCAGCAATCTCCCTCGCCCTTTTTATACTTGATAATGGTGCTGTACGAACAGCTTTGCCTCTTATTTCTACACTACCTGACTTTAGTTGCTGATATGAGACCTTCAAATCCAAGTCCTCTTGTCCGCTTTTATCCACAATTGATGTAAAAATTTCACTATCCCTAACAGCTGTTTTTATTAACATGTCTTCATCCAGAATTGGGATTGGAATACCAACACCAACAAACAGTGAAACCCCATATTTTTCATATACTGACGCTCTAACAAATCTAGCACTCATTTCCTTAATATCGCCAATTAGTGCAAGTGTACCTGCAAGCTTTAAAGGGACACCATTTTCCCCTCTTCCCTGCTCAGGATTATGCTGCGTACCTTGCCATGATACATACCCTTGAGTACCGCCGATAAATACGCGAGTACCTATACCAATAGTTCTATACTCAGGGTCATTTAATAATGGACTAAGCTGACCAGAAGTAGAATAATTAACGTTACCATAATTAGGCAATAACGTTCCCATATATGTATAGATAGTCTTATTTGTAGAATTCGTTGCAGCGGGATAATTCTGATAGCAATTCCTCGGGTTAAACATATACGCCTGATTTATATTATTTTTATTTATGTATGTTTTAATCTCTTTTCTTGGATAGCAATCAGTACCATAGCTTTCAGCATATAACTCAATATCCTTTCCCTCAATGAGATCCTGAATAACATGAGCCCCACCGTATTGCATTCCTAGCTGCTCTGATAATTCAGTCGCACCTATATAGGCATCGACAGCCGCAATACCAGCGTATGCAGGTACACCATTTAACCAAACCTTTGACATTTTAATTGGAGGATCAGAATGCCCAAAATTCAAAAAGACACCACTCGAACACATAGGGCTAAATGTACCAGTAGTAACAACATCTACATATTCAGCTGCCTTTTTTACACCCTTCTCTTCCACAATATCTAATATCTCTTCAGCTGTACATACCACTGCTTTTCCAGCTCTAATCTTTTCATTTATCTCTTCAACTGTCTTATATGCCATTTACCTCAACCCTTTACTTGCAAATTAAATAAAAATCAAACATGAATTAAAATAAATTATACCAAACTAACATAAATCAAACTAACATAAATCAAACTAACATAAATTATACTATTATCTTTGTTCTTTGTACTCAAGAGAAGCCCTTATAAAATCCTTAAACAGAGGATGTGGCTTATTAGGTCTTGACTTAAATTCTGGATGGAATTGAACCCCAATATACCAAGGGTGCCCCTTAACCTCAACTATTTCAACTAATCTTTCACTAGGTGACAACCCCGATAAGAGCATGCCTTTCTTAGTAAGCTCCTCTCTGAACTGGTTGTTAAACTCATATCTATGTCTATGCCTTTCATAAACCAGCTCTTCACCGTATATTTGCCTAGCCTTTCCATCTAGAGATAACTTACATGGATACAGCCCTAGCCTCATAGTACCGCCCATCTCGTCAATGTCTTTTTGTTCAGGCATTAGGTCAATTACTGGATATTCACACTCTTCTATAAACTCAGAGCTGTTTGCAGTTTTCAGCTTCAAGATGCTTCTCGCAAATTCAACCACTGCCATTTGCATACCTAAGCAAATTCCAAAATACGGTACATTATTCTCTCTTGCATATTTAGCTGCTGTAATCTTACCTTCAATACCCCTGTCTCCAAATCCACCAGGTACTAAAATACCATCTACATCACCAAGCTCATCCTTAACGGTTTTTGCATTAACATTCTCAGAATTTACCCATTTTATTTCTACATTTGCGTCATTGCCAATCCCACCATGTCTAAGAGACTCAGCCACACTAATATATGCGTCATGTAGCTCTACATATTTTCCAACAAGTGCGATTTTTACTTCCTTTTTAAGATTCCTCTGTCTATTGACAAGATCATTCCATTCCTTTAAGTCAGGCTTTTTACATTTTAAGCCTAAACGATCACATACAAAATCAGCTAATCCTTCCTTTTCTAGCATTAAAGGAACCTCATACAGGAACTCCGCATCTAGATTCTGAATAACTGCTTCTTTAGGACAATTACAGAAAAGACTTATCTTTGCTTTCAAGTCATCTGACAGCTCCTTTTCTGTTCTACAGACAATAACATCAGGCTGTATACCTATACTTCTAAGCTCCTTAACACTATGCTGTGTAGTCTTTGTTTTCAGCTCTCCTGAAATGCTGATATACGGAACAAGAGTAACGTGTATATACATTACATTTTCTCTTCCTACATCTGTATTAACCTGTCTAATAGCTTCCAAAAACGGCAAGCTTTCGATATCCCCTACCGTACCGCCTATCTCAGTTATTACAACATCAGTAACATCCTTTGCAACTCTAAACACTCTCTCTTTTATTTCATTTGTTATATGTGGAATTACCTGAACCGTACCTCCAAGAAAATCTCCCTTTCTTTCTTTAGAAATAACTGACCAGTATACCTTACCAGTAGTTACATTACTATTCTGGCTCAAGTTTTCATCAATAAACCTTTCATAGTGTCCCAAATCAAGGTCTGTCTCTGCACCATCGTCGGTTACAAAAACCTCACCATGTTGATACGGACTCATAGTCCCTGGATCAACATTTATATAGGGGTCGAACTTCTGAATGGTTACCCTAAGCCCCCTAGCCTTCAATAATCTTCCTAAAGATGCTGCGGTTATACCCTTACCTAGACCAGATACTACCCCACCAGTTACAAAAATATATTTTACTGACATCTATTTGTCCTCCCCAATGTATATACAATAAGCAATTAGGCTTTTGTTTTTATTCAATCTATTAGCTATTTATGATAATATATAATAACTTATTATGTGGTATTATTCAAGTTGTTTTTGCTTGAGCTTTCCGCTAAGTTTCATTATTATATAAATAACCTTACGTTAATTATATCAAACTGCTAAAAACAAACCGAAACACCCCAATAATTTTTATGGGCTATAATTCATCAAATATTATAGCCCGTCAGAAAAAACATCTTATTCTATTTTATATTTTGGCACTTATGGTGTCAAGTGCAGATTTGGTTTTTTGTGAATTTATAGGTGTTATAAGAATAGCCTTAACCGTTCCTACCTTTTCCTTTAAAGGATTCCCAAAAGCAATAAAAGTCTTAATTTGCATTAGTAATACAAATAATAGAAAAGGAATGGTATAAACAATATATATGATTTTTATTGGTAATAAAAGAAAGTCTATTTTTTTTCTAATTTTCAAAGAACCATACATTGCCTCTAGCATATCAAATCTCCT
>QKEK01000294.1 GCA_003251775.1 Clostridia bacterium | reverse complement strand
TAGCTTCAAGATGCACTGATAATGATACCCTTACTCCCTTAAAGGGCTTGGTTTTTACGAAATCCTCTTCTAATCCCCTTAATAATGGCATATTCTTCTTAACCCATTCTATCTTTTGTCTTCCTGATTCTGCTAAATCAATACCTCTAATCATGCTCTCCATCTTCTTCTCTCCTTGCAAATATACTATAATTTGTAGCAATTAGTACTACTAGAATTTTAGTCTGTCTGTAACTTGAAGCAGTTCAATATAAAACAATGCAATGTGTTTTATTGTTTTGTATTTTATTGTTTTGTATAAATATACAATACCGTAATATACTCATTACATTGCTATCAGTATTACTTAAATAGAATTATACTATTCTTATCTTCATACATCAAGCCTCTATTTTCTTTTATTTTAATCATAACGTAAGTAAACACAACTATTCAAAACATCCATTATTCTTTTACAAACATTTTTAATCTAGCTTTTATGCACAAATATTAATTTAGGCTTCTACCTTGCATTAATCTCTATATTTACTATTGTGCCCTCTCCTATTTTTGAGGATATTTTAATCTCCCCATCAAGCTGATTAACAATTTCCTTAATTATAGTAAGCCCTAGTCCTAAACCACTTTTACTATGAGCTCCATCTATTCTGTAAAATGGCGTAAAAATTTTATTTAACTCCTCCTTCTCAATCCCAATACCATTATCCGTCACAGTTATTAATACTTTCTTTTTAAGCTTCTTGTACTCAAGCTTGACAAACGGCTCTCCGTCTTCCTTACTATACTTAAATGCATTATCTACAAGGTTATATATAAGCCTATTAAACCAAATAGAGTCTATAGGTAAAATCACGTCAGCCTCATCACATATTACAGAAAAATGTATAGCTTTATATTTTTCAAAGCTTTTTTCTATTCTTTCAAAGCAGTTTTTAACACTAGTACTGTACTTGCTACCAACATACTTTCTTTTGTACAAAAACGCAGTCAAGGAGCTTATCATTTTTTCAAGCTCGCTAACTGCAGAGCTAATTGAAGCAATTGCACTTTTTCGTTCAGCCTCAGTAATTAAATAAGCTTCCATAAGCTCTTGATTAAGCTTTATAACTGAAAGCGGTATTTTAAAGTCATGACTAATACCCCTTAATAACTCAAAATTAACAGCACCATTATACTCATTTGATATTTCGGCTAGATAATACCCAAAATAAGCAATTATCATTAGAACAAAAACTAATAAGTGAGCCTCATTATAAAATATATTGAGTGAATAATAATTAAAAGTTCTTACCCCTAAAAACATACTTAAAGCTACAGTCGGTATAATTCCTATAGCTTCATATCTGGTAACTGTATTGTATACTCTTGTTGCAATTAATAGGATTATTATTACCTTTATTATCTCTAGGCTTTGTATATTAATAAACGAAAGTAATATACATATAGCAAAGATAATTGGTTTTATTCTTCTACTGAAAATATGCAAATTAACAAAAAACACCGATACAAGTACTGCCTTTATAAAGAAATCAAATTTGAAAAGACTTAGTAGCAAGAAAATCCCTAGCATTACAAAATAAATATCCTTCTTTTTTATACTAATAATAGAAGCAAGTATAGCCACAGTCACTACTAAGGTTATTATTATTGTTTTTATTGTGAGAATCATATCTATAAACTCATTAATCCTATTGCTATTACCTACAAAGATTGTAGAGTGTGAATTTTCCATACTAGGAATGACTTCTAATTTTATTTCACATACCTTTTCCTCGCTATAATCATGCTTGTCTATATCTACCTTCATGTATTTTTTTTTAGTAAAGTTTTCTGTGAAAACATTATAGTTTTGAGAAACAATACCGCGGTTTTTTATTATCCCATGATTTGTTTTAACTCCAAACCATATAATAGTAACGGGCTTTTGCATTACAGAGAGTATGTTTATTTTGTCAGTATGAAAATACAGCAGATAGACATCGTCATCATTCACCCTGTCAATATCTAGAAAACTATCTGAAGCATCCATTTTTTTAGTTATATTATTTTCAAGCTGGTCTAGTATTGACACTGTAATTACAGTCACTAGTATAATTAAAAGAACTATTTTTATCGCAACTTTCATGTATTCACCTAATTCTGCTTTTATAGCTGTTTCATGGTTATGCTGGTTATGCCAGCATTGTTTTGAATTATTTTAGGTCATTAAATATATAATTATTTAATAACAACAAGCTCATAGCCTTTCCCGTAAATATTCTCGATTATAATCCTTTCACTACCTACCTCTGTTAAGCTCTTTCTGAGTCTTCCTATCAATGTATGTATTCTATAGCTATTACTATCACCAATACCATCAAAATCTACAATTTCATTTTTATCAAGAATACTCCCTTCGATATATTTTTCATATAGTGTTTTTAATACTGCTATCTGACTATGCTGAAGAATTATTGCATTATTCTGGCAGGTAAGCTCTAAGGTCTCTAAATTGAATGTAATATCACCAACAGAGAAAATAAAGCTATTGGTCTTTTTTCTCCGATGTAATGCCTTAAGCTTATATTGCAGCTCAAACAATGTAATTGGTTTGATTAAAAAATCATCTGCACCCTTTTCATACGAAATTCTCCTTGCTTCCTCTTCCTCAAGTGCCGAAATTATAATAACAATTGGATCACCGTGTTCCTTGAAGAAATGAATCAAATTATACCCCATAGTGTCAGGTAGCATTATGTCCAATAGGATTACATCTGGTTTATTTAAATAAGCTATTTCCTTAGCATTCTTACCATTTAATGCACTAAATAGCAAAAAGCCTTCCTTTTCGAGGGCGTTTTTTATAGTAATATTCAAGTCTTTATTATCTTCAACTATTAATACCTTCAAAGCTGACCTCCTTACTATCGACATATGGTTTCAAATAGCCACCACTTATATAATCGACATTTCTGCTATATAAAATATCTAATTGGTTTTTAGAAACTATTCCATTAATCATAACCTTTTTATTTACTGCATTACCCATAGCAATGACAAAGTCCAGAATATCCTCATGCAATCTTCCTTCAGTCAGATTTATCAAAAACTCAGTATCAATAACAGCGATTTCTGCCAAGCCCTCATCATACTCAAGCACCCCTGCTATGTCATCGCCAAATTTGTCTATTGCAAAGGATATGTTTTTGCTATTAATCATCATAAGCTTGTCTATATTAGATTCAAATGCCTCTTGATTAAGCTTTATTATTATTCTAGATTTACTAATTTCCTTTGTAATGTCCTTAAACCAGAAAGCAAAATTCTTTTCTCTAACCATAATAGGAGAAATACCTATAAGTACACAAACCACCCTACCCTCTTTCTCCCAATTTATTATTTGCCTAACTACCTTAATTAGCTTTATTTTGTCAACTTCGATTTCCAAGCCTAATTTCTTAATTCCATTATTAAAGCTCTTACTATTAACTTGACCATAGTCCCTAAGCGTGCAATTAATATGAGTATTAAACGCAAATAGCTCCCCATTACCCTTACTAAAAACAGGCTGATAATATACCTCTAATTCCTCATTCATTATAGTGTTGACAAACTGCTTATCAAAGCTTATTTGAGTGTTGTACTTTTGATAGATATCATAGCTATAGTAAACTACAGTATTTTCTATCTTTGAGTAATACAACGCAACTTCAAGAGCATTTGTAATATCGCTAACACCCCTAATGTCATCATCAGCTTTCAGTACGCCAACATATGTATTAATACCGTAATTCAAGTCATGAACATATACCTTCTCTTTAAAGAGACTTGATAAATTCTGAGCGAATTTCTTAGTATCGCTATCACTAGTATAAGCCTTTGCTATTATAAATCTCTCCTTATCAACATTTGCAAAAAGCTCGTCCTCTTTTAAATGCTCCCTCAGTATTCTAACTATTTTTTTTACTGTGCTATCATAAACCTGCTGACCGTATCTCTCATAAAAATAAACTAAATTTTTAAGCTCTATTTCAAAAAACAAATCATACTTTTGCTTTCTTTCAAGCTGCTTTTCTAGCCATAATCGATTGTATACTCCTGTATTCTGATCTGTATACATAAGCCTTAATTCAACCCGTCTTTTATTAAAATAAAGCTTTACTATAATTACACCTAAAGCCATTACAATAAACACTACAATAACCCAACTTCTTGTTTCATTATCATTAAAGTCAGTAAGCTTATTAATTTCCTCAAGCTTAATAGCCTCAACATCTATAACCTTTAAGCATTTATCAAGAATACTTGTTAGTACTGCATTATTTCTATCCTTTGCAATAATGTAATGAAAGTTTTCATAAAGACTTCCCCTAAAATCTAACCTAGGATATTTCTTAATATATATGTCAGCAACTGCCTTAGATACTATAATATAATCTCTTTTACCATCTTCAATTTCAAAAAACATCTGCTCAAAGGAATTATATTTTTTTAGGTTCATAAATGGCATCTGTTCTTTTAGAAAATTATTATAATAATTAAAGCTACTAATCCCAACTCTGTATTGCTCCAGTTCGTATGCCTCTTCTATATAATCCTTTGAGCTTTTTGCAACAACTACAAGCTTATCAGTAAATAGGGGACTAGAATAGCTATAATCACTGTTTTTGTATGTTATATTTGTTATTAAATCAATATTTTCATTATTTACAATATTTTCATAGCTATCTACAACATAGCCGAAGTTTATATTTGTTAAATAGCTTATCTTTTTTAATATATTAGGTGTTATCCCATAACTAATATAGTCCTTTTTATAAGAAAAAGGGGCATAGTCTTCAATTAGTCCAACAGATATGTATGGATTTACAGCTATAAACTCCTTTTCCTCATCAGTGAACGATATTGCCTGTTTTTCTAATTCAAAGCTTATGGCTTCTTTAATTATACCACTCCAATTTATTTTATTTAAATACTCTACTTCCTTAGATATTATGCTTGCTAGTGCAACGTTATCCTTATAAATACCAATATGATTATTATTCGTTGATATTGAGGGTATATTGAAATAGTAAAAGTTACGCATTTCATTCTGATAGTCTCTGGTAGATAAAAAACCATCAATTTCTTCATTTTTAAGATAAATAGGAAACTCTTCTGTACTATCATAATAAACTATGTCAAATTTTATTTTTGGATATCTATCCATAAAGTCGTTAAGTAAATAGCTGTTTCTAATAACGCCAATAGTTTTACCATCTATATCTTCATAGCTTTTTATGGGATTATTCATACGGGAAAATACACCTGACTCTATACCTCTGAGTGAAGATGAGAATATAAGATACTCACTTCTTTCCTCAGAAATATTCATTGTTGCACACATAGGAATTCTGCCTTTTTTAAGAAGCTTCATGGTATTAGACCATGTATCCTCATATGGCACTATTTTAAGCCCTGTATCAGCAGATATGATTTCACATAATTTTTTTGCAAATCTTTCTTCACCAGGGGTATCGTAATACCCCATAAAGAATATTTCATCTGAATTATCACTTATCCAATTAAGCTCAGCCTGCGTAAATCTTGCTTTATCACGATGTGGCATAAATAGAACAAAAAATACTATGTTAACACTAGCAAAAACTATGATGTAAAATATTTTTTTGTTCATTAAGTATCCCCCTTAAGAATAGACATAAGGTTTTATCACATAGGGTTTTTCATAAAAATATTTTAACATAAAAA
>QKEK01000113.1 GCA_003251775.1 Clostridia bacterium | reverse complement strand
ATCCTGCTACTTGTTTCTTCTGTAAGAAGAAGTATGGTAGTATTATGTAGTAAGGTATATGTACACGCAAGGCGGTATCCCTCAGATAATTGTGAAATACTAAACAGCTTTTGCTCCTGTTTATTTGGACTTAAAGCAACGTCCATTATGATAACAGCACACTTACCGCATGTTCCGTTACCGCCGCAAGGCGAATTTATGTAAACTTTATTCTTTATTAAGGCATGTAGTAAATTATCATGCTTGTTTGCTTTGATTACTTGTGTATCTTTATTTTTATACTTAATTGTTATCTCTAAATTAGTACCCATATAATATCACTCCCGAGATTAAGTATACAGTAAAACAAACAATATGTAATGTGTTTTTTTATGCTTTTTTATATTTTTTTGTCTTACACTGTGATATAATGTGCAATATATGGCATAACAAGGTTGAAAGAAAATGACCAATTAAAATGATTAAAATACACAAGATAAATATATTATTTTCTTTCAACCCAGATTTTTGATTGAAGAGAGTAATGGATACAAGGTTGAAAGAAAGGAATGGACAAGAAGTATGAGTACTAATTCTGTTAGTGAAATTAACACCAATTTAAATTTTCAGATTAAAAATAGTAACATTAAAAGAGCATTACTAGTCGAATGTATCATCTTATCTTGTGTACAGTTTTTTATGGTTGTTCTCGCGTTCTTATTTGTCAGCAAGGAAAAAGGGATAGCGAATTTTAAAATTGCGATTGTAGCTGTTGTTATTGAGTGGCTAGTGTTCTTAGTTCCAATAAATAGGGCTTTATTATATAAGGTTAAGGGAGCTATCTTTGCATTAATACCTACTATTTATGCCTTCTATATCATTAATTATTCGAGGGCTGGAGTAGATTTGCACTACTATTTCTTCGCAACTATAGGACTTACTCTGCTCTTTTTTGATAGAAAACTAATATATTTTATTAGCTTGGTTGTTTCTTTATCGTTAGTACTTCAATATATTTTTGCACCAGAAAATTTATTAATAAACATAGAGCCTTCTATGAGATTATATGTCTTTCTCAATTTGTTTTTTGTAATCAATGCTGTATTTGTGACAATTATTTTTATGATGGGAAGCGTTAAAAGGTTTATTAGTATTGCAGAACAAAAGCAAAGGGAATCTCAAGAGCTATTGTCAACCTTAAAATCTACATTAGCACAAATTAGTGAAAGCTCAAATATTATTAATACACAAAGCTCTAACCTAGACCATAGAATGAGTGAGAGTAAAAAGTACTCAAAGTCAATAACTAATGCAATTAAGGAGATGGCTCAGGGGGTAAGTATAACTACAGAAAACATTAATAATATATCTGAAAACATAAGCAGAACAATTGATGAAGTACAGCAGACACAGGAAAATGCAAAGGAAATGAACAATGTTTCTACACAGCTATATAGCCTAATAGATAAAGGAACAAATCAGATGACAGAGCTAAATAATGAAATTGAGGCTATAGACCAAGTTATGGATATAGCGGAAGCCGAAGTAAGGGAATTAGATTTAAGTATTGTTGAAATCAATGGGGCTCTAGAAAACATAGTTCAGATATCCGAGCAGACAAACCTACTTGCACTAAATGCTGCAATAGAATCTGCTCGTGCTGGAGAGCAAGGTAGAGGGTTTGCAGTAGTGGCAGAGGAGATTAGGAAGCTAGCAGAACAGAGTGCTAAGATTGTTAAGAATATAACTGATATTACTGCTCAAGTTAATAGTAGGGTTCAGAATACTGTAGATAAGGTAGTTAGTGGTAATAAATCAGTTAGTAATGGTAATTCTTTTGTTAAAGAGGTTTTCAATAATTTTTCACTTATAAAAAAGGCTTATAGTGAGGCAAATGATTATGCAGTTAAGGGAAATATATTACTAACTAAGGTAGACGAAATGTTCCATAATGCAAAAAGAATGCTTGAAAATGTATCAAGTATTGCTGAGCAAATCTCGATTTCGGTTAAGGAAGTACTATCTGCAACCGAAATACAAAATGAAGGTATATATGATATTGCAAATTCTGCTGAAGACCTTAAGAAATTAAGTATAGATATGAATGAGTTTATTAAAAAGATTAATTTGTAGAATACAAAATATAAAATTGCGGAGGATAATACTATGAAGTGTCCTTACTGTTCACATGATGAGGATAAGGTCATTGACTCAAGGCCAAATGATGAAGGGGTAAGTATAAGGAGAAGAAGAGAATGCCTTAATTGTGGAAAAAGATTCACCACATATGAAAAGGTGGAGAGCGTTCCTATGATGGTGGTGAAGAAGGACTCAACAAGGCAGCCCTTTAAAAGAGAAAAAATACTAAATGGATTGTTAAGAGCTTGTGAAAAAAGACCAGTTTCAATAAATTTACTTGAAAATTTGGTAAATGATATAGAGACACAGATACTAAATACCTTAGAAAGAGAGGTCAGTACAAATCAAATCGGAGAAATGATTATGGATAGATTAAAACAGATAGATGAGGTGGCTTATGTTAGATTTGCATCTGTCTATAGACAATTTAAGGATTTGAATACATTTATGAGTGAGCTACATAAACTGTTAGATAAATAAGTACCTTGTTGTATTCACAATAAGGATCCTATGCTGTCTACGCTATCATAGAATTTGTTTTAAATACGGAAGGAGAATCACCCTTTGGCCAGCTTTAAGATTAGTTTAGAAAGAATGAACAAAATTATAGACACCACGCTTGATGTTATAGATAAAAGTAAAATAGAAATATATGAAATTGCTGAAAATGCTAGGAGTGAATCTAAAAAGCTGGAAAATGAGCTTCAAGAGGCAATAAGAAAAACATCTGAAACAATAGATGAGGTAGAATTTCTAGAGAGCCAGATGAAAGAAGCCAAAAGAAGACTGGCTCTTATTAATAAAAATTTTGCAAAGTTTTCACAAGAGGATTTAAGAGTTGCTTATGAAAAGGCTGATGATGTGAGAGTAAAGCTGGTAGTAAAAAGAGAACAGGAAGCATATCTGATAAGAAGAAGAAATGAGCTTGAGGCAAGAATTAAGGATTCTCACCGCACAGTGGATAAAGCAGAAAAGCTTGTTGGTCAAGTAACGACTGTAATGAGTTATCTTTCTGGTGATTTAATGAAAATCTCCGATGAAATACAGAATGTACAGGAAAAACAAACGATTGGGTTTAAAATCATACTTGCTCAGGAGAAGGAAAGACACAGGATAGCAAGAGAAATTCATGATGGTCCTGCACAGAGCATGTCAAATGTTGTTTTAAAGGCAGAGGTGTGTGAAAAATATATTGACATTGATGTAAACCAGACTAGAGTTGAGCTAAAGAATCTTAAGGAGCTTGTTAGGCAGAGCCTAACAGACGTAAGAAGGATTATTTATGACTTGAGACCTATGTCCTTAGATGATCTAGGATTAATTCCAACTCTTCAAAAATATATTGATAATTTTAAGCTACAAACGGGTATAGATATAACATTAAAGCATAAAGGTTATTTTGGCTCGTTAAGACCAGAGATTTCCTTAACCTTATTTAGAATAGTTCAAGAGGCGTTAAGCAATATCCAAAAGCATTCAGAAGCACACAATGCTGCTGTAAATATTGAGGCTATGCAGGATAATCTTAATGTGTATGTATATGATGATGGAAAAGGCTTTGACTATACAAATATAAAAGAAAGAAGTCCAGATAGTCATGGAGGGTTTGGAATAATAGGTATGAATGAGCGTGTAGAATTGCTTGAGGGAGAATTAAAGGTTGTTTCATCAAAGCAAAGAGGTACTAGGATAACTGTGTCGGTTCCAATAAATAAAGAGGTGAGTATAAATGAAAAAAATTAGTGTACTTTTAGTTGACGATCATTCAATGGTGCGGCAGGGCATTAGGCAGCTACTAGAATTAGAAACTGACATCAAGGTGATTGGGGAGGCTTCTGATGGAGAGCAGGCTATTGAGCTTATTCAAAAGCTATCACCAGATGTTATTCTGATGGATATAAACATGCCTAAAATGAATGGGTTAAAAGCATTAACAGAAATTAAGCAAAGGAATGTTAATGTTAAGATAATTATGCTTACCATACACCAGGATAGAGAGTATCTGATAAAAACAATACAGCTTGGTGCCGAAGGTTATGTTTTAAAGGATGCTGATTCAAAAATACTAGTTGAGGCTATAAGGAGCGTTAATTTAGGAGAAAAGTATATTCAATCTAATATGACCAGCGAGTTAATTGAGGAATTTAATAGGGTTGCAATGCAGAAAAAAAGTAAGAAGAGTGAACCCGTTCTTACTCAAAGAGAGATTGAGGTTTTAAGATTGATAGCTGAAGGAAAGCTAAATAAGGAGATTGCTTTAAGTTTATATATAAGTGAAAAAACAGTAAAAAACCATGTTTCTAATATCTTTAAAAAGCTTAATGTTCAGGATAGAACTCAAGCAGCTATATATGCATTGAAAAATAATCTTCTTGAAAATGATAATAATGATGATATATAATTGTGGAATAACATAAAATAGTCTAGCAAACAAGGAGACACTATGGAAAAAGTAAGTATAGCAATAGATGGTCCGTCGGGAGCAGGAAAAAGTACTATCGCTAAAATAATTTCAAAAAAGCTTGGAATTATATATTTAGACACAGGTGCAATGTATAGAACAGTTGCTCTAAAAGCTATTAAATCAGGCGTTGATACGAAGGATATGGACGCTCTTGATAAGCTTATTCACGATGTTAATATAATGGTGAAATATGTAAATGATAAGCAACATATCTTACTTGATGATGTTGATGTAACTGAGGATATACGTACGCCTGAGGTTTCTATGGGAGCATCAAATGTTGCAATAATTCCTTCTGTTAGAATTAAAATGGTTAAATTACAGCAGGAAATAGCTAAACATAATAGTGTTGTTATGGATGGTCGAGATATAGGTACATATGTTTTACCAAATGCAAGCATAAAACTATTTTTGGTTGCATCTGTTGAGGAAAGGGCTTTAAGAAGATACAATGAATTGAAGGAAAAGGGAAGCTCTGTGTCATTAGAGGAGGTAATGAGTGATATAATAGAAAGAGACAGGCAGGATAGTACAAGAGCTTTTGCTCCTTTAAAAAAGGCAGATGATGCAGTTGAAATAGATTCAACAAAATTATCAATAGAACAAACGGTAGAAAAAATATTGTCAATAATACAAGCATAGGGTAAGGTGAAGTTTCTTTGAGTGAGTTATTATTTGTATTTGTTAAAAATTTAATTTTTGCTTTTCTAAGGATATTTTATAGAGTTAAACTAATAGACATGGAAAATATTCCCAAAAGTGAAGGCGTTTTGCTGTATGCAAACCACGTTAGTATGGTGGATATGTTTTTTATATCCTGTAAAATGAAAAGAAGGGTTCATTATATGGGAAAGGCCTCGCTATTTGAGAATAAAATATCTGCTGCAATATTTAGATTTTTGGGGGCATTCCCAGTTAAACGTGGAGCTGGTGATGTACAGGCTGTAAAAACAGTACTAAGATACATTAAACAAGAGAAAATTGTAGGTATTTTCCCGGAGGGTACGCGAGTAAGGCAGGGAGCTAGGATTAAGGCGAAGCCAGGAGCTGCTATGTTTGCAGTAAAGACAGGGGCGTATATATTGCCTGTTAGGGTACAGGCAAGCTATAAGATTTTTTCAGAGGTCAAAATTATATTTGGGAAGCCATACAAAATTCAGCTAGATAAAGATACAAAGCTATCAAAGGAAGAAAT
>QKEK01000209.1 GCA_003251775.1 Clostridia bacterium | reverse complement strand
TTGATGGAGGTCTTACTGAATAAGGTAATTTGTAATCATCTATTACACCTTGTAGCATATCTACTTGTGCTGTGAATTCTATATTAAACAACTCTGCAAGTTCCTTGTCGAGATTTTCTCGGGGGTTGTAAGAATCGAGGAAACTATCGACAGACCTTTGCATCTTCCTTAATTCTAACAAACTCACTTCCTTTGTAGGATTTTCTAATAGAACCTGAATTAACTCTTGTAGAACTGTTTTTAACTCTTTAGATAGTCTTTGTTGTAATCCTAGGAAGTATTGGTCTAAATATATATTATGTTCTGTTGTTACATCATAAGTCTTTTCTTGTAAAGTCATTTTCCTTCCTCTTACTTATATTATATCATATATGGAAAAAAATAAAAAAGCCCACTATTTCTAGTGAGCAGAGGAGGATTATGTTATGAAGGATTTCCTGTATCTGGAGTAGAAGCCTTCTTAGCATTTGGGTCAAATGGATTCTCTGTAGACAAGAATCTATCAGGATTTGTTTTAGTATCTATCACGGAATCCTCGACCTGCTGTTTGGAGGGTATGCTAGATTGAGCTTCCATAGCGAGGTCTCCAAAGACCATGTCGTAGAATCGTGAACTTTCTATTTCTTTTTGGTGGTCTTTAAATGTTTTACTGTTATCAATAAGTTCACCCTTCTTTAAAATATCAAAAGTTTCCTCATCAGATAATAATAACTTCTGATTAAGTAATGATATAGAATTTATATGATTAGCAGATATTATAGACGGATTAAAATCAGTATTAACTTGACAGTTTACAGTTTCTAATGTTTTTGATGAAATTTCTTTTTCATTATCCCATTGCACCATAATCCTTAATGCTCTGGTGAGAACTTCACTAACCCCAATGATAATAGATGTTAATACACTGTTCTGTCCACTAGATGTAATTGTCAAAGCTTCAGCCGACAGATTTGAACCTTGAGCTGGGTCTATAATTTTTGACCCTAAAGTACCAATACGTGTAACAAGTTCCTGCATATATGTTTGCATGGTTGTTACACCTTGTCCACTATATTCTAAATATTGTGCCGTTCCTTGTAAAGGAAGTAATATTGCACTACTTCCCCCCAAAAGAATACTATTCTGTTGGTCTCCAGATAGACCTGAAAATACAGCAGTGGGAGAAGAACATAAAATAAATGCATGTTGAATTAAAGCACTCATTAAATAATGAGCTTGGTTTAAGTCCACTATAGGACTTAAAGGGGATGGAATAGACTGCATTGTAACCCCTTGAGGAGTAACCACATAAAAAGGTATAAAGTCTAAAGGCTTTCCTTGCATTTTAGGTTTTATAGATTCATACAAATAACATCCATCATAGTAATTATCTGAGCTAGAATTTATAGCTCCGTCAGAAACCTGTATATAAGTTTCTACAACGTATTCATTTGATTCATCTAATTTTAATACTGTATAAGAATCTACTGTCTTATCTGAGAAAGGGTCTAGGTTATTAGGGTCTATGACTTCTGATTTTAAAACAACTAACGTGAGAACCTTTTTACCTTTTCTTATTTCTTCTTTCCAATTTATTATAGATTCTGCTGTATACATTGCACAAAAAGACTGTATCTGCTGTGCTTCATACTCAGCCTTAGATAATGATTGTGTATCCACAGCAGGAAAGTCAACAAGTACACCACATTTACCTTGTAATAATGTTTCTTTAATAACAGATTCTGCAAATGCAAACAATGATGCTCCATCAGAGCCAAAATTATGTCTATACCTTTCTGTAAGCTCAGGGTTTGTTAGTAATGGAGGCTTACGGAAACTAAGACCTAAAAAAGCTGAGACTGACCTATTTACGGTATTATAGTATACAGCATTCTTTAAAAATGTCTCATAATAATAATTTCCATTCTCACCTTTATGTGCTCCCAATCTTGGTAGATACATATCGGCTTTTTTCTTAACTGCATCTGCTCCTTCATAGAAATCCCTATTCTTTATCCACCTATCTTTATTCTGTAAATATATGTTGTTAGGTTGTGTTAAACTCATATAAATAATTCTCCTTATATTACTATTATAGCATATAAGGAAAAAGTTTAATTTATTGTTTCCATGAAGGCATAATCTTCTCTGCCAAATCATCTATAACTTCCCAAGGTAGAAGCTCTGTATAACATTCTGTATGTCCATGAAACTTGTGCACAGGTTTATATTTTTTTATATTATCTGTATGTGCTCTGAGTAATCTTTTCTCAAATCTTACACATTCATATTTATTGGATTTATATTCCTTCAATACCTTATAGGTAAATTTAACACGCTTATCATAATATCTTACATCAACAGTTCTCTGTGTATATCCTATTTTGTAAAATAAAGTATTATCCTCATCTAAACATTCCAACACATAAACCATTGCAGGGATATGTACCCATTTATCTTTGTGTTTTTCTGCTTTTGTATCATTTAATAATCCTGCACATTCAGGACATCTTCTACCCTTTCTACCACCAGTTCCTTTAACTTTACCCCAAGATGCTGCCCATTCATATCCACAATTAGGAATTAAACATCTCCATTGCATAAGTGTATTATGGTTAATATATTCTGTTGATAATAATTCTATATCAGAAAACATTTCTTTATGCTTATTCATATAGTCATGTATATCCTCTAATGAACGTTTATAGCTACCTTCACATAATGCACAACCCTGTCCAGATTTATGTTTTCCTGCATTTTGTTCTCGTAGCCCATGCTCAGGGCATATATAAAATATAGATTCTTTATTTCCTTTATATATAGTTATTCCTTCTGGATATAAATAATACCCATTATGAACTTTCCTACAATCCTCTTTAAAATCTTCTTCGGACATCATATACAGTTTAGATAACTTTTTAAATTTACACGAAGGACATCCACTAGGTTTTTTGGTGGATAAGTGTCTACCTAAATTAACAGGAAATTCTTTTTCGCAATAATTACAGTAAACTGATGTATCTGTTTTTAAAGAAGAAAAATCTGTGTTGGTATAATCATAGTGCTCTGTTCCATGATAACTTATTGCTCGTTGGTATAATTCTTGAGACGTTAATGCTTTCAAATCCTATTTCTCCTATAATATAAAAGGATATAAAAAATTCCTCCTTAAAGTAGCACCCATTGTATCCGACCAACCGAAAATCAGAACATGGCAATAAGGAGGACAATTATTTATATCCTTGTGTTTTCAATTTAATTTATTTCGGTTATTGTGTATATTGTAAGAGCAAGTGCTAATCACTCTTACATATATTATACCATACATGGAATTTATTCTAATACACTGAAGCATTTATAGTTCTTGCAACAAAATTCTTTGCTAATACCCTATACCTCATAGTATCTGCAATATGGTCATTCCCATAGGGGTCTGAATCATCAGGGTCTTTAGGGCTTCTCTGCAACATTGGGACTGTTTGAATTGTATATTTGCAATTAGAAAAAACATACAATCCTTTTCTTTCCATATCTCCTTTATTTATTGCTTGAGCACCTTCTAATAAATTTCTTATCAAAGCAAATCCAGCTTTTCTACTTCCTGCGGGTTTATCGAATCTTAAAAATAACTGTTCATTGTTGTATATAACTCTTCCAAAAAACCCTTCATTAATATCATCAATAATTGCTTTGTTTTTGTTACTCTTCTGCCACATGGCTCCATCAGCATTTCCTGGGACTACATTGTATTTGGATAAATAAGCATCTTCATGTTCTTTTATCATCTGCCCTATTTTATAGTCATCTAGCCTTAGACCTTTAGATGGGTCGGTAGGGTCGCACCCAAAAAGTTCATCTATTAAAAATAATGTTCCTTTAGGGAATATTCTTGTTTCACCATTAAACAGCTTTACTGATGTCCCATCTGACTCAGCAAAGTATGTTATAGCAAATGGAGAACTACTTCCCCAGTCCATACACCTATCTATTCTCCAAGATGATGGTATCTCAAAAGGCTCTATTATATTATCATCATAACTCCAAGACTCTGCTAATATTCCTGACTCACTTATATTCCAATCACCATATAATAAAGCTCTAACCCTCGTCTTATCATTAGAACCCTTTAATACATTTATGTAGTTAGGCTCTTCTTCCATAATCTTAGTATTATCTTGAACAAGACTTCTAATAAAAATATGTCTCATACCTCCTTTCTCGGGAGGCATTTGTACTACTGTGTATGGAGGAGCAATATCAACCCATTCTGATTTTAAAAATGCATGACCAACACCACCTGGGTTTGTTGTCATTAACATCCTTGGGAAATAGTTTTTATATTGTTTAAAAGGAGAATCATCAGGCATACTCCATGACCCAAGTCTAAGTCTACTTCTTAAAAAACTTATTTCTTTCTGAGAAAAGTCACAACACTCATCGAGAATCAAGGCATGAATCTCCTGTCCTTCATAGCCTCTAAGGTCGTTTTCTCCTTTTTGAAGATGACATAAATGTATTATTGATCCTCCTATATAAGAATTTCTTTTAGCACCCCCATTCTTAAACATGATTTTCTTTTTATTTAAATCTACCTTAACAAATCCATTGTCTATGAAATCTCTCAGTACAGAAGGAAAGCCATTAGCAGCAGAAATATAACTTTTCTCTAAATCTTGTAGTTGCTTCCTAAACAAATATATAGCAATTCCTGGGTTAGTTAATGCCCAAATTATAGAGGCTCTTATATTTAAATGAGTCTTACCTCCAGATGCTGCTCCTCCGAAACAACAAGAATTATGCTCGTGAGACATTGCCAACTTCTGTTTTGGGTATAATGTGAAGTCTAAGGTCATCTCAGAGATATTCTTTTTAGCCATCTATTTTGTACCTCTGAGCATTTATTTCATCCATCTTTGGGTCAAACCTAGCATCACCTAAATCAATATTAATGTTAGGCATTGCTACAGCTCCGTTCATTTCTTCTCCCATGAATTTACTAAAACGCTGGAGTTCACGCATGGCTTTTTCTCTAGGAAATAATGAAACCTTTGTAATTTCTATTGAGGGGTCTTTGGGGTGTAATTCAGTGTGTATACCAACTATTGCCACTGCTTTAGAACCCAGAACTTCTCTAGCCTCTTCCATAGACTCAAACCTAAATTCCCCACGCTCATTAACATAGTCGCAAATATTGTAAAATGCAAGGTTGCAGTAATATAAAAATAACTGAGAATTTATCTTACTACTAGCCATCTCTTTTAAAAGATTTCCATAAATCTCTAAACAATTCTCAAACTCAACCTTAGCAACAATAGCCTCAGCCTTAGACCCTGGAAACTTTACAACCCTTTCTCTATTCTCAGGATCATACACTTCCACATAAGCCTTCAACCCATCAAACCCATTTGTACAATATAATAGAAACATTCTCTTCTCTTTCGGTGTCAGAGCGTTCCAATCATCCTCGTCCTTTAATTCTCTCTCTATTCTCTCTTTAGATATAAACATAAATACCTCGCAAGCTCAGGGGATAATTTCACCCCCATATTCTGCGAAAAACCCCACAGTAAACTACCATGTTTGAAACCCCTCTACACAGGTATTTCAGTGGTTTTCCTATATTTACATTATACCACACTTGGAAAAAATTAGTAATTTCAAGAAAAAATTGTAATAAATTAAACAAAAACCTATATAGTAATGTAACCGTATATATTAAAAATTATTCTAAAAACCTTTAAAAATACTATATAAATTACCTATAAAAACAGCCTTATTTCCTATACAAAAACCATACATAAAAGCTATAAAATCCACCCTAAAACAACCCCATTAAAGCATAAATTGTTTCTCCTAAAAATTATTGAAGAGGGTGGA
>QKEK01000283.1 GCA_003251775.1 Clostridia bacterium | reverse complement strand
GGACTTGGCTTTCTTGCATAAATAACATTGCTTCCCTTTAAGTAGTCTCCCATAATAGACTCATCACACCAAGGAGATATGGACACCTTTCTTATATTTGGTAGCTTACAAATACTATATCGTGTACTGGCTCACAGCAACCGTAATAAACCAAGCCAAACTCTTTAGCTAATTCATAGTAATAAGGAAAAACAAACTCCTCGTACATATCAGGCGAAATACCCACCGTTTCTTGTGAATTCATATTACCCCATCTATCCTTATTTGTTACTTTTTTTGATTTATGATAGCCTTCCGTTGGAAGCTCTCGCGTAAATCCATAGCTTCCAGACCCGGCATAATCATTTCCATTATTTAGAGTTAGTATGCCTTCATTTTCTTGCCATAGCATGTACTCTTTAATATCATTAATAATAAAGGCATATAGCTTATGCATTTCTTCTGGATAATCCATCATGGCATAAATCATATTTTCCATTCCCATCAATTCTACTACCTTCATTGAAGGTGTTGTATGCCAATCCAAACTATTATTTTCAATATGTACAGGTAGTATATCTCCAATTATGCTTTCAACAAACTCTTTCCAAGCAAGGGTATAGCTTTTATCTACATTGTATGTAGAGTGCTTAAGCTTTTCAAAATCCTCAGCTAAATCTAATATAAGATGCTTTTGAGCAAAGCCAATTTTTCTACCAGTACTATCAACAGCATATTCCTTTTGCTTTTCTATACCAAATTCATTAATATCTATTTTCCAATTAACCTTGTAAAAAGGAGATATCACCTTGTCATCGTTGATTAGTTCAAAATTAATAATTTCAGCTAAAAGGTTTTTCTCAATCTCAGTAGCTTCTGGGGTAGCACATTGAATATTTTTTATCATGTCTTCTTTGAAGGTTTCCATTTCCATTATTATAATTGGCTTTTCAGCCTTAAGTTCATTATGCTTATACCAACTCTCCATTCTTGTCTTCATCATTGGAAGGTTAGCGTATTCCATGTATTTCTTTGCTAATTCCCTAAGATACTTGATTTCTTCATTTGTAATATTAAAATTATGAGCCAAAACAATCACCATCCATGCTTAAAATCTAAATTATTTATCTTTTAATAAAGATATTTAGTTTGTACCATACTGTTATTATATATAACATCTTATATTATAGTAAGTGCAAATAAGTTACTTTTGTACTATAGTGTTACTACTTTTGTCATTCTGATTGAAAACTAGCTTACTATATTGTATACTTTGATGAAAAGAAAAGATGATTTCAGATGTACATCATTCTATGATTTTCTTTAAACCTAGATTTGTGCCTAAAGAAAGGAATGACCATAACAATGAGTATTATTTATAGCGAGGATAAAAAAATATTTCATTTAGTTGCAAATAACACAAGTTATATTATCAAGATATTTAAATCTGGTTATTTAACACACCTATACTGGGGAAAGAAGATAAGAAACTTTAGTCTTACGGATACATTAAACACAAATAAGAGGCAGTGGTGTGCTTGTCCTGATATTTCTGACCGCACATATTCATTAGACAGTCTTCCACAGGAATACCCTGCATACGGTAATACCGACCTTCGTTATCCAGCATATCAAATTCAAATGGAAAATGGTTCTACAATAACTGATCTAAGATACCATTCTCATACAATTTACAAAGGAAAACCAAAGCTTGAAGGCTTACCTGCTACGTATGTAGATATTGTTGATGATGCTGAGACTTTAGAGATAGAATTGCTAGATTCCTGTATAGGGTTAAAGGTAATCCTCTCCTATACTGTTTTTGAAAAGCTAGATGTTATAACTAGATCAGTAAAATTTCTAAACGAAGGTACTCAAACTCTTAAATTACTTAGGTGTTTGAGTATGAGCATAGATTTCAAGCACTCAGACTTTGACCTATTCCACCTTTCAGGGGCATGGGCTAGAGAACGCTACATCACAAGAAGATCTCTGACTGTGGGAACTCAAGGTATAAGCAATGCTCGTGGTGGCAGTGGACATCAGCATAACCCCTTCATTGCTCTTTTGGACAAAAGGACTGATGAGTATAGCGGTGAGGCTTATGGATTCAGCCTTGTATATAGTGGTAATTTTACAGCAAATGTTGATGTTGATCAATTTGATACCACGCGAGTTACTATGGGTATTAATCCTTTTGATTTTTCATGGCTTTTAAAACCCTCTGAGAGTTTCCATACTCCTGAGGTTGTTATGGTTTATTCATGTGAGGGGCTTAATAATATGTCCCAAACTTATCACAGGCTTTTTAGGAATCACCTATGTCGAGGACAGTTTAGAGACAGAACAAGACCTATACTAGTAAATAATTGGGAGGCAACCTACTTTGATTTTGATTCTGATAAAATAGTAGAGATTGCAAAGACAGCTAAAGAGCTTGGAATTGAGCTCTTTGTTCTCGATGACGGCTGGTTTGGAAAAAGGGATGATGACCGTTCCTCTCTAGGTGATTGGTTTGTCAATAGGACAAAAATTCCCGATGGACTTGATGGTCTTGCTAAGCGTATAAATAGTATGGATTTAAAATTTGGACTGTGGTTTGAGCCAGAAATGGTTTCGCCTGATAGTGAGCTATACCGTTCTCATCCAGATTGGTGTATACATGTTCCTAATAGAAGCCGTTCAGAGGAAAGATATCAGTTGGTTTTGGATTTATCGCGGAAAGATGTTTGTGATTATATTATTAATGAAATTTGCACGGTACTTGCAAGTGCACCAATTTCATATGTTAAATGGGATATGAACAGGCATATGACAGAAGTAGGCTCTGCTTTACTCCCATCCGAAAGACAAAGAGAAACATCCCATAGATACACTTTAGGTCTATACAGGATTATGGACGAAATAACTTCAGCATTTCCAAACATCTTATTTGAAAGCTGCTCTGGAGGTGGTGGACGCTTTGACCCTGGCATACTTTATTATATGCCTCAAATCTGGACCAGTGATGATACCGACGCAATTGCTCGTCTTAAAATACAGTACGGCACAAGTATTATTTATCCGGCAATCACAATGGGAGCCCATGTTTCGACTGTTCCCAACCATCAAGTAAAAAGAATAACTTCCTTAGATACTAGGGGTAATGTGGCGATGGCAGGAAATTTTGGATATGAGCTTGATCTTTCAAAATTCACCGATGAAGAAAAAGCAATAGTAAAAAAACAAATTGCTCTATATAAAGAAATTAGGCAACTTGTACAATTCGGTGATTTTTACCGACTTATAAGTCCGTTTGAAGCTAACGAAGCTGCTTGGATGTTTGTTTCAGAAGACAAAACTGAAGCGTTTGTATTCTATTCTAGAGTCCTTGCAGAGCCAAACCCACCTCATAAAGCACTACGTCTAAAGGGTCTTAATTCTGATATGGATTATAATCAACTTAATGAGAGTAATGTTTTTGGTGGAGATGAGCTTATGCATGCTGGTTTAAATATTCCTGAGCTATCAGGCGACTTTCAGAGTCTAATATGGAGATTTAGTTCAACAGAACAAATAGAAGACAAGAGAAAATTAATTTTTAGCTGTCCAAGTTTAATACTTTGATAAAAGAAAAACTAACAAAACTAGTCAGGTACTGTGGAGTGAATCGGATTTGCTAGACACACTGAAAGGTTGATATAATATCATATGAAAGGATGTGTTCAGCATGAAAAGCAAATCCGATTCACTCCAATCCTCTTATTATGGAGATGGTGTCAAATAGTTTTTATACTGCGTTGGCGATATACCAAAATATTTTTTAAAAGCTCTACTGAAGTTTTTTACCTCAGTATATCCAACCAAATCAGCAGTTTTTGAAACACTATTTCCATCTAATAAAAGCTTTGCAGAAATTTTCATTCTATAACCAATAAGGTATTGATGCGGAGAAATTCCAACAAGCTGTGAAAATAAGCGAATAAAGTATTGTGTGCTATAACCACATAGTTTACTAAGATCTTCTATAAAAATACTCTCTGATAAATGCTCGGATATGTATCTTAATGCATTCATAATTGGTATTGGATATGTATAAAGCATTTGTTTTTGTTGCAAGTATACCATTAAGACTTTGCATAAAGCAGAAATGAGAGAAATAGCCTCAGTTTCATTCTGCTTTTGAATAATTGCTAATTCTATAGTTTTTATCAGTTGGGAAAGCAATGGCTCATTCTTTAATTTGATTTCAATAATATCTGAAATCGTATAGGGTGTTATATCTATATGCAAATATATACATCTCAAAGGATTATTTGGGTTTTGTATCATCTCATATGCCTTGTCAGTGGGAAAACAATATAAATATCCCCTTTTCAAAGAAACGCTACTATTAGCTTTATCTACATATATTACTTCACCTTCAAATACAACGTAGACTCTAGAAAAAATGGCAGCATTCTCCTCCTTTACATGCCAATTTTCTGGTACTGTTGTTTTACCGTACATTAATAACATAGTATGCATCTCCATTTACATAGTGTAATTAAGCCCCAGCTAAAGTATATCAGTAATTATTAATAGACTCAATATTGATTACTTAAATATGTCACTTTTTGAGAACTTTTATGTCATTTTATTCAGTTTTCTTTTTCCTAGAATAATATATAATCAAGGTATACTATAGATTAAGGAGTGTTTACAAATGGCTTTATCTGCAAATGATATTACTGTATTAAGAGAGCTAGGAAAGACATACATGGAAATAGCGTCTTTACCTGTTCAAAAAGAGAAAATGGAGCTTTGGAAAGCATTTAACAGTAATCGTTCTACCCGCCCAATGGTTGTAATAGACCAACTCCCTTGGAACGAATTGAACTATGACGGAAGTCTCACCTGTTTAGTTGAAAATCCTTTTTTCAGGTCAATAGAAAGTAATCTGCGAAAATCAATATATAAATGGAGAAATTTCCCCGTTGATATGGTTGTTGAGCCATTTATTACAATTCCTAATGTTGCAAAAAGTAGTGGTTTTGGGTTTGAGTTGAAAGAAACAACACTCGCCACTGATATGGATAATGATATAGTTTCCCATTCTTTTGAGAATCAATTACAGACAGAGGAAGATGTCGAAAAAATCAAGGATATTGTTATTACATATGATAAACAGAAATCTGACTTTTGGTTAGCTGAAGCAAAACAAGTATTTGAAGGAATTATTCCTGTCATCCAACGCGGGGGCGTTAGTATTCGTTTGCAGTTATGGGACATCATTGCTGAGTTAATGGGTGTTGAAGACATATATTTTGATCTCATTGACCGTCCAGAGTTTATTCATTCAATTATGGAGAAAATGACCAATTCAGCCCTAGCAGGCATCAAACAAATAAACGAGCTTAATCTTGTAAATGACTTACAAAATACCTGTCATTGTTCATATATTTATACCGATAGTCTTTTACCAAACTTCACATCAGGCAAAGGTTCTAGCACCAAGAATACCTGGGGCTTCTCAATGGCACAGCTATTTACCTCAGCTTCTCCCGAAACTACAAAGGAGTTTGAGATTGCGTATATGTCAAAAATTGCAGAACACTATGGTATGTTTTATTATGGCTGCTGTGAACGCCTTGATGACCGTCTAGACATAATACAAACAATACCAAATGTAAGAAAAATATCTTGTAGTCCATGGAGCAATCGAGATAAATTTGCAGAAATGCTTAATAAAGATATTATCATGTCCAATAAGCCAACACCTTCATATTTAGCACAAAGCCAATTAGACTTCGATATTGTAAAAAAGGATTTACAGTACACATGTGAAGTAGCACGCAAAAACAACATAGCAGTTGAGCTGATCTTAAAAGATATTTCTACCGTTAAACATGATCCAAAACGTTTAACTAAATGGGCAGAAGTCGCTATGCAGGTTGTTGAGGGATTTTAACCTACAAAAGGGGGCATTATTGCCCCCTAAGTTTATAGTATTTATCCCAGAACGCTTTACCAAGCATA
>QKEK01000099.1 GCA_003251775.1 Clostridia bacterium | reverse complement strand
TGAGAACTACTGCCTCCCTGAGAACTACTGCCTCCCTGACCTCCATTGCCTCCGCTATCCCCTGTACCTGAATTTCCAGAAGATGCAGAATTACCATTGCTGTTCCCATTACTATTAGAACTGCTATTTCCATTACTGGCTGTATATGCCCCGTTCTGAGAGCCGTTTGATGCACTTTGATTAGCTCCAGTCTGATTTATCCCAGAGGCTGCCTGCTTTAATGACTTAGCTATTTGCTGATTCATCTCCTTTATTGCTTGAGCAAGCTGAGTATCCTGCATTACCATTTCCTGGAGCTTTTCACTAACCTGCTGAAACTGCTTTTCCATCTGCTCTCCCAGTTTTCCCTCCTGAATCGCCCTGTTTAGGTCAATAAGCTCATTTGCTAATTCAGGATTGTTTTTCAAGTCTTCTATCGCTTGATTTAGTGACTTTACGATCTCCTGCTTATCAGTATTTGATAAATCCTTCAGGTTATCCTTGAAGTCCTCTATTGACTTCTCCAGCTTTTCTGTATTACCTGATTTGATGGCTTCTCCCCATGCCTTTGTAGAAGCGTTTTTCATTAGATTATCCGCTAGCTTGTTCAGATCTAAGAGCTCTTCATTCTTTTCAAGCTGCTTGAGTTGGTTTTGTGCCTTGGCAATAGCCTTTAATGCCTCATCCTTATCTCTTGCATTCCTCATATCATTTAGTAGCTCTGATACCTTTAGTCCTACCTCGTCCTTGACCTTAGGTGCGACCTTAGCTGCATCCAACGCCTCTACGGTTTCCTTTTGAACCCTTTTTATCTGTTCCTTTACCTCATCCTTAAATTTCTCAACATTCATTGCTTTCACCTTTGCTGCTGATGGTATCATTAAGGAAAGAAGTATTAATAAAACGGCTACTGTAGAAAACACAACATAGCTCCATTTAAAGACCATTTTATATTTCCTTTGGGGCATCAGCTTTTTTATATGAAAAAGTGTGTCCTGCCTTTGCAATTGCTCCAGCACTCCCTCCTCTTTCCTTAAGCAGAATGAGGTTATAACCCGTTCATCTAGTCCCAGACTATCTGCTATTCTATAAAGCCTTATCCTTTGAATCCCAGTCAATAAGGAGAATAACAGGAAGCCTATTGTAACACTAAGATATATTAATAAAATCTTTTTTATCGGATATGTTACAGGTACGATTAGAGAAGCATATGCCACAAGTAATGAAGCAATGCTAGCAACTAAAACTCCTAAAACAAGGTTTTTCAGCATCCTTTCGATATACAATTTGTATTTCAAAGGGCTTAATGCCCTCTCAATTTCTCTAAAAGTAGTTGCCCTATTCATAAATGCCTCCCTTAATCCTGTACCAATACCCAAAAACACTATATCAGGAGAAATTATCTACTTGTTTCCTACCCCTTCTTCAGCTTCATACTACTTAGCCAAGTAAGTAATACTATTACAATGACATCAAAAAAAGCATTTAACATCCATGGCTGAAAATTATCTATCCACGATGTTGCTGTTCCTGAACGAATTAGCGAATAGTAAGCATTACCAAAAAAACCACCATTTCCTCCGACAAAGGAAAGAAATCCAAAGGTAGGGTTCGAGAACAGGAATGCCGCCACGATCCCATATGATGGCTGCTGTATCCCTGACATACTAGTAATACTAAAGTATATTAAAAACATTATAAGCGTTCCCACAGTAAAAAACAACAAAACTATATATGTCATTATTATTGCAGCGATATTCTTCTTAAAGAGTGTAGAAAAGAATGTTCCAACACTACTTATCATTAATGCTGTCAGAGCATAAAATAAGTACAGCTTTATTATGTCACCCAAGGTAATTCCACCAAACATTAATACTATTGCCATCAGTGGAAATGATGCAAAAACAAGCAACATAATATGTGAAACAGAAACAATCATTTTACCAATAAGTATTCTAACAGGCTTCATATCGGTGCATAGCATAAGGTCTAAGGTCTGTCTCTCCCTTTCTCCGCTTATAGAGGTAGCTGTAATAGCTGGAATTATCATCATAAGCAAAGAGAATTGAAACGAGGCAAGAACTACATATATTGTAACCGCAGTACGTGGCTGAAAGCTTGGCATACCATATCTTCCACCATAACCAAACGATAGAAACAATAGATATACCACGACTCCTAATAAAAGCAGATACACTGTTAATAACGTGGGCGACTTCCAGCCCCTCATTTTTGTTTTTATTTCTTTTTCTATTATAGGATTAACCTGCATTTTCTATACCCCCTGACGCTATATGCATAAATATTGATTCAAGATTACTCTCTTCCTCAACAAAGGATAATACTGGAATATCTTGAACAACCATTTCCTTCAACAATTCCGCCGCAGCCCCTTCATCTCCAGAGAATGAAAACTTAAGTATGTTATCAGCGGCTTGCACTGATGAAACTGTAGGGTTTTCCTCCAGTAGCCTACGAGCAGTCTCTGCCTTGTCTATAACCTTAAGCTTAAACTTTTTATTATGAGATAACTGATTTAGTATTTCTTCAACAGTACCTGTTATAACCATTTTACCTCTTTCTATTATACCAATAGCGGTACATAACTCAGAAAGCTCAGGTAATATGTGTGAGCTTATTAATATAGTCTTACCCAAGTCTTTTAGTGTCCTTAAAATTTGCTTCATTTCAATCCTTGCTTTTGGGTCAAGTCCTGAAGCAGGCTCATCCAGTATTAAAAGCTGTGGATCATGTATAAGGCTTCTAGCAAGACAAAGCCTTTGCTTCATCCCCCTTGATAAAGCATCAACATAAAAATCCTTTTTATCCGAAAGGTTGACCAATTCAAGTAGCTTGTCAGTTATTGCAGCCCTTTTGCTATTTTCAATCTTATATATTCCTGAGTAAAAATTCATGTATTCAGTAACCTTAAGATCATCATAAACCCCAAAAAAGTCAGGCATATACCCAATATGCTTTTTATACCCACCAGGATTATGAATTATGTCTACTCCGTTAACCCTGACCTCGCCAGATGTGGGTCTTAGCAAGCCGCTAATAATACGCATTGTAGTTGTCTTACCCGCACCATTAGCACCTACAAACCCATATATCTGCCCCTTCTCTATGTTAAGCGACAAGTTGTCTACGGCTGTAAATTTTCCGTATTTCTTGACCAAATTATTTATAACAACCATTATTTCACTACCCCCTCAAATCTGATTTCAGGTATAGATAGTATCTCTCGTTCATATTGTTTTCTTTCATTCCCATATTCAGCTACTTTTAATACCTTTACCCTAAGCTGTAGTTCTCCATTTGAATTAATATATTCATTTGTATTACTACTAGCCTCAAAAACCTGCTCTACCTTTTCCCATTCTGCTTTATTGAGATTGAATATATAGTATTCATATTCGTTACTTAGCACTTCTATAGGAAAAGCATTCTTGTTTGTATTTTGTTCCATCATCATAAGCTTCGCATAGTAAGGTAGCATAGTTCCAAATTCAACCTCAAGCTTATTAACCCTAAACTGCTTTGGAATATATGCGGTTAAATCTATATCACCCTTCTGTTCAACCCTTATTCCACTCTGAGTACCATCACTGTAATCATAAGACGCTATTTGACTCTGCATATTCATCTGAGGCAATACTAAACCAGCTGGAATTTGCACAGTACTACCCTTTGGAAAGCTAAGCTCCTTAGACATTTGAATAGCATTTGTATTAAAGCTCTCAGGCTGTTGTCCATTAATCTTAATATCATAACCCAAGGACTGATAGTTGATAGCGTAAAGGGCAATGTTAAAATTGTTTGCAGTAGCTATTTGGCTCTCAACAGATACCGTTTGCACGCTTGCATAAGGAGAACTGCTATATATCGATCGAATTGCATTTCCATTCCTACTACTATTAATCACACTATCCATTATGTTTCTTTTTCTCACGATTTCCTGATAATCCTTTGGTGGCTTTTGACCAGATGCCATTCTTACGCTTCCATAATACTTATCCAAAAAACCCTGCCAGCCAGACACTTCTGAATTTTCATCTAGAGGCTTATCAAACTCAAGCTCTTCCCCAGCCAAAACATCACCTAAATAAATGTAGTTAGTACCAATAGATATAAATGCCTGTTTAAGGTCATATGGTGTTTTATTGCTTATTATTCCACTAATATGATTATTTTTGATTTGTATGTCTTTGAAAAACTCCTTTGTCTTTATATCTATCTGTGTATTAGTATTGAGACCTCTAGGACTCCACATAAACACATCGTAAAGCTCATAAATTACTGGGTCTGTCATTGTCATTTTACTTTCAAGCTTTGCACCTTCTATATTATTAGCCGGATTACTAGCCGGATTTTGATAATACCTGTCTTCATAGTAATAATTATCAGCCTGAAAATTAATTTCAAGCTCAGGCGAATACTCAAATACCATTTTGCCCTTTTTATTATTAAAGGCAGCCATGCTGGTATTAATACTTGCCTGATCATTTTCATGTAAGCTGATAACTGATACATTATTTAGAACGGCGGTGGTATACCTTGTTTTAAAGCCAGCAACATATATAACAAGTGTGCACAAAAGTGCTAGTGCAGGTATAATTACCCAAGACATATCCCTTTTGTCAATAAGCTTTAATACTATGTACAAAATTGGACCTACTACTAATAAATATATACCAAGTGTTATAAATATCATTAAATAAGGTGGCTGCTTACCTTCAGGAATCTGAGAGGCTAAATGATTTAGGTTGTACTGGTAGTTTGAATTATTATCGTTATATATACTCTTCCCAGCTTGATTTAACCCTATTTTACCAAAGAGACTTGACAAAAATGTCTCTACATCTACCCACTTAGAAAAGCTGTATTGAGCAGGATCAAAGCTCAATATACAGATTACACCATTATTTAGATAATACTTAGACACAAGTGCCCCCTCTGATTCATCAGAGAAAATAGCACTCTTAACAGTGCTCTCATCAGTCTTACTTACTACCGAAATAATGTCTTTAGGCACATTATCAGATAGGCTTTCATCCTCTAATATATCCTGTGGAAAATTTACAGGCTGAGTGTCTTTGATAGCTAACGGCTTGAGCTCATCAGGTAACGCCTTATATACCTTTTGCCAGTTTTCACCTGTACCAAGAATCAGTACATTACCCTCCTTAACCCATTTACTCAAGGCTTGTAGCTGCTTTTCATTAAGTAATGTGGTATCATAATTGCTAATTAACAATACTTTAAACGCCTTTAATACCTCATAATCCTCTGGAAACACATTGCTATCTAGTGCTAGCATTTCAATTTTCCCCTGATTTGGAATCTCCCCAGCTGCCATCATAAGCTTTAGTTTTTCTTGTGGCATATCCTCAGTCATAGCTCCAAGCTGTATCCCATTGAAATAATTCAGTGCATTGACATCTTCGCTTAGTACACCCATAACTGTGCTACCATAATCTATGATTTTAATAAGACTCTGTGTTTCCTCTTTGACTAGCTTTTTTCCATTAAACAGCTTAACCTGAATATCCTTAGATGCCATTCTTAAAGGTATATCCATTTTTATAGTTTTTTCTGCTCCCTTAGGAATTTCTACTATTTGAGAATACATTGTTTTTCTGAATTCATTAATCAACACCTCAAGCTGTAGCTCTCCCTTGATTGGTTCGCCATCATTCTTTATATTTACCTCTACAGGCATATTCGAATTAATCTTCGCGAACCCATTAAACCCCATTTTAACACTCATTTGTAATGCTTCATTATCCTCTTCAGCTCTTGTCATAACAGGACTTATGAATGCAGTCAGACATATTAAGAGTGTTAAAGAGAATGCAAGCATTCTTTTCTTTTTAGCTTTTGTCATATAATTCACCTCATATCGTTAGACTGAAAATCAAATAAAAAGTTCCAGTAATTATGAATATAATATCTAAAGTTTTAGAAATTGTCAAACTA
>QKEK01000111.1 GCA_003251775.1 Clostridia bacterium | reverse complement strand
AATAGTAAAGATAGTGTCAGTAATAGAATAATGTATACTCTTTTACTCATTAGCTCGCCTCCTTTACCATATTATTCATAGCTGCTGTATTCTATAATTGATTTTCTGATAAAGATGTTTATAAAAATGTGTGGTATTTTGTATACATTGAAGTTCTCATTATATTGAATTTAGTGTTGACATAATATTTAGTATTTGTTTGTATAAAGCTATTATTTATTCCATTCTATAGCATTAATTTCTTATTGTCAATATTTTCTTTCCAAGTTTGATGGAGTATTTATACAGTTATTGAGACATTTACAAAAGATACTATGCCAAAACACAGTTAAGACGGTAGTAAAGTATCTTAAATCGATTGAAGTATGCATTGTGACTTTGCAAATTCGTATAGATACACAACATCATAATAAGGACACTCCTTTGTTGTTCTCACAATAAAACTGAGTAAAGTTAGAGTTGCTATGGTAATTTCTATGGGTTATAATTTTATCATATGACTTTTTATGATATTATAGTGTTACCGAGGTGATTTTGTGAAAGAAGAAAAGTATAATCGATTAAATAGAATAAGAATTCAAGGCTATAAGTCTATTAATTATATAGATCTTGAGCTTAAGGATCTCACTATACTTATTGGAGCTAACGGAGCAGGTAAATCAAACTTTGTGTCCTTTTTTAGATTGCTTAATTATATGACTAGTAATAGCTTACCTACCTATATTACTCAGTTAGGCGGTGCTAATTCTTTATTGCATTTCGGAGCAAAAATTACTCCTTCACTAGATTGTACATTAAGTTTTGAAACTCAAGCAGGAAATAATATATACCATATGAATATGGCAAAAGGTGCTGAAGATACCTTGTTTTTTGCTAATGAGGAGGTTGCTTTTACACGAAAAGGTAGCCAAAGCCCTGCTCCATTAGTCTCATTAGGTGGTGGGCATTCCGATTCTAAAATGAATTCTAGCGATGTGAACCCTCATTCTAAACTTGGGACAACGGCAAGAACAATCAGAAATATTATTAATCAATGGCGATTTTATCAATTTCATGATACTTCAGATACTGCTAGAATTAAGCAGCACACTCTATTGACAGATTGTACATACCTCCGCTCTGATGCGGGAAATGTTGCAGCTTTTCTTTATATGCTCAAAGATAAGTATTCTATATACTATCAGAGGATTGTAGCTACAATCAAACAAATTGCTCCATTTTTTTATGATTTTGTATTAGAACCTACGTATAACAAAGAGAGTATTCTTCTTAAATGGAAGGATATACACTCTGATATGGTCTTTAATGCTGACCAGTTATCAGATGGAACACTTAGGACAATTGCACTTGTAACATTGCTACTCCAGCCTACTTTACCTTCATTAATATGTATAGATGAGCCTGAATTAGGATTACATCCCTATGCTATAGGTGTTCTAGCATCACTATTGAAGAAGGCTTCAAGAACTTCACAGATAATTGTTTCTACTCAATCTATTCCTCTAGTAAATCATATGAATATAGAAGATCTTGTTGTTGTTGATAAAGCTGAAGGTAAATCTACTTTCAGAAGGCTCAATTCAAAAGATTTTGAGCAATGGCTTGAGGATTACACACTTGGCGAGCTTTGGGAATCAAATATTTTAGGTGGGAGGCCTTCAAAATGATAAGAATTAATATTCTTGTTGAAGGGGATACGGAGGAAACTTTTGTAAGAGATGTCCTATCCGCTTATATGAACAGAAATGAACATATTTATACTATAACACCTAGCAAGGTTATTACATCAAAATCAAAAAAGAGAGGTACTGTACATAAAGGAGGTGGCAGTAGCTTTGCTTTAATTAAGAATCATCTTCTTAATTGGATGAAAAGTGATACAAAAGCCTACTATACTACGATGTTTGATTTATATGCATTTCCTAGCGATATCCCCAATTATAACTCTCTTAAAAGTATTAGCAACCCGATTGAAAAAGTATGCAGTATTGAAGGTCTGTTCTCATCACAAATAAACTCATGGAGATTCATCCCCTACATACAACTCCATGAATTTGAAGCTTTAATCTTTACAAACCCTTTAAAAATGAAAGTGTTTTTTGTTGAACATAAATATGACTCAGGCATTAATGAGTTAAAGGATATTTCATTGCAATATAGTTCTCCTGAGTATATTAATGAAGGACTAGATACTGCACCTTCAAAAAGGATTGTTAGATGTTTAGAAGAGTATAGAAGTTTGAAATCTGTTGCAGGTCCTCAAATTGTTGAGAATATTGGCATAGATAGCATTAGACAGAAATGCGAGCATTTTAACCATTGGATAGAAACACTTGAAAAAATTTGCGTATAGATTTTTCCCACCTCCAGACTTTTAACTACTTATTCCTAAAAGTCTGGAAATGGTCGTATTTGTTTTAAGCCCTAGATAATTTGCGTCTAAGTAAGGTTATCGTTAGTGCTATAATAATTAATGTACCAATAGCTATTGTCATTATATGTAACTTATTCATTTTAAAGCCCTTATCCTTGCTTTTACTTGCACTTGCACTTACACTTGCTCCTATCCCACCTGCATAACTACCTGACTTTATAGCTCGGACACTTTTGGTTTTTATAACGCTTACATATTAATTCATTCCGCTTGTATTTTCAGGCGTTATTATATTTGACTCTACGACAAAGTAATATTCAATAATGCTATCTTTATAATCAAGACGTATTATTAGTCCATTATATTTGATGCCTTCTGCATTAGATTCAAGAAACTCAGATGTCGAAATACCTCTTTCAAATTGGAATGTATTGCTATTGACTTCCAACTCCATGACACTAGGTTCTCCGTATTTGTCTCTTCCATCTTCATAATAAATATAATGATTATAGAATGTCACTTTATTCGGTATACTCATATTACCCAAGTCAACGCTAATTTTGCCATTACTATTTACTTGAACTAACGCTTTTTGTGTATCTATTAACTGTTTAAATATACCTGCTTTTTCTTCAGGTGTTCTAGCATATTCCTCAGATACATCAAATTTTTCGTAATATATCTTATTGTTTCCACTTGAAATAATTAATTCCTTTTGACTTTTTTCCTTACATCCATGAAGAAAAACTATACTAAAAGAAATTAGAATTATTACACATACTACTGCTATAATAATTATGCTTTTCAATACAATACTCTTTGTTTTTGAATCCATATTAACTCCCTTTCATTTTATGTATATATCTATTATCGTATCATATCCTTTAATAATAGACACTTTTTATAATAAACACTTTTTTGCTATGTAATAAAGTATTTTCACACAGTATTTCATAGTGATACTCTCCACAGTATAGATTTGAGTAAAATTTAGTTGCTATGGTAATTTTTATGAGTTATAATTAATTATATGACTTTATATAATATCATAGTTATTACCTAGGTGTTTTTGTGATAGGAGACAAGTATTGATAAAATAGTAGTTAGGAGTATTGTTAAATGAAATCTTTTAGAATTATCGGCTTTTTTCTCTGTGTGACGTTTATCCTTGTATCAGGATGTAGAAGTATAGACAAAGATAAGCCAATTGTTGAAAGCTCAACTGAAGGCATTGAAGAAATTATTACCCCTGATATTGAGGCTACCGAAAATGATGTTGCTATTTCAGTGTTAGATAAACTAGATATCTCTAATCTAGATGAATGGGTGCATCCAGTTAAGAATGTATTTGAAGATTATTCTGTCTATGAAACAATAGGTAAATTAGAAAAGGTTGAACTATATAATGATAAGACTTATCCAGTCTTCTATGTGGATTTTAAGATTTCATATAACAATTTTCTTAAATGGAGTAATAAAAGGGTTGAAGATATCTTAAGTAAAATCCTTATAGCTAATGGCGGCTGGAGTTATGAAATAAGAAATTTTGATGAAAGCCTGAAGATTAGTGTTGTAGGAAATCCGAAAAATACTGATTTTTTTAAGTATACTATAGGTGAGTGGAATACAATATCTGAATTTTTACTTAATGTAAGAGATAAGGAATTTAATGAATATTTAGAGCAACTGCCACTTGAGGAAGTTGTTAATTATATTTGCTGTAGTGCTGATCTTAACGGGGATGGAGTTACTGAGTATCTGTTTAAGTATACCCCAGCAAAAAACTATAGGGGCATAGACTATTTCCTTCTTAATAAGACTAGTACAGGAAAATATAAGAATGTTGGTCTGCTGGTTGATGATTATATCGTGGGACATGTAATTACTGGTGAGAGTATCCTTCAATTAGACAGTAAATCTGAACAGAAGTATGTGGTTTTTGATGTTCTTCATGATGCAGCTCTTGCTTCAGGCTATTTTATTTATACTTATGATGGAGTAACGGTTTCACTAATGTTTGTAAATTTCCCAGGTGCAACGGCTTATGGCAAAAGGGAACTAGCAGATACAAATGACGATGGAGTTTATGAGCATATAGATTACTATGATATGGAGGATTTACAGCAACATATTCTAATCCGTAAAAAACCTTTCACTGGTGGCAATGAGGTTTACTCATTAAAATACGATAATATTGATAGAAAATTTGTTTACCCAAAAACACCTGAGCAAGTAGTTAAATGCTTTATCGAAGCAAGCACCCTTTTCTTGGTACGACCAGTAGAGATATATAACGAGCTTAATTCTATGTCAGTCAATCCAAGCATTCTCAACATGGCTTTGAAATTCAAGCCTAATAATAATCACTATAATGGAGTTGATTTGGACTTAGATGTTTTGGAGGAAACACCAGATAGGGTTATTATAAAAGCTACTGATTTAAGGGATAATGAAGTATCTGCATTTTTTACTTTAGTAGATAATGATGGAGCTTGGAAAATTGAAGATATTGAGTTTGTACAGCCAACACTTCAAAATAATGTAACTAATCCTATTGATGCAAATAAGCCTGTTACTAGTAAAACAATAATTACTAATGATCAGATACCAATTGATAAGCATGATTTTTCAGAGCTTAATGGGGAAGAGAAAGCTACATTCAATGAGATTAGTAAATTATTAGAGAACAATATCTTTTATATGACATATTCATTAAACGGAGAGTTACTCTTTGACTTCGACAAAGACAACAAAATGGAAACACTAGTTTATCAACAAACAAGACATATTAATGAAGACAGTCAATATACCGTCTTTACTTTAAAGCTTGGCTGTAGCAGGCTAGAGATTACGGGTGTAAATTGTGGTGGATATGATGATGGAGTAGAGTTTATAGGTGTTTGTGATATTGATAAGAATGACGACTCAGTTGAGGTAATAGTAACTACGGGTAGTCTGTATAGACATACCAATATTTACGAATATAAGGATGAAAAGCTAGTACCGTTGGTTTCCTTAAATAGAGGAATTTCTGCTGTTTCTGGAGATGGCAAGGTATATTTTTGGGGCGGAAGTTTGAAGGAAACATTTAATGAAAAGTTTAATGTGGATTATGTTCTGGAGTATTATGATTTGAATACTCAGAGCTTTATTGATACTGACCAAATCTTTGGGAGACAATTAGCAGGCTTTGATGGTTATATTATATTTGAAAATATGGAAAATGCACCGTTTGGTCCACCTGTGCAAGTAACGCTTGATTCACGTGGTGCCATAAGACGAATTAATGATGGAGAAAAAGTAACTATATTAGAGAAAAACCAAGATAGAGCCAAAATACAAACCGAGGATGGCTTGATTGGATGGATAGGTGGATTTCACATGGTGTGGGATTAGTAATGTAATTTTGTATATAAGATTTCCCCACCTCCAGACTTTTAACTTTTAAATACCTATTCCTAAAAGTCTGGAAATGGTCGTATTTGTTTTAAGCCCTAGATAATTTGCGTCTTAGTAAGGTTATCGTTAATGCTATAATAATTAATGTACCAACAGCTATTGTCATTATATGTAACTTATTCATTTTAAAGCCCTTAT
>QKEK01000302.1 GCA_003251775.1 Clostridia bacterium | reverse complement strand
TGTTGTTTGAGCAATAAGACAGACAGATACATGAAGGAGATTTTTTTTGTGAAGGGTATAGTATCAAAAAAAGCATCAGTAGTAATACTTATATTTATTCTAATTATTAGTAACGTGCGGTTTGTATATGCTGATGATACTGAAGCATTTGAGTTAAGTATAGCAACTGAAGCTTGTATTCTTATTGAGGCTGATACGGGAACGGTTATTTACGAAAAAAATGCAGGAAAGAACGTGTATCCAGCAAGCACTACAAAGGTAATGACAGCTATTCTTGCTATAGAAAACTGCGAATTAAATCAGGAATTTCTAGCAAGCAATAATGCTGTGACTAATATTGGAGTCGGTGCTAGTAAGGCTGGTATTTGTGCTGGAGAAAGGGTTAATCTAAATGATTTGCTTCATATGCTGATGCTTGTATCAGGTAATGATGCAGCTAATGTCATAGCTGAGGGAATCGGTGGGAATGTTAGTAGCTTTGTAAAGCTGATGAATAATAAAGCCAAAGAAATAGGGGCAGTCAGTACTAATTTTATGAATCCAATTGGGCTTGATGTAGGAGATGGATACCCTCAACACACCACCACAGCAAAGGATTATGCACAAATTACCAGATATGCCATGTCTCTAAAAAAATATAGGGATATTGTTGGTGTTTCAGACTATGCTATGCCAGTTACAAATATGCACCAAGCATGGGGTACAATAAAGAGTAGTAATAGGTTCTATACTACTGTTTTGTACGATAGAGAGCTATATACAGTGACAGGAGCAAAAACTGGCTATACAAGGGCTGCATTAAATACTCTGGTAGTGTCAGCAATAAACAGTGAGGGTACAGAGCTTATTTGTGTTATGTTTGGTAATTCAAAGAGACAGGATATTTTCTTAGAAGCCAAGTCCTTGTTTGATTATGGCTTTAATTTGCTCAAAACAAATAAGCTTGAGTTTGAAAAAAGCTTTTATGATATACGTTATAGATGGTCTTCAAAGCTTATCAAGCTTTTTAAAAAGAATGGATATATAAGTGGTTATCAGGATCATTCCTTCAGACCACTTGAAGCAATAACTAAGGAAGAATTTATTGCACTTTTCTCAAATATTAATAAGGCTAATATATCAAAGGGTAATTATGAATACTGGTCTAGGCCATACTTAGATTGGGCTTTATCTGAGGGCTATATAGATGAAGGTTGGTATGAAAATCGGAATCAAAGCATTACACGAAGTGAGGTAGTCGGGTTTATATCAAGTATAATAGATGAAGAAATTAATGTTGATGAATCAGGTGAGCTACAAAAACAAATACCAGATTTCAACAGCATAGATGTGAGCATGAGAGAAGCCGTATTAAAGCTGTATAAGCTAGGTATTATTAGTGGATATCCAGATGGTGAGATTAAAATGAATAATAACTTAACAAGAGAAGAAATGGTGGCAGTGTTTTATAAATATCTTTTACATAAGAAGGCTATTACGCCAATATCATAGATAGAATATTGTAAATGTGGGGGAAGGTTGAAAGAAAATGACCAATTGAAATGACTTAAATAGAAAAGGTATAAAATATATGATTTTCTTTCAACCTAGATTTGTGCCTGAAGAAAGGTGGAAATAAAAATGAAAAAGCTAATTATAATCAGCTCTATTATATTATTACTATTACTCTTGTGGGGATGTGAAAATACATTACCTATATCAGAATTAAATGAAGCATCTAATACAAAGGCTCAGGATGAAACTATCAAAGTAATATCTGAGAGCACAGAAAACGAAACAAAAGCTGAAGAAGAACCTGCTACTAAGCCTTTAGAAAATAGTATGCCGTATAAGATAGTTTTGGACAAGCATAATTATTGTATAAATATTTTGTCAAAGGATGATAATGGCGATTATACTATTTTATCAAAGAGCTTTCCAATGTCAATTAAAGAAGGGCTTGAGACGCTTATAGGCGAGTATACTATAGGAGAAAAGCATCGTTGGAGCGAGCTTAATGAGAAATATGTTCAGTACTCAACGAATATAAATAATGATATTATTATCCATTCGCCTTGCTATTTAGCAAAGGATATTAATACTTTGGTCAGGGAGTCATATAACTCTATTGGTAAAACAATTTCAGAGGGTTCAATTCTCACCACTACTGAAGCGGCATACTGGATATTTGAGAACTGTGATAGTGGAACAATTGTTGAAATTGCGGGAGCATCTTCTTTTTCTGAAGGAATTAAAAGTGTCCTGCCAGAGCTAAACCCTGAAAAATTCTACACTGATCCTACAGACCCTTTATGGAATAGTGAAAAAGAGAATGAGCTACCGTATTATATATATGTTGAAAAGGGTTCATTTGCAATAACTGTATATACAATGGATGATACGGGAGAATATACTTACCCTGTTAGGAGCTTTCCTACAGCACTTGGAAGAACTCCTGGAAGAACACCTACAGGTAAATCGAAGATTCTGAAAAAAGAACGCTGGCATGATTTTTGGAGTAATGGAGGTAGTGCACAGTTTATTAGTGCATTTCATGAAAAAATATATATTCACTCAGCTGTCTACTCATTAAAGGACAATAATACACTTTTACCTAAGCTATACAATGAGATTGGTACACCCGCTACAGCGGGCTGCCTCCGCACTACTACCGAAGCAGCGTATATTGGATATATACATACTGTCCAATTGGTACAACTGTTGAAATTGTGAATGGCTCTCCTCGAGGAATATCAGCACAAAAACAACCCGATATTGACCCCAACTACCCTGGAATGGATCCAACCGACCCCTTTAAGCCGTAAAAACTCTTATAGAAGAATACTGCGGAAATACAATAAAATACCTAAAAAGTAATTAATAAGGCATTATTAGATACCAACACAGAAAAAAGTACACCTTTTTCCCTAAAAAATGACCTTTTTTATAAGAGAATTTACTAGTAAAATAATTATCAGAGAATGCAAATTACATTTATATAGAAATCATTGTACATTGTAATTTGCAATATAGATGATATTAAAAAAGGGGATGAATGTATTGTCTAGGTTAAAAGCGGTGTTTATTTTTATTATTCTTTCTATGTTGGTTTTTGTCGTGACAGCTTGTGGTATACTTCCAGAGGAAGAGGGGGAATTGGTGCCCCCTCTTTTAGAACCTGAGAAGGTTACCTACAAAACTATTGAAGCTGAGCTCGGGACTATTGAAGATTCAGTTATGGTACGAGGTGTGTTTGTTCCAACTAAAACCAAGGAGCATTATTTCAGATACAGAAGTGGAAAAATTAACAAAGTTTACGTTAAACTAGGTAGTGTTGTAAAAAAGGGAGACCTACTAGCGGATTTGATTAATGACGAGATACTTAAGGACATTAATAATCAGGAATTAGAGGTTGGTATTTGTAAGGATGATTATGATACAGCACAAAAAATAGCCGATATAGAGATAAAATTAGCTGAAGACAAACTAAAGGAATTAGAAAAGTCAGTTGATTCCAAGAAGGAAATGAGCTCAATATATACGAAAAGTGACCTTGAGGAGGCTATAGATGCTCATGAACAACAAAAGCTTTTTGTTGAAAAGACTAAGTTGAATCAGGAAAGTATATTAAAATCTAAGAAAAATAGCTTAGATAGAGCTCAATTGAAGCTGACAGAGCTACAAGAGGAATTTAGAAGCTTGAGGCTTATTGCAGAGAATGACGGTGTTGTCAGCTATGTAAAAAAACTAAAAGAGGGAGATTTAGTAAATCAATTTGAAATAATCATATCTATTGTAGAGGATTCTGATTTGCAGTTTGAATATAAAGGAAATAAGTCATCTGAGTTTAAGCTAGGTATGGAAGTAGATATTACAGTGAAAAGCAAGGATTATAAAGGTAAGGTAGTATTAAATCCAGCCTCTGTACCTGTAGAAAACAGAGACCTGGAAGAATATAAACAGATTGTAAGGTTCGAGCTACTTGAAATGCCTGAAGGAGTTAAAATAGGGGATTATGGTGATTTGAAGCTTTCAGTTAACATCAGTGAAAATACTGTAGTTATACTAAAAAGTGCAGTACATAAGTTCCAAGGCAGTTATATAGTATATGTGCTTGAAGATGGATTAAAGGTAGAACGGTTTGTGAAGACTGGTATTGAAAACAACAGACAGTCTGAGATACTAGAAGGTATAAATCCAGGAGACCTAGTAATTGTTGAATAAAATTGTTGAATAAATAAGAAGGCTTATAGCATTGGATAAACAATTAGAAATATATTTAATTCTTTAACTTATTAACAAGTTTTCATGTTGACCCCCCCATTATAGTAGCGACGACAACTTAGGTTTCTTGTTGTGCAAATAGCAAGACTCTTAAGTTGTCCGCTATCTTGAATTCAGAAATAGCTAGTTTATAGAAGTGTTATCATTAGTGTCTTAGGTGGATTTTCTATCTTGGCAAATTCTTTCTTACATGACCAATTAAAATGATCTATATAGAGAAGGTATAAATATATGATTTTGTTTCAACCCAGATTTGTGCCTGAAGAGAGGAATGAACATAAAAATGAATATTATTGAGGTAAAAAATGTTTTTCGTGGATTTAATACAGGGAGTCAGAGAGTAGAGGTTCTAAAAGACAATAATTTTACCATAACGCAAGGTACATTTAATTTGCTAATGGGACCCTCTGGCTCAGGTAAGACTACTCTACTAAATATTTTAGGGACACTGGATATACCTGATAAGGGCAAAGTGTTTATAGAGTCAGAGGAAATAACCTCTTTGTCAGAACGCAAAAAGGATAGGCTTAGAAAAAGTAAGATAGGATATATTTTTCAGTCAGTAGCCTTGATTTCAAACATGACTGCGTATGAGAACATAGATTTCTTTTTAAGAATTAGCGGATATAACTACAAGGAAAGAAGGAAAAGGATAGAAGAATGTCTTGATTTTGTTGGCTTGCGGAAGAGAATGAAGCACAAGCCAATTGAAATGTCAGGGGGAGAACAACAAAGGGTTGCGATTGCAAGAGCTTTTTCTCATAAGCCTGCTATAATTCTTGCAGATGAGCCTACAGCAGAGCTAGATACTGTAACAGGCTTGAAGGTAGTTCAACTGTTTAAGGATATGGTAAAAAAAGAAGGTGTAACTATTGTTATGTGTACGCATGACCGTAGTATAGTTGAGCTTGCAGATAATATTCTTGAAATGGAGGATGGGGTGATTTTGGGTGGCAGATAATAAAAATCTGGTTGTAGAGTGTGATAATTTAGTCAAAATATACAAAGCTAAGGATTTAGAAGTCGTTGCTTTGCAGGGGCTGGATTTATCCGTTGAAAAGGGTGAATTGACAGCAATTATAGGAAAGAGCGGAAGCGGTAAATCAACACTACTAAATATTATAGCAGGCTTAGAAAGACCCTCAGCAGGAAAAGTATTTGTTGATGGTAAGGATCTACTAAAATTTACTGATAAGGAGCTAAAAGAGTTTAATAGAAGCAGTATTGGTTTTGTTTGGCAAAATACAGCGAGAAATATTATACCATATTTGACAGCACAGCAAAATGTTGAGGTGCCAATGATGATTACTGGGCACAAAAGTAGAAGTGCGTGGGCAAAGGAATTATTACAAATGGTAGGCTTAGGTAACAAAAGGAATAGTCGTCTAGGAGAGTTGTCAGGGGGAGAACAACAGAGGGTTGCGATAGCTATATCACTCGCAAACAGCCCTAGGTTAGTTCTGGCTGATGAACCCACAGGCTCTGTAGATGGTCGTACTGCACATAATATATTAGAGGTTTTCAGTCGTCTTAATAAAGAGCTTGGAATTACAGTAGTTATTGTTACCCATGATATGAGGATTTCAAAAATGGTAAATAGAGTCATATCCATTAGTGATGGAATGATAGGAAGTGAATTATTTAAAACAGACTGCTTATCTCATAATATAGATAATTCTGATATACAAAGCTTTATTAGTAAGACTCATGATGAATTTGCCATTGTAGATAGAAAAGGGCGAATGAGAATACCTGAGGAATTAATGACTAAAATGAATATCAAGGGAGGTCAAAAGCTGACCATTCATGAGAACGATAGAGGCTTTGAGGTTTTTGTTGATTCCTTGAGCAAGTAATTGTTAGGATAATGTGGAATATAAGAGATGTTAGCTCTATAGGACTCAGAGTAATAAGGAGATGAAGGTGTGTTAGCTTTTTTGTATCAAAGAATAAGGAATAATATATTACTTTTTGTTATGCTGTTGTGCGGTGCGATATTGGCAAGTGCTATTGTTAGTTGCATTCCCATGTATTCAAATGCAATATTTCAGAGATTGCTCATCAAGGATTTAGAGCAAATGCAAAAAGACACAACTAAATATCCAGGTACATACTCTGTTGAGATGATAGGTAAGAGTAGAGAAGAGTATCAAAAAGTAGACAAAATAATGTATTCTAAGTATGCATCTCAAATATCACTACCTATTAAAGATAAAACTGCGGTTATTATTACCGATCCTTTTAATATTGAGGAAGAAAGAAAAACAAAAACATGGCGAAAAAGTGTTATTTCAAGCATAGCGGCTTTTAAGAATATTGAAGAGCATATAACTTTATTGCATGGGCGGCTACCTGAGAACAATAGCCAAAACGATGTGTATGAAGTAATAGTATCGCAAAATGCAGCTAAAAATCTAGATTTAATTCTAAATAATACTCATATATTAACAAAGACAGTTAGTTATTCGGAAACAAAAACTATTGCTAAAGTAAAGGTAGTGGGTATATTTACTTATAAGGATAAAGCCGATGCCTTTTGGGATGAGGATAATTATAGAAATCTGGATGATAGGATTGTAATGCTGGAATCGGATGTTGAAAGAATTACAGAGAATAGAGAGCTTCTGAAGATTTACAGTATGAAATGGATGTATTTTTATGATTATTATGAGCTAAAATCTGAAAATATAAAAAAGATAATTAGCACTATATATGAACAGAGATTAACTGCGAGGGTTAACCTAAATTTATTAGGTGTAGTTGAGGAATACCTAAGTAGACAAAAGGATTTAAGTATAACCTTATGGATTTTGACATTACCTTTTATAGTAATAATATGCTTTTTTACGCTCATGATATCTGGTTTGATTGTTAAAAACGATGAAAATGAAATATCTGTTCTGAAAAGTAGAGGGGCAGGAACTTTTCAGATTTTTTTCCTATATATAATTCAGAGCTTAATAATGGCTGGAATTGCTTTTATTATAGGTCCTATACTTGGGAAAAGCATTTGTAGAATAATGGGTGCATCAAATGGGTTTATGGAATTAGTGTCAAGAAAATCTTTGCCAATTAGAATAACAGCTGAGATTTACCAGTTTTCGCTATTGGCTGCAGCTATATTTGTAGTTTTTGTGCTTATTCCTGCGTTTAGAGCGTGCAGAACAAGCATTGTACAGTACAAGAGAAAAAAGAATACGGAAAACAAGCAGGCTATATGGGAAAAATTCTTTTTGGATATTGTAGTACTTTTAATTTCAGTTTATGGCTTATACAAATTTAGTGATAGACAAAATGTACTGCAAAAGACGGGTGCTAGTGGTCAAGAGCTACAAATTGATCCAATATTATATATGATTTCGACTCTTTTTGTAATAGGTATCGGGCTGTTGTTTTTAAGGCTATACCCATACTTAATCAATTGTATATATCAATTAGGTAAGAATAGGTGGAATTCAGTATTATACTACTCACTTATTAATACAAGAAGAATAGAGAGTAACGCACGCTTTATTATGCTGTTTATTATTTTGTCTATTTCCTTTGGAGTTCTTAGTAGCAATCAAGCAAGAACCATAAATCAAAACTTAGAGGATAAGATAAGATATGAAACGGGAGCTGACATTGTATTGTATCCTTATTCAAGGGTAGTGCTAGACTCACCTATGTCACCGGCGAAAAGTTTTATACCACCTCCTGACCCTGTTGCACTTAGGAATTACAAACCAGAGGTACTAGAATATGATGAGGTTCCATACAGAGAATACCAAAATCTAGATGGAATAGAAGGTATTACAAGGGTATTTGAAGAAGAAAAGTCAATAGTTAAAGGCAATTCGGTTGATTTGGAAGAAGTTAAGGTTCTTGGGATCGTACCTCATGAATTTGCAAAGCTTGCATGGTTCAGGAATGATTTATTACCTTTTCACATTAATAAATATATGAATGTAATGACACAATCACCAAATGCTGCTCTGTTATCAAAGGATATGCAAGAAAAATTTGATTTAGGGGACAGTATAAGTATACAGTGGGGGAAAAACAAAGAGAACACATTGTTGTGTAGGGTTCATGGCTTTATTAATTATTTCCCAACCTATAATCCTTACCCTGACAATAATGTAACCTTTGCATCAGAAGAGCTAAATGGAGTAAAATGGAAAACAAAGTCGTTAGTAGTAGTTAATTTTTCTACATTACAAAGTAAATTACCAGGGATACGCTACAATATTTGGATAGAAAAGAAGCCTGGTGTTACAGATGGTACAATAAACGACCAGCTTTGATATTTGGAGGATAAGCTTTGCCAATCAAAACCTCATTAGACAGAAAAACGAACCCCTGCTACAGGGGACTAATGGTGTCTTAACCATGTGCTTTATTATAACAATGCTAGTTACGATTGTAGGGTATCTTATATATTGGTTATTGAGCATAAAAGGAAGAACGCTCAGATTTGGAATATTCCGTGCAATGGGCATGTCAATAAGGCAAGTAACCATGATTTTGATTTGTGAACAGGTTCTGATTACTGTAAGTGCTATAATTACTGGTTTTTTGATAGGAAATGCTGCCAGTGATATATTTATTCCTTTACTGCAAACTGTATATTCAGCAGCTCAGCAGGTTCCACCAGTTATTATAGTTGCATTGAGAAGTGACTACATGAAAATAGTAATGACGGTATCAGTAATGCTTGCTATTGGGGTATCTATGCTATTTATTTTGGTTAAAAGGCTGAATATAAATAAGGTGATAAAGCTTGGGGAGGATTAATTACACTAGTTAAGGAGGTAAACATGTTAGCTTTTTTATATCAAAGGATTAAAAATAATTTCTTTCTCTTTTTGTGTCTTTTATGTGGTGCAATATTAGCCAGTGCTATATTTAGTAGCATTCCAATGTACTCGAATGCTATGTTTCAGAGAATGCTTATAAAGGATTTAGAGCAGGAGCAGATGAATACTAATAAATATCCAGGCACATGCTCAGTTGAGCTTATTGGTGAAGAGGCAGAGAATTACAAGAGTTTTGAAGTGGGAATAGAAACAAAATATAAATCGTGCTTTTCGCTTCCTCTTAAAGAAAAAACTCAAATTATTACCACTAAGCCCTTTTATATAGAGCAGAACAATAGAATAGGTAACTGGCGTAGCCCTATTACGAGTGCTGTGGGTATAGAAAATATTGAGGAGCATATCAATATAATAAACGGGCGTTTACCTGATTCTGGTAATAAAACAAGAATTTTAGAAGTTATATTATCGCAGAAAGCCATGCAGGAACTGGAGCTAGTTTTAGATAATACATATGAAATAAAAAGAGAAACGGGTGTAAGTAATAATAAAAGTGTTACAACAATTAAGGTAGTAGGTGTATTCACCTACAGTGATAAATATGATTATTTTTGGGACAATAATAACTACAAAAATTTAAATGATAAAATTGTAATAAATTTGTCTGACCTTAAAAGGATTACTAAGGATAATGAACAATTTGAGATCTACAGCGTGAAATGGATGTTTTTTTATGATTATCATAAATTGCAAATAGAAGATGTTGAAAATGTGGTTAATCTAGTTAAAGCACAAAGTGTAAATACAAAGGTTATCTTCAACCTATTTGATGTAGCAAAAAGATACCTGAGTAGACAAGCTGATTTACGGATGACATTGTGGATTTTAATTCTTCCCTTTATAATTGTTTTATGCTTCTTTACATTATTAGTCTCAGGATTAATTGTTAAAAATGATGAAAATGAAATAGCAGTTCTAAAAAGCAGAGGAGCTGGAACAATTCAGATATTTGCCTTATATACAATTCAAAGCTTTGTAATGGCAGTGATTGCTACCTTTGTAGGACCGTATATAGGACTTTTTATATGTAAATTTTTAGGAGCGACAAATGGATTTATGGAGTTCGTTGGGAGAGTATCATTGCCATTAAGAATCACTTCTGATGTTTATTTGTTTTCGTTTGTTGCGGCTGTTATATTTATGGTCTTTGTACTTGCACCAGCGTATAATTCTTCTAGAATAAGTATCGTTAAGTACAAGAGAAAGCATACAGAGCACAAGAAACCTTTGTGGGAAACACTTTTCATAGATATTATAGTTCTTTTAATTGCATCCTATGGTTTGTATAAATATAACGATAGGCAAAGTGTGTTGAAAATTACTGGACTTACGAGTGATGAGCTATCTATTGACCCTTTATTATATTTTATATCAACCTTATTTGTAATTGGGATTGGGCTTTTGTTTTTAAGACTTTATCCTTACTTATTGAAAGTTATATATCAATTAAGTAAGAATAGACTAAGCCCGGTATTATTCTACTCATTAATTAATGCTGGCAGAGCAGAAAAAAATGCTCGTTTTATTATGCTATTTATAATTTTGTCCATTTCCTTTGGATTATTTAATAGCAATCAAGCAAGAACTATAAACAAAAATGCAGAGGATAAGATAAGATATCGCTTAGGTGCAGATATTGTACTGGAGCCATATAGAAGGACAATAAGTGCTTTTGAAATAGAAAACCTACCAATGCCAGAGAATGAAAAAAAACGAATAAAAAAAGAAGAAAAAGAGAGAGCAGGAGGCAAAGACCTTAAAGATACAGTCGTTTTTCATAACTATCAGAATATAGAAGGAATAAAAGATATTACCAAGGTATATAAAGAGGATAATGCATTAATACAAAGACGTGGTGTGCAAATAAAAAATGCTAAGCTTATGGGCATTATACCGCATGAATTTTCAAAGGTAGCATGGCAAAGGGAGGATTTACTGCCTCATCACATCAATGAGTATATGAATATGATGACAAAAGCACCGTTGGCGGTCTTGATATCTAGGGATTTGGAACAAAAGGTAAAGATAGGAGAAGAAATCACTATAGTTATTGGAGAAATTTACATAAGATGCAAGGTATATGGATTCATTGATTATTTTCCAACCTACAATCCCTATTTGAAAAATGATGAGAAGCAAAGACAACCTTTGGTGGTTGCCAATTATTTAACTTTACAAAGTAAACTGCCGTCACTACAATATGAAATTTGGATGAAAAAAGAGCTAAATGTTAATGATGGCGAAATAAATGACCAGCTAAAAGAAAAGGAGCTTGATATTAAAAAAATTGAATATACAGGACAAAAGCTTATTCAAATGAAAAATGACCCAATGCTGAAAGGGACAAATGGTTTTTTAACCTTGAGCTTTATTTCAACAATGCTGGTTACTATTGCTGGTTATCTTATCTACTGGATGTTGATTATTAAAAGAAGGTCATTTAATTTTGGAATTTTTCGTGCCATGGGCTTGTCGATGAAACAGATAACTATGATTATTATTAGTGAGCAGGTTCTTTTTACTATCAGTGCAATTATTGTAGGATACTTGATAGGAAATGCTTCAAGTAATATCTTTGTTCCTTTGCTACAAACTGTATATTCAGCAGCACAGCAAGTTCCACCAGTTGTTGTAGTTGGGTTGAGGAGCGATTACTTAAAAATAGCTATGATAGTAGCGACTATGATAGCACTTGGTGTTACAATGCTTTTTATTATGATTAAAAGCTTAAATGTAAACAAAATAATAAAGCTTGGGGAGGATTAATTACACTAGTTAAGGAGGTAAACGTGTTAGCTTTTTTATACCAAAGGATAAAAAATAATTTCTTTCTATTTCTTCTTCTTTTATGTGGTGCGATATTGGCTAGTGCTATATTTAGTAGCATTCCAATGTACTCGAATGCTATGTTTCAGAGAATGCTCATAAAGGATTTAGAGCTAATGCAAAAAGACACAACTAAATATCCAGGTACCTATTCTGTTGA
>QKEK01000088.1 GCA_003251775.1 Clostridia bacterium | reverse complement strand
TGGAAATGGTCGTATTTGTTTTAAGCCCTAGATAATTTGCGTCTTAGTAAGGTTATCGTTAATGCTATAATAATTAATGTACCAACAGCTATTGTCATTATATGTAACTTATTCATTTTAAAGCCCTTATCCTTACTTTTACTTGCACTTACACTTGCTCCTATCCCACCTGCATAACTACCTGACTTACTAGAGTCTGCTATCTTCTGAAAATATTCAATCGCTTCGTCAGTGGTTCTGAGCTATTATCAAGTGCATCCCCCTTACCTGAAGGTATAGAGGAGATTATTATTTCTTTGCCATCCTTTTTTCCGACTAAAAAGTAATCACGTCCTCCTACTGCCAACTTAATATCATCTGTTTCCTTTTTGATTTTTTTAAGTGAGATACCAAATTCTTTAGCATCTCCACCCATTGATATTACCGTGTAATTACCGCCTCTATCCTTACCGATGGACATAAATGTTAGTGGCTCACCATTTTGGTCTATAGTAAAGCTCCATGAGTCTTTAAAGAGAGTAACATCTAGCAGGCTATTTATATTTTCCTTACCATACAAGCTTTTGTCTATATAATAGCATTTAAACCCTTGTCCTAATGTTATAATTCAAATCCTAGAATAGCAGCATCTCTTATTCTAAACATTGTCATTCCAAGCTCAGCCGCTTCTAAAACCTTATCAGGTATATCATTTTGTGCTAATGTAATTGAAGTTACTAGAAAACTAAATAGCAAAGATAAGGTTAATAATACGATAATATATGTTTTTTTATTCATTTTCCATAATCCTCCTAATCTATTTTCATTGTATTTGCCCAATAACGGGATTTACCAAATTCAAATTCATCATATATATCCATATATACACTTGAGTTTGCAGGATCCTCATAATAAACGTACTGCTGATACGGTGTATTTCCATTCCAAAACCCCATTATAACAACCGCATGTGCACCTCCGGTGAAGTAACTTAAGACTGAATATATGGGGTCATTCTGATTGTATACTTCATCCATTATTTCATTGAATGTTAATGCATGATACTCTATAGACTCCCCAGTGCGAAAAGCCAGGTTCTATTTCAATGCTTTCAGCTCCCTCGTTAATTATTTCTCCTTTAACATACTCGACAAAGTCCGACTGTGATACATTTTGGTTATAATAATCTAGTATTCCCACAGCACAAGCTGCCCAGCACCAATAGGTTTGTTGTTGTACTGGGATGTTAATGTTCAAGCAAAAATGTGTGGTATTTTGTATACATTGAAGTTCTCTTTATGCTGAATTGAGTTGTTGACATAATATTTAGTATTTGTTTGTATAAAGCTATTATTTATTCCATTCTATAGCATTAATTTCTTATTGTCAATATTTTCTTTCTAACAAATTCAGAATGTGGCTCCACAAAGATATTGAAATTATGCATATTATTTAGTATAATTTAAATGTTCATAAGGATGGTGCTGACGGGGGTTGGAGTAAGTTTAATGAAAACCATGGAAATTCAAGGGGTATTTAACCCAGAAGGGTGAATTTAATGAGTAAGCAAACTAAAGGGAAATGTAGATTTTGCGGGAAAGAGTATACCAAAACATCAATGGTGAAACACATTTCGTCATGCAAAGAGCGAAAAAATGAACTTGAGAAATATGAAAACGATAATAAAATTGGATATTTTGGACTTGCTATATCCGGGAAGTACGCAAAATCTTATTGGCTTATCACAGAATTTAGAGAAGATGCTACTTTAAAGGACGTAGACAAATTTCTCAGGGATATATGGCTTGAATGTTGTGGACACTTAAGTTCATTTAATATAGATGGTATTTCTTATGAAAGTAATCCTAACCCTTCAGGAGGATGGGGTCACCCTGTAAAGGGGATGAATGGAAAACTTATAAATGTGATTAGAAAAGGCATGGTTTTTGACTATGAATATGATTTTGGTTCAACAACTGCCTTGATTATAAGTGTTTTTGATTACAGAATTGAACCATTAAAAAGAGAAAAGCTGAACATTTTATCAAGAAACAATCCAATTGAATATATTTGTGATGAATGCGGAGAAAAGAAAGCTACAGCAGTCTGTCCAGAATGTATCTATGAGGATGCAGGGCTTCTCTGTGATGATTGTCAAAATGAACATGAATGTGGCAACGAAATGCTTATGAATATTTGTAATTCACCACGTTTTGGTGTGTGTGGCTATGAAGGAAGTTCTAAGTATCCAGACTGATTTAAACCGTATATAGAGAATTCTGTACTAGGTTCTCTGTATTTATCTCTTCAATCTTCATAATAAATATAATGATTATAGAATGTCACTTTATTCGGTATATTCATATCACCCATGTCAACGCTAATTATGCCATTACTTTTTACTTGTTCTACTAAAATATGTAACAACGCAAAAAACTTGATCTACTAAGATTGCAAGAGAATTTTATATTAAGTCTTGATACCTTTAAAAAAGGTATAATATTGATATATAAGGAGAGGTAGGTAATTAAGTGTATAGAGTATATCTCAAAAACTTGGAGGGCTTTGACTTTATGAAGGATGGAAAAGCTACATCATCAGTAGTTCTGAATGAGAATATATATAGTAACTATTCAGACTAAAGTTTATATATTTTTTTACTGTTACTTTTAAGCATTTAAGTGAAGACTTGAGGCATATAAAATAAGTCGTACAGCTTCTAGTTGTTAATTGCTACTATACTCTGTACTATGATATAATCAGCACATGAGAGTAGAAAGATTATTTGAGATTGTTACAATTTTATTATCAAAGGGTACAGTATCGGCTAAATATCTGGCACAGCATTTTGATGTGTCAACCAGAACAATTTACCGTGATGTCGATGTGCTTTCTGTTTCTGGTATTCCTGTTTACATGAAAAAGGGTTATGGTGGGGGTATTTCCTTAATGGAAGGCTATCAGATGGATAAGGCTATGCTTTCTGATAAGGATATTGAAAGCATTTTATTGTCTGTAGGTGCACTTAGTGCAACAAATTACGCTGGAATTGATACTGTCCTTGACAAGCTTTCTGTATTGTTTAAGTCACAGGCTGTGACTGACTGGGTGGAAATAGATTTTACAGATTGGGATACTAATAAATCTAAGGATACAAGGATTGAGGATATTCGTAAAGCTATTCTTAATAGATTGCTTCTCGAAATTGAGTATCTGAATTCTTATGGTCAGAGGAGAATTCGAACTATAGCACCATTAAAGCTTGTCTTTAAGGCTCGCTCATGGTATGTTTATGCCTATAGCCTTGATAAAGAGGCTTTGCGTATGTTTAAGATACGCAGAATAAAAAGGCTACAGGTTTTGAGTTCAAGCTTCAATCGTGAAGCATACCTTAATCTTAATTCTGATAATGAGTTATTATCTGATAAAGCAAATTCATATAGTGTAGCTTTACCAACAACCATGCAGAGTACCTTGCCTAAAAGCAATTTCACTGAGCTGATTCTTAAGTTCAAACCTGACGCCCTATATTTACTTTATGACTGGTATGAGGAGAAGGATATTGTCCCGCAGGAGGATGGTACTTATGTAGTTAAAGCTATGTTCCCTCTAGATGAATGGGTGTTTTCGCATATACTGTCTTATGGTGACAAGGTTGAGGTGGTTGAGCCTCTCTTTGTAAGAACAGAAATTAAAAAAAGGTTGAAAAATATAATCAGTATTTATAAATAAAATTCTTAATCTTATAATAATTTTATTTATAAATATGACACTCATATGTCATATTACCTTTAATATAATCTATTTAACAAGTAAATGCTTGCGTCAATTAACAGACTGCTAATTGTTAATTGATCAAAAATAATTTTATGGAGGTTATTAATTATGATGATGAATGCACCTATTTGCCAGTGCTGTGCAATGCCAATGACAGAAGACTCGCTTTTTGGAACAAACAAGGACGGAAGTAAGAATGAGGATTATTGTGCTTACTGCTTTAAAGGAGGGGAATTTACCTTTGATGGTACAATGGATGAGATGATTGAGTTTTGTGTTCAACCATGTCTTGATAACGGGGTGTACCCTGATGCTGATACAGCAAGAAAGTCTATGAAGGAGTTTTTCCCAAGCTTGAAGCGTTGGAAGGGATAGCATATGATTCAAACATATAGATTGTTTTTTAGATTTAATTAGATTTTCGTTTAATGGAAAGAAAATAATCATGTTTTTATCCAAAGTGACAAGAAGGTAAGTGTGATAGCATATATTTTAATATATAAGCACACTTACCTTTTTTATTGTTAGAACCTTGTTTTTAACAATGAAATGTCGATTTTAATATTTTTTTGTTGATTTAATTAAATTAAAGTGATAGAATATGGTAAAGTTTTATGGGTGATTTTACTTGTTTGTTAAAAGGAGGGTTAAAATGCAGAAAACTAATTTAATAGAAAAGAAGTGTGAGACTTCACCAAGAGATGTGGGCTATATACCTGAGAAAGTAAATCAGATTGATTCTTTCCTCGAAGACATAATGGTCAAGAAGAAGTATCAGGCAGTCAGCTATTTAATGGCAAGACACGGAAAAACCTTTGCGTGTAAGTCTATGGGTAAGCTGTGCGGCTTTGAGGACAGAGGGGAGTATAAAACTGATACCATTAGAATGGTAGCGTCAGTTACAAAAACCTTTACTGCCGTCGCAATTATGAAGCTCATAGAGGATGGTAAAATTCACTTATATCAGCCTGTTTCTGAGCTTATTAAGGAATTTGACAATGATATGTACAGAGAGGTTAATATTTTTCAGCTTTTGACCCATACATCAGGAGTGTCACCTGACCCAGGTGTATATTTTGAGCCATACCCAAATTTTAGAGATTATCAAACCAAAAAAAATTGGATTAAGCTTGTTCTAGAGGGACCAATACATTTTGCACCTGGTACACAGTGGGGGTATTCAACTAAGGGCTATGCTATACTGGGTGAGGTTATTCAGCGTGTGTCTGGTGTTCCTTATGATGAGTACGTAATGGACAACATTGTTAAGCCATTGGGTATGAACCGAACCTTTTTCTTTATACCTGAGGAGTATCATAATGAAGTAGGCTTTGTCGATAAATCGGAATGGACTAGAATGAAGGAAAGAAAGCAGAAATTCAAAAACACTGCAGTTCTTGCTGGCTGGGGACTGTATTCTACCTTGGAGGATTTGGCAATCTACGGACATATGCTTATGAATTATGGTGAATACAATGGTGTTCGTATATTATCACGTAAAGCCACTGAGGCTATGACCAAAAATCAGCTAGGTGAAGGCTTGCCAAATTTTTGTTGGGGCTGTAAGGGTATCAAGACGAATTATGGTTTAGGCTTCACTGTTGATGCACAGAATATTCTGTCTAAAGGCTCATTCTTACACGAAGGTGCATGTAGATGTGGTTTCTGTGTGGATAGGAATGAGGGCTTCTTTATTGCATATTTTGAGTTGATGGAAACTGAAATATGGGATTGGGACGGGGTGTTAGGCTTAAGAAATATTATGTGGTCAGGCTTAGAGTAAAAGTAAAGGTAGATAATAAGAACCCTAAGTTGTCGACGCTATCATAGATAGCGGACAACTTAGGAACCTTGTTGTTAGCATGATAAGAGTTAGTGTTTGCTTGGATATTTTGGGAGGTTATATTTTGAAAACGCTTATAGCAGTTGCTACTGCTACTTATAAGGAATGGGCGGCTTATAGAAGTCATATGCTGATTTCTATTTTTGTTGGTCCAATTTTTTTCCTAGTTCAATACTTTATTTGGGGTGCGGTGTATAAAAGCAATGGTACTATTAACGACTTTAGCTTAGAGGGTATGTTGACCTACTATGGTATCACAACTGTTTTACATTACTGTATAATGGACTTTGCCGACTGGAATTTTCAAATGCTTTTAGGGACAGGAAAGTTCACTACGTTTTTGTTAAGACCTGTTGATCACCGATTTTTTGCTCTATCTCAAAAAGTAGGGCATAGAATTCTGGGCTTCACCTTTGAGTTTATTCCAGTTTATTTAATATTTGTTTTTGTATTTAAGATTCCGCTTATCCCTAAGATGCCCTTTTGGTTTTTTATATCTCTTATTCTTAGCTTTCTGATGATGTTTATTGTAAATTATTGCGTTGGTATGACGGCTTTTTGGCTGACCAGAGCGGATGGAGTCAGAAGAATGTTTCTATTGTTAAGGGATATCTTTGCAGGTGTATTTTTGCCACTTAGCTTTTTCCCTGAGGTGTTTCAGAAGATACTGTTCTGGCTGCCCTTTCAGTATATTACATACGTTCCAATCAGAGTATTCATGGGGGATTATAGCCTTGGAGATATTAGCATGAGTATACCTCAAATAGTAGGGCTACAGGCACTTGCGGTTGTTGCTACATGGGGCTTTTCAGAGCTTATGTGGCAGATAGGTATTAGAAGATTTACAGGAGTTGGCACATGAAAAATAATTTTAATCTATATTTAATAGGAATGAAGGTAGCATTATCCAATAAAATGGCGTATAGGGGTGATTTTTTTATTAGCTTGTTCATCATGCTAATCTCTGAACTGTTTGCCCCTTTAATAACCTTTTTGATTTACAAAAACGGTGCAGCCTTTCCAGGCTGGAGCTTTGAGGAAACAATTCTGCTTCAGGGTGTCTTTTTGCTATCTAAGGGCATTGCATTTCTTCTTTTTTTCGGTGTAGTGAGAAATACTCTAATTATGGTGAGAGAGGGAACCTTTGATTTACTGCTTATTAAACCCAAGTCAGTACTTTTTATGTCCTTAGTCAATGGAATTGATGTTGGAGAGGTTGGCAGATTGGTTTCTGGCTTAATTGTTTTTGTTTTTGCGGTATCTACAATAGCAAGTATTTCTGCTTTGCAATGGCTTTTGTTCGTATTTCTCTTCTTGTTCTCAGTTATTGTAATGCTTGCTTTTGCTATTATAATGGCTTCTACTGTAATAAAATGGGTTGGCAACGGTAGAGTTTATGAGATATTTGAGGCTATATCCCTGTTTGGACTATATCCTAAAACAATTTTTAGTAAGGCATTTGCGAATATTATAAGCTATGTTATACCAATAACCATT
>QKEK01000070.1 GCA_003251775.1 Clostridia bacterium | reverse complement strand
GAAAAATTAGAAAAATATCAGGAATATTTGAAAGAACAACAATAAAAAGTTGAGGGTTATCAAATGAATTTAAGTAAAGAGGCAAATGAAAGAGGTATACAAAACAATAGAAATGGCGAAATATCTATAATGAGGGCTATATCCCGTTTAATGGTAATTTATATTATTAACAGTTACATTAGCCTCTGTATACATCTACTATTATTATAAAACGATAAATCTGGGTAGCCCACAAGTTGTAGATATAAATGTTTTTTGGTTTATATATTCTATAATAGCTATATTTATGCTTTATGTACTTGCATCAATAATTAAAGAATCAAATTCTATTATCAAGAGCTTTTTAATTAGACTTGATTCAAAAACCTACTACATATATTTATACCATCCGCTAGTTTTATTATTCACATATAAGGTTTATAAGTATATTGGCTTTTCAGGTACAATAAAAACAGCTTTTAGTGATATCGTGTTATTGATACTATTCTCATTAATATATACATATAAAGCTGATATTTTCAGAATTTGGGGTTCTCCAATAAGAAGATTCCGTTTTATTCTTAAGCATCCTACTTAAGACATCGCTACTCTATAGTTTAAAGTAACAATTCATTTTTAACAGCAATAAAAAATAAGTGTTTTAAACTCAAGTAAATAATGGTATATTAATTTAGGATGTATTTTATAATATAATAAAATAATAATACTAAACATTAGTAAAATAAAGAAGGGTGACACATGGATAAAGAAAATAAAAAATCTGAGGGACAAAACTTGCTAAAAAATCTGGAATATAAGAATACTAATGCTTGGGAGACAAGCGGTGAGGATATAAAAACCGCCGCATTTGATTATTGTGAAAACTATAAGCACTTTATGAATATCTCAAAAACCGAGAGGGAGTATACGAAAAACGCAATTCTAGAGGCTCAAAAAAATGGTTATCAAGAAATAGAACTCCTTTATAAAACCAAAGGAAAGCTTCAGCCTGGGGACAAGGTATATAAAAATATAAAAAACAAAGCACTGGTATTAGCAGTTATAGGAAATAGCCCTTTAGTGCAGGGGATTAACCTAATAGGAGCACATATTGATGCTCCGAGAATTGATATTAAGCAAAACCCGTTATATGAAAGCACAGATATGGTATTCTTAAAAACGCATTATTACGGCGGTATAAAGAAGTATCAATGGGTAACTATACCTCTTGCGTTACATGGGGTGATTGTAACAAAGGAACATACCACAATTGATGTAATAGTAGGGGAAGATGAAACTGATCCAGTATTTACAATTACAGACCTTCTTCCACATCTAGCATCAGAACAAATGCAGAAGAAAATGAGTGAGGGAATTGCGGGGGAGGACTTAAACCTCTTATTTGGCTCAATACCATACAATGATAGTGAAATTAAGGAAAAGGTTAAGCTAAATGTACTTAATATTCTAAATCAGAAATACGGTATAAAGGAAGAGGATTTCATTAGTGCTGAATTGGAATTGGTTCCAAGCTTTAAGGCTAGAGATGTAGGTATTGATAAAAGCTTAGTAGGGGCATATGGACAAGATGATAGAGTTTGTGCATATCCCTCAATGACAGCCCTGTTTGAGATTAATACACCTGACAGGACATCCGTATGTGTGTTAGCTGACAAGGAGGAGATAGGGAGTATGGGGAACACTGGAGCAGAATCCTCTTTTATTGAAAACTTTGTTGCAAAGCTTTGTGCATATACAAATGAGTTTTATAATGATATCATTCTTAGGGATTGCTTAGAAAGCTCTAAAATGCTATCAGCAGATGTTAGTGCAGGTGTTGATCCAAACTTTAAAGGAACACATGATGTATTAAATGCTTCATATATAGGTAAGGGAATATCTATAATGAAATACAGTGGTTCACGTGGTAAGAGTGGTGCAAGTGACGCAAACGCAGAGCTTGTTGCCGATATTCGTAGAGTATTTGACGAGAATGAAATCGCATGGCAAACGACTGAATTAGGTGGTGTAGACAAGGGAGGTGGGGGAACTATAGCTCGTTATGTCGCTAATCTTGGAATAGATGTTTTGGATTGTGGTGTTCCAGTGTTAAGTATGCATTCGCCTTTTGAAGTAGCATCAAAAATTGATATTTACATGGCACATAGAGCATACAGAGAGTTTTATTTGTACTCATTTTAATTGATTTATGATATTGGAAAGCCTAGGCTACAAATATAAAAGCTTAGGTATTAGCTTAGATATTAAATGAACAGAAGGATATTTTACTTAAAGTATCTTTCTGTTTTCCTACTTAACTCATAGCTATTCTTAATAAATGTAAGTGAATTGTTTACTATCTTTTCATTACCGGGAAACTCACAGGTAACAAAATCATATCCAATAAAAAAGTTTTCAGGTGGCAGTAGTTTAAGTAAAATTTCTGAATCCAAACTAGTAACAACATCACTTAACAGACTATCAGAGATTTGTATTAAACGCTTAATATAAGTTATTGAGTTTTTCTGTTTAAATAGCTCTTTTAAAAACTCCTCTTGTGCAGTTATCCTTTTTTGTTGACTACCGTCATAAAAATCTGACTCCCCTTTTGTTTGTTTATTAGACTTAATAAATTTCAGATAGTCTAAAGCTGCTTTTCCGTCTAGTATCTGCATACCCTCTTCCAAATGAATAAATAAACCTTTGTAAGGGTCACTATAATTTAGCTCTATTGGAACGTAATATTCTACGCCGCCCAGTGCATTAATTGCTTCAATAATAGTACGTTCATGAAAAAAACAATAGTAATCTATTTGTATATCAAAAGCGTTTTCAATATAGGGTATATTATCATTAATACTGTTTTGTATATTCTCCTTTTCAAGTGCTTCAGAAGCATTAATTTTCTTGCCTTTGTAGATGCTAAACAAGGAGTTTAGCAAATTAAAGTTATCATCTTTATTTATCCCTGTATTTGGAGGAAGTATCATAGCTGTAATTTCTTTTCGTTGCCTGTTTATATTTATTATTCCACAAAAGTCCACTTCATTAATACTAGCACCACTTAGAAAAAGGATATTAGTATTATTATTTATATTTATTGGATTAGTACTTCGCTCGATTTCATCAATTAATGAATTAATTATATTATCATTATCAGCATTATTATTTAGTAATTTTTTATCTTGACTATAGCTATTTACATAATTACAGAAAAGAAGACCGACACCTGTCATTAGAACAAACATCGTACAAACTGTAATTACTATTAGTCTTTTTAAAAATCTATATCTTTCTGGCATAATACTCATTCTTTCATAATAATGCTTGGTTTGTGTAGGTATTCTCTTTATAGCGTTTATAGTAATAGACAAAGGCTAGTATAACAATTACAAAGCTAACTGCTTGAATCACCATTAATGCTGTTTCAGTTATATTAATATATTGCTGTAATTTTGACAATATGACTGAGGTAAAATTAACGGCAGAATGAAGAATAATGGGTGCCCATATTGAGTCGATAAAAATATAGGCTATAGCTAATAGAATTCCTAAAGGAAAGGCGTATATCGCCTGAAGTAAATTCATGTGCATAAGACCAAATGCTAAGGAGGAAACAAAAACATATAATAATATATTAATTCCTCTCATTTCTACTCTAAAAAAGCCTCTGCAGATTACTTCTTCAATTATTGGAGCTAACACAGCTACTGCTATTGTTACAAGAAAGATATTCCCGCCATCAAAGCCCTTCATTAATTCCTCATGCTTCTCAAAGGCATTATTAAGCTTATTTGTTTTATACAAAACTTCTAGCAAGGCTATTGTTATAAACTGCATTGAGACACCCATAATAACTAGTAACGGTATCTCCTTAATACTAATCCTCTTAAACCTGAATTTATCAAGTATCATTCTATTAAGACTTGAATATGACTTGTTTTCTTCATTTAATAAACCATATGTAGTTTCTGTAGTTAACAAATTACTCTGAATGCTCTTGTATTCAGTTTCATATCTGGCTCTTGCAATTATAAATAATAACACTATTGAAATTACACCGGATATAATAAAGATTAAGTTCATATTACCTAATACAGCTTGCAGTAGCTCTTGGGTCAAATCTTCTGTGTTTAGAGTAGCTAATGCATTACCCTTAAATAATATTATAAACACATGAATAACTGTGTATATGGTACCAACTACTATCTGTGTACACAAGTACACACCAATTATACAAATTAAAAAAAGAGTTTTTAATATTGCTATAGATAGTTTTTTCATAAATTAATTAGCTCCTACTTTCGTTTTTAATAATATTGCAATAATAGGGAGGCAGTCATTATTTTAAAACCTGTGTCCATTTTATAATAAAAAGCATATTTTGTAAAGATGCATATATTTTTTACTACTATTTATACTAAGATAAGGTATTATACATGAATTTAATAAATGCTAAGTTATACATTATCATCAACCATTAACTATCATTTTTAAATATAATTTTAATCTTGATTTAAGGAATAATTAATGTATATGAATTAAAATATATAGTATGTAAGTGTTTATAGATAAGTAATAAATAAATGTTATATATTATATAAATAGTAGAGCAGGAAATTAATAAAGACAGAATTAATGGATATAATTATTAATGTAATGGAGTGATAATGTAATGAATATAGAATTTAGATCATTGGAAAGTGAAATCGTAAATAAGAATAGGGTATTAGTAAACCTAAAAAGTAATTACCATATTAATACAAACAATATTAGTACTGTTGAAAAAGAGCTTGATAAACTACTATACAGATATTATAAGCTATATAGAAATAATATTGCAGGACTATTAGAACACGGGAAGCATAAGATATAAGCATTATTTTGTATTTTCTGCATTAAAATTAGATAGTGGATTGCTATCAACAGCTTCCTTGAGCTGTTGCTTATCCAAATGAGTGTATATTTCTGTAGTAGCAATGCTTTCATGACCTAAAAGCTCTTGCAAGGCTCTAATATCAACGTGTCCATACTTGTACATAAGTGTAGCAGCAGTATGTCTAAGCTTGTGGGTAGAATACCTTTGAGGATCTAGACCTGATTGTCGTATAAATTTTTTTACTATATACTGAACAGTGACCTTGCTTATTCTTTGCTTCCGTTCGCTTATAAATAAAGCCTGTTTGTCCTTTACACCATTAACTGGTCTAACCTTCATATATTCATCTATTGCATTCATACATGCTTGATTTAATGGTATGCTTCGCTCCTTATCGCCTTTACCAATAACAGTTAGCTCATTATTCTTAATATCATTAATATTTATGCCTACAAGCTCGGATAATCTCATACCACAGTTTAAAAACAGGGTAATAATAGCATAATCACGTTCAGCATATTCGCCTGAAACAGAAGATAGCAATCGCTTGCTTTCTTCAATATTCAAGTATTTTGGTAACCTTTTTAGTATTTTAGGAGACTCTAATTCAGAAGCTGGATTGTATTCAAGTAAAGAAGCCTTGTTTGTAAGGTAATTAAAAAACGATTTTAGACTGGCAACCTTTCTGGCTCTTGCATTGGACTTATTGCTTCTTTGACTACTTACAAAGGACATATAGGAATATAAATCACTTAGTGTCACATTTTTTATAATATCTATGCTTATATCTGTTATATCAATAGAATCAAATTCAACCTCATCTGAGACTAATTTGTTATGAAGCTTCAAAAATCTAAGAAATAGTCTTAAATCATAAAAATATACCTGAATTGTATTTATAGATTTTCCTTTAATCGTATGCATATAATTTAAGAAATCCATTAGTATAGATGGCATTTCATAATCAGTTATTTTTTTCATTTGTTAAACCTCCAAAGGGTTTCAATACATATTAACTCCACCATGCATTTGGCACAAATAACGCCTGTAAGCGGTTTCCCACCCATTCGGTTGGCGATTTTTAAAACTTCTAATAAATTCTTATCAAATCGGAAGTTTTAAAAACGCTTACATATTAATATATATTAATATGTAAGCTAATTGTGTTCCATAAAGTTTGATTTAATTAGATAATATAATAAAATCAATAATTTTGCAAGCGGACAACTTTAGAACTTA
>QKEK01000042.1 GCA_003251775.1 Clostridia bacterium | reverse complement strand
ATAAGCACTAGCAAATTGATATGCCCCGTAGGATGCACCACCAAGGTCTCCTATACCACCCGATATAGTGGCTGGATTACCATTTGATTCATACTTAGCCGATAATACTCCTAACTTGAAATCATCTTTATTGTAAGCGTTATTACCATCATCATTGTCATGCTGACTATTATTGCATGGAATAATCAGGACTTGTCCTACATGAATCAGATTAATATTTTTAATATTGTTTAGTTTTACTAATTCAGCAACTGTACAACCAGCTCTCTTGGCTATAGAGCTTAGTGTATCCCCTTTTTTTACTGTATATGTTTTTGTTTTAATATCTATGTACTTAAACCCCTTAGATAAGCTTCTAGCTTTTTGTACGTTAACCTTTGTACTCATTTTCAAATCCTTTCCTTATGATATAGTAAATTTGTTACATTCATTATAACTTCCTTTCTTTTAAGCATTTACTACTTAAATCTAAATAAAATATTGATTTTGCTGAAACAAGTCATTTACTTCATCACCTTATTCTTACCTCCTTTAGATAGCTTAGCAAGACTCTTCCTGTAGCTTAGCTCTTTTTCTATGTCATCAAGCACCTGTATTATCGAGTCGCGTATTGTGCTTTTGTGCAGGTATTTTAGATAAAGCTTTCTGTACTCCTTTATTAATTCCTCTGCATTTTTGAATTTCTTTTGTTTCAACATATTCTTCAGCTCTTTAGTAAGTGAAATTATATTCTCCTCCACCGCAAGCTCTCTTAAATCTTGAAGTCCTTTACTCAGACTTCTTTGCAACGAACGCGTGTGTAGCTCTTCAAGTAAGGCTATTGTAGGCATTTCACTTGCAGAATTCCATCCTAAAAGCTTCCAATCTGCTTCAAACATCTTGTATGTTTCCTCTTCAACAATATGATGAGCGTGTAGCTTTAAATCTCCTGTCCCAATCTTATTTTTTAAATCCCATGCCAGTACCAACGGGTCCTTTTTGTTAGCAAATAGTCTTGACTTATTAGCCGGAATGTCTTGCAAATATAAGCTTCTTATAATTTCATTGAATAATCCTGTTTCCTCAAGTAAGACCGAGTAAGGCTCTATTTTCCCTGTAAGCTCATTAACCAGTAATTCAGAGATGCTTTGTAGCTGCTTAAGAGTATTTGGATCTCTTAAATCGGAAGGAGATGCATTTTTAAGATGATTAAGGAGCTCCCTAATATCATTATAGTAGGCAATTTTATCTACATCTGTTTGTTTGCTTGGATCAAATATATGCTTAAATACTCTTTCATTTGGTGTTCTTGTCCTATCTGTTTTAATTCTCGTTTTTTTTGCCCTTTTAAATTCTAGCTTTCTAGGCAGGTCAATCAGCAATGTTTCTACTCTATTCATGGATTTTGAAAGTACTGAATCAAATACCTTTACATTGCTTTTTTTGAGTGCATACCATGCACGCTTTGCAGAATCTATGTCAATATGCTTTGATAGCTCTTTTTTTATTACTGCTTCAAATCTTGTATTAAATAATTTTTGTAGCCTTTTATTTATAATAATTTTGTATTTCATATTTATGTTCCTTTCTTCAGGTACAAACCTAAGTTGCTCTCCTAAAAACCGAAGATTAGCAATGCTAGCTGAGCAACCCCCTGCCCTAAAATGTTACCAAATTCATCTCCCAGCTCTTTTGGCTTATTAATTAATAGCTTAATCCTATCCAATTCGTCGCCAATAATATCCCCTAATTCTTCACTAACTGATAACAGAATTTCCGTAATTGCATCCTTCTTTTTTATCCATTCTAACATGGCTTCAAGTGCTATTTCAATTTTAGGTATTTCTCTTAAGCTTGAAGCAACCTGTGGATACTCCTCCTGAAAATAATCACAAAGCTCGTTAAAGGCTTTATGTCGGTCAGCAGAGTTTATTGAAGAAATAGCGTAGAACCTAATTGCTCTTAAATATAATTCCTTATTTGTTGCTATATCAAAAAATTTAATTTCTGCCTCTCCAAGCTTCTGAAGCAAGGAAATTGTATCCTTTGCATATTCCTCTAAAACTAAGGAGCAACCATCATACGCTCCTGTGAGCAATCCATGAATAAACTCTAACCTCGAATCTATAGAATTGAGAGATATTGCTAATTTTTTTATATCGCTAGCACATAAGTGGCTATTTATGCTTTTTTTAAAAATCCAAACTATCCTCTCATCTATATCAAATGGCATTAGCTCTACAGTATGTGATTTGCTACCTGAAATTAACTTATCACTAAAATCTTTCATAATTATGTCCATCCCTTTCTTCAGGCACAAGCCTGGGTTGAAAGAAAATCATATATTTATACCTTGTCTACTTAAATCATTTTAATTGGTAATTTTCTTTCAACCTTTGCCACCTATAAGGTTGTAAATTATTATATTTTTTCATTACTATTACATGTGTCTATAAGTAACTTGACGTCGACAGAATTCATTTTTTGCAAGGCGGCTTTTTTAAGCTCCACATTCTGTGCTTGTTCCTTTATTACTTCCTTATTGATAGCATCAATATTATCAAATTCTGCTTGATTATATTGATCACATGCACATGACATGCCTTGGGATATCTCTATATGGGTTCCATCTGTTGGCAAATACTCTATCCATTTTCCTAAAACCTGATGCTTAGAATTTAACTCTCCATTATTTTGCAAATCAACCTCATTTTCGCCAAAATTACTCCTTCTATAACTCTCAATATCATTAATAAGCTTTTCTATAACCTGCTCTGTACCTTGGTTCTTAAACAATTCGTTAGCACTTGATAAACCAGAGAAAATCATTTTTGAGGCAGTCTTCTCATGCCCAATTTTAATAGGCAAATACAGTCTAGCGTAGCTTGCATTTAAAAAGCTGTTAGGTATTGCTGTTGAATCCCTTAATGGCATATTGGTCCACCAACCAGGATAAAGCTCATAATATGCTAGGCTCCAATCAAATATCTGATTCCATAGCTCTATTTCCCATACACTATCTCTGACTTCCGTTGGTGGAAAGAAAACCTTGATTATTCTGCTTAGTATCTCATTTGTTGGGTTGTATTTGTTTAGAATATCATCTTCAAAGGCTACAATTTCTTCTTCAGCGTCTTTTCTAGCCTTGGCACGCTCTAAATTCACCTTTTCCTGCCATTGAGTCATTTCTTGCTTCCAGCTCGTATACGCTGCTTGATAGTCTGCATCATTTGTATTTGGCGAAGCTATAAAAACAGCAGAGTAGGATACATATATATGTCCCTGTTTAAAAATGTCACTTCCACATCCAACATGTACTCTTGCCTTAAGCCTTTTTGCCGCATAATCAGCCCATGGCTCACCTACGATACAGGAGCTTGGCTTGCGGTCAGAATCCACACTTACAGTTCTCATTCTAAAGCTGTTTTTTATATATTCACTATCTCCATTCCAGATATAGTTTTCCGGGATATCAATTTCCACAGTATAGTCCTGACTCATGTCATTTGTAAATCCCCAGTCTTTAGCTTCAAATTCTCCA
>QKEK01000017.1 GCA_003251775.1 Clostridia bacterium | reverse complement strand
TTAAATATTGGGGTGAATTTTTATTATCCAATTACTTCTGTATCATAAAACCCTTATTTTTAGGCATTTGAGTGGGATAAAACTAAATTAAAGGGGTTTTAAAAGCCTTTTATCTCAAATGTTTTGGAACAACGCAATTAGTTCTACCCTATAGTGTTAAAATTGAATTAATTCGGTAACTATTAAGACTTCAACTTTTCTAATAAACTTTTAAGCACCTATGTGAAGCCTTGTTACATTAATTCATTTCAATTCAGATAGGTACTTCCAATATCTAACTGGCATATGTTGCTTTCGAAGTCGATGATTCTTTCTTTCCTCTATGCAAATAGCTTTATAAAATCTTTTCCAAAGCTCTTGAAATAAAAGCTCCTTTTCGCACAAGGTAACTTTAAAATCGTCAGTAATATATGTCAATATCCACTCATGCTTATCGTACACTGCACAAACGCCCCTTCTGGTATCATGGATTATCCAGTGCTGGTCGGCAAGCCTATCTTTGAAGTGGACAGCCAATAATGCAGTTATGTTATAGGTAGGGTTGTACCCCGCATAGTATATACCATTATCTAATAATTCAAATCTTAATAAACCTAGCATCAAATGATTTTCTGAAAAAACCTTCTGCTTAATAAACTCCGTCTTTCTAACCCAATCATTCTGTAAATATCCGTCTATCCGTGCACCAAGCTTATAGCCTAATCTCAAATATTGATAGATACACGTGGGAGCCTCATTGAGCTCGCTTAAGAATGTATAATATACAGTTTTTAATGCTTGCTCAGATATTTTGTATTTTATTGAATCAAATACCTTACGAGCCTTTTCAGCATTAGTTTCAACTATATAGACTGTAGCCTCTAAGCTTTGCTGATAGTTATTATCTTCATATATTCCATCTGGAGAACTTCCACTGTAATAAGCTTCATAAATTGCTGTAAGCATCCCCTCAAAGGAACCATCAAAAATATAGTGTAGCATTATCATTTGCTTCCTCTCGTGTACAAGCTTATTGCGTTGTTACATATTTATGCAAAATCATACTCGGCAATTGCCGTATTTGTAGTTATTGGCGATTATCAAACTTCTTTAACAACCCCTTTACTTCTATACTAAGCTTAAGGTGTTAGTTGTATTAGTACTATAAGACCAGTTCATATCAGGCTTATCAAAGAACGAAATCTGCTTATATGCCAAGCTTTTTATGTCAATTTCTGCATTATCTGTCAATAAAGCTTTTACTGTATTACCTGAAAGCTTATCGGTATTGATCCCACCAAAATATTTGCCATTACAGGTAATAAAATATCTTGCCCTTTTTAATACAATTCTCATTTTCTTGAGGTGTTCATAGGTAAGATTAGAAAGTCTTCGTGCCTTTATAATCCTAAGTGCTGACTGAACGCCTATACCTGGTACTCTTAATAGCATTTCATAATCTACTGTATTTATCTCTACAGGAAACAAATGTATGTTGCGTAATGCCCACTGACACTTAGGGTCAACATCAGAATCGAAATTCATTTCAGTCTGGTCAAGCAGCTCATCCGCACGAAATTTGTAAAAGCGTAACAACCAATCTGCCTGATACAAGCGATGCTCTCTTAGCATCGGGGAAGTTGTATATAGAGTAGGAAGGTCAGGATCTTTGTTTATTGGTACATATGCTGAATAGTATACACGCTTCATTGAAAATTTATCATAAAGCCCCTGAGATAAGCGGATAATATTAAAATCACTATCGTTTGTCGCTCCCACCATTAGCTGTGTACTTTGTCCCGCAGGCACAAACTGAGGAGTATTTCTAATAGCCTTTCGTAAGCTTCTAGTCTCCTCTATTTGGTTTGAAATGTAATTCATTGGTGCTAGTATAGTTTTTTTGTTTTTTTGTGGTGCCAACAGCTTTAAACCCTGCTCAGACGGAAGCTCAATATTGATACTCATTCTATCTACATATATACCAGCCTCGTAAATCAGCCTTGGATCAGCTCCTGGTATAGCCTTCATATGAATATAACCGTTAAATTTGTATTGATTACGAAGCTTCTTTACTGAAGCTATCATCTGTTCCATTGTAAAGTCTGGGTTTCTGGTTACAGCAGAGCTTAAGAATAGTCCTTCAATGTAATTTCTTCTATAGAAGCCTATAGTCAACTCAGCTAACTCATCAGATGTAAAGGAGGCTCGGGGTATGTCATTAGAAATCTTATTAACACAGTACTTACAATCATATACACAATCATTTGAAAACAGCACCTTTAAAAGTGATATACACCTACCATCCTCAGACCAGCTGTGGCAAATACCTGCAATGTGTCCGTTTCCAACGCCACCATTTGTATTCTTTCGATCACTCCCACTACTTGAACAGGACACATCGTATTTAGCCGAATCTGCTAATATTTCTAATTTATCTAATAATTCCATACTTGCTACCCTCTACACTTTGAGCTTTATTAATTGCTTGATAATTTGTTAAAACTCAGGTTACTCAATTAACAATTTCTGGCCACACCAACTGAACACATGTTCTTATTATAGTATACCACACTCTAGTAAAAAAATTCAAGAAAAATTATACCTGCTTTTGTTCTTGCTGTCCTCTTTTTTTCAGAAAGCTCTCCATAATGTACAACAAAACCTTTCTATCTGTAGGAGACAACTTCTTCAGCCTTAGTATTAAGCTCCTGCTTGCTTCATTATACTTCACCATCTGTATAGCATTATATATTTCCTCACTTTTTGGGGTGCGTCTTATTGAAAGGTGTTTTCTTTCTATTGTTCTGCCAACTAATGCATCCAGTGTAACATCTAGGTATTCTGCAATAAGCACTAGTTTATCAATAGACGGATTCTGCCCCTTTAATTCATATCCTGAAATGGCACTTCTATGTACTCCAATAGCCTCAGCTAATTCACTCTGAGTTACTCCCTTACTCTCCCTTATCATTCTCATGGCTTCTGAAAATTTAATATTCATGGCAATTCCTTTCTAAAAGCACAAAAATAAGTTAAGCTTTTCAAATCTATGCTAGGGTGTTGATAATGCTCTGCTTATCATCATAGCACATTGAGCTCTTGTTAAATGTCCTAATTCGTTAAAATTACTATATATCGGGTCTGTTGTTCTGATTATCTCTGCATTAAATATATTCTGTACATACTTTGAGTACCACTTACCTGACGATAGCTTGCTATATATTCCTCTTATATTATGCTTAAAGCTATATGCCTTAGAAAGCATTACGCATAGCTCTGCTACGGTAACATAATCATCAGGTCTGAAGGTTCCATCTCCATTACCGCTTACTAATCCATGCTCAGCTGCTACTATTATATATTTCTTCCCCCAGTGTCTACTAATATCTGAAAATTTGTTTTTGCTATCTATATTCTTCTGCTGTATTTCGGAGGTATATCCTAATGCAGTAACCATCATTGTAGCAACTGAGGCTCGAGTTAGCTTTTGATTGGGACCAAAAGAACTACCTCCTACTCCATTGAGTATACCTAAGTCATGTAAATGCCAAATGTTATTTTTGTAAATGTCATTTGATATATCAGAGAAAGGCATATAATTCTCTTGTCCTACCTTTGTTAAAAGAACCTTAATAGGTAGAATATACTCAGAGCCTTCTATTTCAATACTTGACATACCGCCTTCAGCTCTTTCCTCGTAGCCAATACAAAGAGTTTTTGCATCACTAAAATAATAGTATGCTATATGAGGCTTCTTTGAATTTACTTCGTCCCATCTCAGTGACACACTTATCCTGTTACCCTCAGTACTAATACTATACACTGCTCCATGAGCATATACAGGACACTGAACCAAGCTAGTAAATACAGCAAGTAATATGGTAAGTGATACCAAAAAGGCTAGTGCCTTGGCTCTTATTTTTCTGTCTTCATTCAATTTCTTCACTATTATACACCTATCCTCTAGTCTTCTAATTCTCCACATAATGCTAGTAGCCTTTCAAGCATGAGAACAAACTCTATTCTTGTCACAGCCTCATTAAGCCGTAATTTCTCTAAGCTTTGTCCCGTTATAATGCTATTTTCTACTGCAAATATTATATTGTTTCTAATATCAGCACTATAGCTACTTATGGCTTTGTTAAGATATGTGAAGTCACTACTGTTTTTCACCCTTAAAGCTTCACCTGTTTTTATTTGATATACCTTCGCAACCAATGCAGCGGCTCTTCCCCTAGTGCAACTGCTTTCCTTTAATTCCTTTTCGTTTATTCCTAAAATTCCAGATTTAATTGCCATATCAAACGCATCATTTGCTGTATATTTAGCTGGAATAACATCAAGCAGCATTTTAATAAGATCATTATAGCTAGCCTTTACGTCAGGCTTAAAATTAGCTTCTGATGCACTTTTAAGCGGATATGTGCTAACTACTGTTATTAATGATGCTTCATTCTTATGGTAAAGCATATCATCGTACCCACTAGTAGTCATAATGCCTGCTGCTAAGGTTAGTGGTGTATTGCTTTCTACAATTATTCTTTCTTTAATATAATCAGCTTTCGAGCCTTCTCTTTTCCATTTCTGTGTGTTTTTATTATATAAAAACGCATCTGTACTATTAGAAGTTGCATTAATCCTGTCCGCATCTGCTTTTGCCATTGGAAGCCTGTATTGAGCTGCTTTCGCAAAGCTTAAATCCGCTTTCCAATTCTGATTTATGTTAATAAAGCCCTCAAGCTGTGTTACATTACTTACCAAGCTCATATGAAGCGGCAATTTGAAGTCCTTGATATCAGTGAATACAAGCTTATAGTTAAAGACACCCTGTTCATTAGCTAAAGCTCTATACTCATCATCTCTGAGCATCCCAGGTGTTATCTTGAAATCAAATACCGCTGTTCTGATAATAAGATTTTCACCAATGCTTTCAAGCCCATCATAAACCTTGCTAGATATTAATACCTCTATTTTCTCAGGCTTTATTAATGGCTTATCTAGCTCTAAAACATAGTCAACTATGTCATCAGTCTGTGCCTCTAAGACAAATCTGTCAGCATTTGCTCCCACGATTTTAATTGTCCATACCCCATTAATGGGTATAGGATCCATTTCTATAATATCTCCTGATATCGGTTCCTCATTATTTACGTTTGCGTCATAGTCATCACTACTTCTTCTAGTTTTGATGGTTATTGTACTGGTAGGATCAGAATACATATCCTTTATCTTGTCGTATGCATACAGTCTAGCGTAGTATTTATGATTAGATAACAGACCTGTTGCCTTATACTCACTGTCACCGCCAATATCAAACGACTTCATTTCCTTAAATTCAATGTTATCTGATAGCTCAAGCCTATACTCTATGCCCTCAATACTAAGCCATTCAAACTCTATACTATCCTTAGTAATCGCTGTCTCAGAATTCTTCACGCCAAAGCCCTTCGGGGTATCTGGTTTTGTATAGGGCGTGGTTGTTACGATTGTAGGATTACTCCATTCAGAGTAGTTCGTCTGATTACCTGCTTTTATTAAGGATCTAATCCAAAAATAATAAGTCGTATCAGCTTCCAGCCCATTAATTCTATGATAAGAGACATACTGCAGCTCCTCAGAGGTAACTGTACTGCTACCATCAGCCTTTTCTATATCGTCCTCTTTTCCATATTTAATCTCATACTCATACCCTGTTCTTGTTCCCCATAAGAGGTCAACAAAGGTATCAGAAGGTAATCCTCTCAAATCAGTAGGTACTGTCGGCGTCTCAAGTATATCGGGTATGCTTATGTAGGTGGTTACTACAAGCGGGTCTGAAGGCTCCGATGTTACATTATTCTTATTAGTGACCTTTGCCCATACTATATAGGTTGTATTACTTCTCAAGTCCTGCAAGCTAATGTATAGTGACCTTAAATTACCATCTCCATCCTTCTTAAAAGCTGTCGGTATTGTACTCTTAGCTAAGGTGGTTATTCTTGGGTCGCTAAGGTCATTGTACTTGATTTCCCTCTTTAGCAATAATTCAGCTACCTTATACTCTATATAGTATAATACAACGCTATGTCCACTGTCGTACTGAATTATCCTCGCTTCCCTCTTTTGGGGGTCATTATCGGGTAAGCTGGAATT
>QKEK01000022.1 GCA_003251775.1 Clostridia bacterium | reverse complement strand
ATGAAATAAATCTGCAATGTAATTTATGTGATAAAAAGGCATTTTTAAAGGCACAAAAATCCAAAAAAATCCATATTTATCAGTGTCATATTGGTCTTTACGAGGCAATTGCACCAATAATAGATGATGACGTTGTAATAGGATATATTATGGTTGGACAAATTCTGGATGACAGACCTATTGGAAGCCAGTGGGATTTAATAAAGCAAAAATGCAAGGCTTATGGTCTCGAAGCAAACGATTATGAACAAGCCTTTTTTGAGCTACAACAGCTACAGAAATCAAAGATTGAAGCTATTTCAAATATCATGTGTGCATGCTCAGCATATATATGGCTTAAAAATATTATACACATTGAGCGTGGCGGGCTTTTTCTTAGGATTGATAGTTTTATTAGAAATAATCTTAAAAACAAGATTTCGCAAGAAGATATATGTAAAGCAATAAATATTAGTAAAACAACCTTATATAACTGCCTTATAAGCAATGTTAATATGTCTACCACTAATTATATTCAAAAGCTCAGACTAGAGAAGGCTAAGCTTTTGTTGACTAATCCCAACATAAAAATACACGAAGTAGCTGATGAGATAGGAATTGATGATTATAATTATTTTTCGAGAATCTTTAAAAAGGCATATAGCATGACCCCATCAAGCTACAGGAAGAACAAGCTAAAGCTACCTACTTAAAGAAATCTTAATTGCTAAAAAAGCATATAAAAGAACCTTGTTGTATATACAATGTCGTATGCACAATAACTATAAATGGGGGGTGCAGAAGCAATAACTACCCACACCCCCATAGAATTACCTATATAGAGCATTTTGTGTTGTTGTATATTTACATGCTATGCATATTTTTGAATCAAACCCTTAACCATATTTGTCCATTCTAGTAGCTTTTGTCTAGGGTCTCCTTCTCCGAAGGTACCGCCAATATTTAAAACTATTTCCAGCGGACATCCATATTCCTTAGCTGCCTTAAGTACAGTTGTTATTTCCTTCTCGGCTGACTGCCTATCCCAAGGGTTTTTAATAAAAGGAACACCTGCTGCACGATAACTATATACATATTTATTACCTATGCTTTGTGCTGCCCTTTCTAAATCACACCATTCACTAACAGACACCTTTCGAGTATTACCTAGGGATTTTATTAAATCTATCTTTTTGTCTAGAACCTCACAACAACCCACGTTAATGTATTTAAACATACTCATTATCTGTTTATCATAGGTAAAGCTAAATTCATCATGCATATCATTGGAAACACAGTTACATACCTCAGCACATGTAAAGCCCCAAGAGTCATTAAGCTTAGGAGAGAACAAATGAGGAGCTTCAGCAGTTGACCAATCCTTCATCCCAGATACATACCTTAGTCCTGCTGAACCCAAAGGATCTGATTTGTCAGCACTACCCCATAAGTCTCTTTCTTCCAAAAGCTTAAAACGCTTAATTGTATTATTAGTTATTAGCTTTAATGCCTCATGTACCCATTCTGGATCATCAGCCATATCAATGTACGTTTCCTCTATTCCTCTGAGCCATGAAAATTCATCAATAATCTTGGCAGCAAATGTCATAGGATGCTTTACTACTGTTAGAATTGAACCAAAAATATCAGCTGCCTGTTCATAGTTCAATTGAGTTTGCTTTTCGTTATAATGCAATATAGGGTCTGTTAGCTTTTCTATATCAGACTTTTCAACTATTGCCTGTTCAAATGCATGGGCACCACTCATTTGATCATTTGCCCATTTTTTCTTTACTTGAAGCTCTGGGAAATTTTCTATACTAACATCTGGTCTATAGTAAACTACAGGCTCAACAACGTTATCATCTTGAAGCTCTTTTGCAAAGTAGATTTTACTTTTTAAGTAGCTTTCATAATATCTTGCTTCTGGAGAAGAACACTGAAAAGTATTCTCAGGAAATATTTCCTTAGTTGATATTTCCCACAGGTGAGTCATTACCACAGGTGTAGCGTCTTTCTCTAAATCATTTACCTTTGTCCATTTCTTCTTCTTTTCTAAATTGCTATCCTTTTGAGCTAGCTCATACACCTCTTTGGCTAAATCTCTAAGTATCATCATTTCATTATTAGTAATCATTTTTTATCCCTCTCTTAATACAATAGATTTCTTAAACGCTTTGGTTTATCAATACTTTAGACAGCCCCACCTTAAGAACATAAAATATTCAGTGCATAGCTATTCAATAAGTAAATTTTATAATATTTATTTTACTAAGTCAATTGGTAATAGTTTTTTGTTAACAATTTATATGCATTTAACGTAATTACGCAACTATTTATTCAAAACAACGGAATATACTCACTTAATAATTTTGGGTTGACAAAATTATTACAGTTTGATAAATTTTAAAGTATGGTATTAATGTTAAAATTTACTTATAATATTTGTATATAGTATTTTATTCATCGAAATACTTAAACAATTGGTTTAGTAACCAATAAGTTAATTCACTACTATTTAATATTTAATTATTTGCTGAAAATGTTTAAGTAACATATGAAATTGGTAATAAATACGCTAGAGGAGGAATTATCATGCTAGAACTTGGTTTTTTTATTGATGGAAGCTACACAACTGGAAATGCAAAGGATAAGATTTGGGTTGAAAGCCCCGCAGATGAGGAATTGGTGGGAAGTGTGCCAAAAGGGACTCGTGAGGATGCAGTAGCGGCATTAGAAAGTGCAAAGGCAGCACAAAAGGCATGGGCAGCATTAACAGCTCATAAGCGTTCTCAGTATATACGTGCTTTGGCAAAAGAAATAGAAAATGATAAGGAAGCATTGGCAAGGATTTTGACAAATGAACAGGGTAAGCCTATTGTTCAGGCACGAGATGAGGTCAAAGGAGCTATTGAATTTCTTACATATGCTGCTGAGTCAGCAAGAAGAATCGAGGGAGATATTATAACATCAGAGATAGATAATGAACAGATATGGATACAACGAGTACCCTATGGTGTGACTGTAGGTATTTGTGCTTGGAATTTTCCGTTCGCTCTTGCTACAAGAAAGATAGGTAATGCACTGGTATGCGGAAACACTATGGTAATCAAGCCTCCCTCTGAAACTCCTCTTGCTGTAATGAAATTAGGTGAGTACTTACAGAAAATTCATCTGCCCAAGGGCGTTCTTAATCTGATTACAGGTAGCGGAAGCGAGGTAGGTGATGAGCTAGTGCGAAACCCTATTACAAGTTTGGTAACCCTAACCGGAAGTACCGGTGCCGGCAGACAGCTTTATCATGCAGCAGCCGATAATATAACTGTGCTTCATTTAGAGCTAGGAGGCAAAGCACCTTTTATTGTAATGGAGGACGCTGACCTTGAAAAAGCTGTTCAAGCGGCTGTAGATTCACGCTTTTATAATTGCGGTCAGGTATGTACCTGTAATGAAAGAATGTATATCCATAAGTCTATTTATAACACCTTTAAAGAGAGGTTTATTGAAAAGGTTAAAGCAATCAAGGTCGGTAATCCAATGCTTGAGGATACTGAAATGGGACCTAAAGTAAACAGGGATGAGGTAAATAAGCTAGAAGAGCTTATTTCACGTTCAATAAGCGAGGGTGGCAAGCTTCTCCTTGGTGGAAGCAGACTAAAAGGAGATGAATATAGTAAGGGGAATTGGTTCGCTCCTTCCGTAGTTGAGGTATATGATAACCAAAATACACTGGTTCAGGAAGAGACCTTTGGACCAGTTGCGGTTATAATGCAGGTAGATAGCTTTGATCATGCTATTGAGTTAGCTAATCAATGCAATTATGGACTTTCATCCTACCTTTTCACTAACAATGCTAAGTATATTATGAGGATGGTCAATGAACTAGAGTTTGGAGAGGTTTATGTCAATCGTAAAAATGGAGAGCTTATAAATGGATTCCATAACGGCTTCAAGTGGAGCGGAGTTGGCGGGGAAGATGGGAAATACGGACTTGAAGGATATTTGCAAAAGAAAACCGTATATCTTAATTACGATATAAAATAAGAGCCTTTTTGTTTGCACAATAAGAACCATAATCTGTCCGTGTTAAAAGAAACAACAAACAGATTATGGTTCTATTTAAATTTATAATAACAGCCCTTTTCGAATCCCGTGGGAATTTGTAGTGGATCACGAGATGATTTTTGTATGTTGCCGAACTATTGCTATTAGGCTTTTTTAGCTTGTGCCCTTGACTGAATGATAACCACAGCTAATAGAATAGCTCCAGTAACAATATTCTGCCACCATGTATTTAAGTTTCCTTGAAGGTTAAATATCTGTTTTAAAATACCCAGTATCAGCACACCAAAAAATGTTCCACTCAACTTGCCCTTACCGCCAGTAATTAAGGTTCCGCCAATTACAGTAGCGGCAATTGCGTCAAGCTCCCAGCCTATACCTGCTGTATATTGCCCAGAGCCAAGTCTTGAGGTCATTACTAGCCCCGCGAGAGCTGCAAGCCCTCCATTAATAACATATACTAGAATAGACTCTCTTACTACCTTAATCCCCATCATTCTAGCCGCTTCTATATTACCGCCTATTGCATATACATGTCTGCCAAAGCGTGTATATTTAAGCACTACAATGCCTACAATTAATACGATTACAAACAACAATATAGCGTTAGGTATACCAGGAATCAGCTTGCCTTTTGCTATCTGCATAAAGGCATCCGTAGGGTTTACAGTAGGAACAGACTTGCTTCCTGACGTCAAATGTATATATCCCCTTAAGCCTATCATAGTCGCTAAGGTAGCAATAAAAGGTACTATTTTTAGCTTTACAATTAAAAGTCCATTTATTAATCCTACTATCAATCCTACGAGTAGCGTTACAACAAACACAAACACTATATTATAGCTACTGATTCTGGCTGCCACTATTCCCGAAATAGCAAGCATAGAGCCTACTGACAGGTCTATCCCGCCAGATATTATTACAAATGTCATACCAATGGCAAGAAACCCAACCATCGTGTTTTGCAGAAATAGATTTGTTACAAAATTCGTAGTTAGGAATACATCGTACTTTATTGCTGCAAAAACAAATAGCAATACAAAGATAAAAAGTGCATTGTTTTCCTTAATGATGCTCTTGTAATCAATTCTCTTAGTTTTAAATAAGCTTTCCATAAAATGACCTACCTTTTATTCATTAATAATCTTTGTGCTAATAATGCTAAAATGATAACTACAGCCTTTAATATTAGTGAATACTCAAAGGCAATATTATTCATGTTAACCATTGTAGTTATTATCTGAATAATGATAGCACCAAACACTGTACCCATAATATTAGGCTTACCACCAGTCATAGGTGTACCGCCTATTGCTACTGCTGCTATTGCATCAAGCTCAACCATATTCCCCAGAATATTTGCATCTGACGCAGATATACGGGCTGTTTCTATTATACCAGCTATACTTGCTAGTAATGCACAAGTAGTATATACAAAGATAATAACTACAGAAGTATTAATTCCCACCAGTCCAGATGCCTTTAGATTATCGCCTATTGCCTGTACCTTTCTTCCGAATGCCATTCTATTTGATATATAATACATTATTGCTACTATAACTATAATAATAGGTATCTGTATTGGTATTTCGTTAAATATTCTGTATCTTCCTAAAAATACATATAAATCACTGTCAAATCTTAATATTTTAGAGTCATTAATAATCTGTGCAATCCCTCTGACTCCAATCATTAGTGGCAAGGTTACTATAATTGGCTGAATCTTAAATTTCGATATTACTATTCCTGCAACCAATCCTGATAGTACACCTGCTAATATACCTATTACAATTGCTGGTATTGCACCAAATCCAATAAGCTTAGCTGAAACCATTGACGATAGTGCCATAACTGAACCTACAGAGATATCAATACCTGATGATGCTATAACCCACGTCATTCCAAGAGCAACTAGCATGGATGAGGTAACCTGAATAAATATATTCCTGAATGTGCTAACACCAAAAAAGTTTGGAGTCACAAGAATATTAATCAGTATAATAAAAACTAATACTATTGCAGATGAATAATCAATTAAAAGCTCTTTTATTCTTTTATTATTGAATGTTTTAATTGTA
>QKEK01000109.1 GCA_003251775.1 Clostridia bacterium | reverse complement strand
AGGTAATAGTAAAACTCAATTCCCAAAGGAAGTTAGACAACTTATTTTTAAATTTAGAAGAAAAATTGAAACTTCCTTTTCACAGCTCACAGAGCAATTAAACATTGAGACAGTAAGAGCTAAATCGCTTTGGGGGCTTATTACGAGACTAAATACAAAAGTATTAGCTTTTAACCTTTGTTTCTATATAAATAAACTTATTGGCAATATTAACTTGTCAAAGAACAAAAATTTAATATTTCAACTAGCACAAGAGGTTAACTTATCACTTTTAGTCGATAATTGTGAATATATTAATAACACAGGAGGCAGAGATGAACTTTTTTGAATTTGCTAGGATTGCCAAAGGATACGCAATGGATAGACCTTATTATCATCCTTTAGTAATCGATATGATAAGGAATAAAATAGGATTAAGAGAAAAAATTGATAAAGCTCTAGATGTTGGGTGTGGTGCAGGATTATCAACAGTGGCTTTATGTGAAATAAGTAATGACGTTACAGGCTTAGATGGTTCGGAAGAAATGATAAAAGTCGCAAATAATAACAATAATAACAATATTGAGTATATTCTTTCAAATGCGGAGGAACTTCCATTTGAGAATGATAGTTTTGATATGATAACGGTATCAGGTTCAATAAATTGGATAGACCGAAGTAAATTCTTACCAGAGGCCTTAAGAGTGCTTAAGAAGGATGGGTGGCTTATAGTATATGATAATACCATTACGGATACTATGATCGAGTCGGAGAAGTACAATGAGTGGTATTATGGTCAGTATTTAGATAAATACCCAAAGCCGCCAAGAGATGAAACGCCATTTACTAAAGATGAATCAAAGCGTTATGGTTTTAAGTTATTCGATAGTGTTGACTACACGAATATTGTACCAATGAGTTGCGAGGAATATATCAATTTTATAGTAACCCAATCTAATGTTATCGCTTCAGTGGATATGGAGGGAGGATCTTTGAGTTCATCAAAAGAATGGTTTTTTAAAACCCTTGATCCAATTATTCCAAAACCAAAAGGGAGTTTTCAATTTGGTGGGTACATTTGGTTTCTTAAAGTAAACGGGTAATCTATTATGAATAACTATTATGGGGAAGGACAGATATTGAGTTTCCAATCAGTATTGAACTACATCTTACCAATGAATGTAATCATGAATGTATATGGTGTGTAGATCGGAATCTGCGAGATCAAAAAGTATCTTTAGATGCTTCAACCTCTCATGAGTATATGCGAGGTAAGGGGGTTGATATGTTTGAGAGAGTATTTAACAATATTGAGCATATTGCTAGATACAAGCGTCCGGATATGGTTTTAGGGATTAGTTATGTTTTGATTAAGTATAATTACAACATTCACTTAGGTCAATAATACATGCCAATGGCGATGTTGTATTGTGTGAAAAAAGAAGACATGATCCGATTATACTCGGAAATATATTGAAAGAGACATACAGTGATATTTGGGGACTTCAGAGCATCGTAGAGCATCTATTAAACTACTGGATGGTTACAATCAACAGGGGTGTATGGTTTTCAACAAGGAAAGCTTCTAAAAGAATTGATTAAGAAAAGTATTAAAGTATATAAAAAAATTCTCATTTCATATAGGGATAATATAACTTAGGAGACACTATTATCGGAAAGCAGAGCATTTATTCCAGTATTGAAGCGTTATGATAGAGCAATTTGGAATGAGATAGAAGGGATAGCAGAGGGAGCAAATATATCAACTGAAGAAATTGTTTTCCTTAATGTAAGGATTGAAATGATGAGCCCTTTTTTTAGTAAAAAATATGTAGCAGAAGGTTGTACCAGTTTCTATCTCAATAAAAAAGGACATTGTTTTGTTACATACAAATCATCATTTATCAAATAAACTTTCAAACCGTTGGTTAGATAAAAAGGGACTGGAAGAATCTAAATCCAGATATACATAAGGTCAATATCCAATAAATATACTCAAGAAGGAAACAAGGGCTAAGTTTGAGATGAATATACAACACTTAAAAATAAGCCTTATTGATTATCTTGAGTCCAAGAATAGTATGAGTAAGTTTCAATCATATAAGTACATAAATGATGATTATATATATGGTATGAATACCTATAAGGTTTTTCTTGGATATACAATCGCATTAAGTAATAAAGAAGTTAAATTTGATATACGTCCCTTTCACATATTATGGGAACATAAGTTATGCATGAAATATAGGATTGAATACTTAATAAAGGTAAAAAAGCTTCCTAATTTAACACCGAGTTATAAGGCGTATGAGGAGATTGAAAGAAAAGCACATGTTATTAGAAACCTTAGTCTAAAATATAAAGTGTCTGATCGGGAAGAAATCTTAGAAAGGATATTGGAAATAATTAAGTGGATCGAAAAGAAAGAACAAGTTGTTATTGAAAAATTAATAGAGCTTCTTTAGTGGGAAAAATCACATGATATAAATGGAGTGAGGGAAAAAATGAATTGGAGATTCGAGTTTATTAAAGATTTTATATATTTCAGTAATAAAAAAAAGCACTACATATTGATTATTATTTTTACTGCTTTTTTGTCGGGTATAGATACATTATCATTAATTATCTTGCCTAGGTTTCTTATTGACGCTGCAACAAATCAAGATATAAAGACATTTGTGCTGATTAGTTTCTTTATGATTTTGGCTGTATTTGCTGGTACACTCATTAACTATATTACACCATTTATAACAGATAAACTGTTAGCGATTGTAATGAATAGGTTAAGAGTCGCGATAGCAAATCAAATAATGTTTTTATCTTACTCATCTATCAAAAATAATCATTCAGGTAAAAGGATTTCTCAAATAACCACAGGTTTAAATAGTGTTGAAGATTTCATTAAAAATCATTTTGCGAATTTCTTTTATTCGTCTGTTGTGATTATTGGTACGGTAATTTATTTTATTACGATTGATGTTATGGTTATGTTAATGTCAGTTATAACCATTTTAGTGGGTACAATTATTAGCTCCTGTATGAGTAGAATGTTACAGCGCTATGCAGAAAGTTTGCAAGAGGAAATGAGTAACTTAACAATACAGGCTCAAGAGATGATTCGTGGAAATATGATTATTAAAGCATTTAATCTTGGAAAAAAATTATTAAGTAAAAATAGGCATACTCTGGAATGTGTTTCATCTATAGAAACCCAAATAGCTAAAAGGAAGGGAGCAATATCCGTTGTTCTGAACACCTTTGAGTATGCACCATTAATAATATGTGTCATTTATGTTGGTAGACTGGCTATTAATGGAGAAATATCAGCTGGAACAGTAGTTGTTTTTATATCATTATTAGGATATCTGGGGGGTCCAATTAAAAATCTACCTTTGATTTTATCAGAGTATAGACAGATGCTTGGTAACTACAAATTTGTTAAAGCAATATTCCAAGAGGAACAAGAAAGCATAGAGGGAATAGAAATATTAAATCGACATAAAACAGCTGTTGAGTTTAAGAGTGTAAACTTCGGATATAAGAATGAAAATAATATTATAAACTCTTTATCACTAAAATTTCAGTCGGGTAAGAAATATGCCTTAGTTGGATCAAGTGGATCGGGAAAATCTACGATACTATCGTTAATCTGTGGACTTTATGAACCACAACAGGGTGAAGTATATTTATACAATAAAGACCTACGAAAATTAAGTAAACAAGTTCTTCGAGATAAGATTTCTTATGTTTCTCAAGATGTTGATCTACTGCCAGACAGTATAAAAAATAATATATCTTTTGGTAAAGATGGTTACACAACAAGTGAGATTGAAAGTGCAGCCAAAAAGGCTAATATACATGATTATATTTTAAGCCTTGAAGATGGGTATGATACATTGATTGGAGAAGGTGGGAAAAAACTCTCTGGAGGTCAACAACAAAGGATTGCCATCGCTAGGAGTTTGCTAAAAAAATCAGAAATATACTTATTTGATGAAGCAACTTCAGCTCTGGATAATGAATCAGAGAAGTATATTCAAGAGTCTATATATCAGATATCTAAAGACCATACAGTGATTATTGTAGCACATAGATTATCAACAGTAATGGGGGTTGACGAAATTATAGTATTAGAGAGTGGAAAGATTGTAGAACAAGGAAATCATAAAAGATTACTTAATAATAAAGGGCGATATTTTGAACTATATGGTCTTCAACATATGGCTTATAAGTCTTGAGTAAGTAGTAGATTGAAAGGGGCATATTATGTTAATTAAAAATAGTATTGATGAAATCAAGAAATCATTTTATCTTATGGGGGAATATAGAAGAGGTTATATTGCATCTCTATTAGGGATTGGTGTGATAGATGTTATTTGCTCTATTCTAGTGATGTTTATAGTAAAGAACTTGACAAACGCAGTTATAGAAAAAGATATAAACCTTTTGAAGACTTCTGCAAGATATTTAGTTCTGTTGGTGACTATATCTGCTGCAATAAAACCATTGTTTGAGTATAGTAACAATATTTATGTCAAGAAAATAATGATAAGAATTAGAGGCTGTGTTTCCGAAAAGCTAACCAAATTAGACATATCCTATTTTGATAAATCACATACTAGCGAGATTATTTCAAGAATTAATAATGATGTTTTTGTCATGGAGAAAATTTATAATGCACAATACAAATCTCTCTTTAATACAGTACTGGTTGGTATTGCTTCCGCAGTAATGATGTTAATGCTTAATAGCTTTTTAGCAGTGCTGATTATAAGTGTAGGCTTATTACTTGCATTTATAAATACAAAGTATGCCACATCATTAAGAAAAGCATCTGAAAAGGTCCAAAGGCAAAAATCAATACAATTAAAAGTTTTTGTTACAATCCTTTCGAGTTTTCTTACCATGAAAATGTATAACATAGAAAAGGAATACTTAAATAAGTATGAACAAGAAAGCAATCAACAAGAAGAATCGGAGATTGAAAGAGCCAATAAAACAGGAAAATATAGGAGTATTGAATTTCCTCTAAGAGTAGGTAGTTCTAATGTCATAAATATTATAGGTGTTTTTCTTGTGTTTCGACGCGTTGTGGATTACGGAACTGTTTCGGCAGTACTAGGACTGACAAATAAAGTGAATTATATGATGATGAATTTTAGTAGAATGTATACAGAAATTCAAACATCATTAGTAAGTGGTGTAAGGGTACTTGAGCTTCTTGAAATGGATAACGAATTTGAGTTTACAATGAATAATGATAAGGAAATCATTAGTAGTGCCGTTAATCTCACAAATGTTTCCTTTGGGTATGATGATGATTATATCATTAATGATTTAACGATGTCTGTGAAAAAAGGGCAACAGGTTGCTGTTGTTGGTTCAAGTGGTTCTGGAAAAAGTACTATACTTAAATTGCTCCTTGGTTTATACAATATTAATTGTGGTACTGTGTCTATTAATGGCAGAATGATTTGGGATTATAGTAAAGAAGATTTAAGAAATGAAATTGCATATGTACCACAAGACAATATCCTATTTAATGCTACAGTAATTGAGAATATTAGATATGGTAATCAAAATGCTTCAGATGTTGATGTTGTTATTGCAGCAAAAAAAGCCTATGCACATAAGTTTATAGAAGAACTTCCTGATGGTTACGACACATTGCTGGGCGAAAACGGCACCAATTTATCAGGTGGAGAGAAACAGAGGTTAGCCATTGCAAGAGCGATACTAAAAAATGCTCCTATTCTATTATTGGATGAAGCTACATCAGCCTTAGATTATACTTCTGAAAAAGAAGTACAAAAAGCAATTTGTGAATTGAAAAAGGGGAAGACAGTAATATGTGTTGCACATAGATTATCTTCTGTAGTTGATTCTGATGAAATATATTTGTTGGATGGTGGGAGAATTGCAGAAGTTGGAAACCATGAGAGACTTTTGAGGTTGGATGGAAAGTATAAAAAAATGTTTGTGAACAACCAAATAGTATTAGAACATGTTTAGTAGCTTATGTAAGGATTTTTTATTGTATACATGGATTAAAAAAAATTATTTGTTAGTATTTGAAATATTGGATATGCAATTATAGTTAGTATATATAAATAGGCAACTATCATACCCCCAAACGCAAGCCCAATG
>QKEK01000308.1 GCA_003251775.1 Clostridia bacterium | reverse complement strand
GAATTCTTAAGCTACTTTGTTTTTCCATTATTTTTTCAGCTTGAGTTTTAACAAAACTATATGCACTAACTCCTGTAGCTATACTAACTTCTCTTTGTAGATTTTGACACGAATTCAGCTTTGTCTTAATTGTCTTTAATGCTACATCTATTTCATGCCCAAGAGAAGCCATTAAGCCAACACCGTTTTCTATTTGAGGAAATTCTTCATATTCTTCATACATAGGTGTATCCTTTTGTGACATAATATAAAACTCATCAGCAAGAAATACAATACGTGAGCCATATTTTTTTAAATTATCTCCTTGCAAAAGCTCTACCTGCTGAATAACCTGTGCTGAGCTCTCCCTATCATAGGGAATTAATTTAAATAATTTTTTTCTGTACTTTGTTAAACCAGCTGGCACAACTGATATGCTGTTTAGCCTTGGGTAAAGCTTACTGAGGTCATTTATGGTTTTATTTAATTCTGATTTATCGTTAACTTCCCTGCATAATACAATCTGTGCATTAACTTGAATACCATTATCTGTTAGATAGTAGATTTTGTTCAATATATCTCCTGACGATTTATTATTTAGCATAAAACTTCTTAAATCAGGATTCGTTGTATGAACTGAAACATTTATAGGCGACATTCTATATTTAACTATTCTTTCAAGATCAAATTGAGATACATTTGTTAGGGTAACATAGTTTCCAGACAAGAATGACAATCTAGTATCATCATCCTTAAAGTATAATGTCTTTCGCATACCCTTTGGTAATTGCTCGATGAAACAAAATATACATTTGTTTCTGCAATTTTTAGGTTCTGACATTAGGTCACTCTCAAATTCTAATCCCAAATCCTCATAAATATCTTTCTCTATATCTATTTCCCATAGCTCTCCACTAGTTTTTTGTACCACGAGCAATATATTTTCATCAGCTATTATAAAACGATAATCAAAAACATCTTGTATTTCATTACCATTAATGCTTATTAGCCTATCCCCTGATACTATACCACTATCTTTTGCAATGCTATCATCAAGCACACTTTTAATAATTAAAGAATTTCTCAATTGTCTCAACTCCACTATAACGAAAAGCGGCAGTTTATTTAAACTGCCGCTAAAGAAATTAATTTTCTACCTTAACTACTTCCTTGCCGTCATAATAACCACACTCTTTACAAACTCTATGTGGCATTTTTAATGAATGACACTGTGAACAAGCAACTAATCCTGGAACAGCAAGCTTATAATGTGTTCTTCTTTTATGCTTTCTTTGCTTTGAAGTCTTACGCTTTGGTACTGCCATCTCATTACACCTCCATTTCACTAACCGGAATATCCGATATTTTGTATAGCTACTTAAAAAAGTCCTTTAATGCCTCAAACTGACTATTTGCATTTATACTCATACAGGCACAAGCTTCTTTATTAAGATTCACTCCACATTTACTACATCTTCCCTTGCAGGCTTCACTGCATATCTCTCTCATTGGCAAATTAAGATAAAAATACTCTGAAAGAATCTTTCCAATATCAAGGTCATTCCCGCTATAATAGAAAAAATCCTCCCTTTCATCTTCTTTAAGATCAGCTTCATTCATAAGCTTTTCATCAATTGTAAACTTCATTACACTACTTACGTCAACACCACATCTGGCACATAAGGTAGTATATTTTACATTTGCTTCCCCAGACAGCTTAATTGCCCCATCAATATTAGTTAATGCTCCAACAAACACCATTGGAGTAACCAACTCTATCCGAAGATCCTTAAAAGGCGTTATTTCTGAAAGCTCATCCTTATTTACACTTAGGTCTAAATCTATCCTATCTTTTATAGATTTAACCACAGAGGAAATATCAATTTTCATAATTGTCTCTCCTAAAAAGCCGACAGATTCAATTATACTAAGTTACACAATTTTTGTCAACCAGCAAATTTAAAAAAGCTTTTTGTGTTGTTACATTTTTGCAAAATCACACTCAATAAGTGAAATTTTCATGTATATTTATCCAAAACAACGCTAAATAACGTATAAATATACAACATCGAAATATACTCTAAAAGCTTTTCACTAGTTTTTCATATCTTAATATAATGGGAATCTTGACGTCAGCAATTTTACTCTTTCCTTAATCTCTTCTTGCTTTTCATCATAATCACTTATGGTCATAGAAATTAGCTCAGCTATTTCTACCATTTCTGACTCTTTCATACCCCTTGAGGTAACTGCTGGCGTTCCTACTCTTATACCACTAGTAACAAACGGACTTAATTTATCATAAGGTATACCGTTTTTGTTAACAGTAATGTAAACCTCATCCAACTTGTATTGTGCTTCTTTTCCAGTTATTTCTTTGTTAGTTAAGTCAACAAGCATTAAATGATTATCCGTTCCTCCAGAAACTATACTAAATCCTTTTTCTGTAAGAGAATCCGAAAGCACCTTTGCATTATTTATTACCTGCTTTTGATAGCCCTTAAACTCATCACTTAAAGCCTCTTTAAAGCTTACTGCTTTTGCTGCTATAACGTGCATTAGTGGTCCGCCTTGAATTCCAGGAAAAACAGCTCTATCTATATCCTTTGCAAATTCTTCCTTACATAAAATCATTCCACCTCTTGGTCCTCTTAATGTTTTATGAGTTGTTGTTGTAACAAAATGTGCATATGGAACTGGATCAGGATGTAAGCCAGTTGCTACTAAGCCTGCTATATGAGCCATGTCAACCATTAGATACGCTCCAACCTCATCAGCAATGTCTCTGAAGGCTTTAAAATCAATATGTCTGGAATAAGCACTAGCTCCCGCTATAATCATCTTGGGCGTACACTCTTTTGCTATTTTTCTGACTTCATCATAATCTATCTTACAATCAGTTTCTCGTACTCCATATGGAACTACATTAAAATACTTACCTGACATGTTTAATGCCATACCGTGGCTTAAGTGTCCACCATGTGCTAAATTCATTCCCATAAATGTATCACCTGGCTTTAGCATAGCATAAAAAACTGCCATATTTGCCTGAGCACCAGAATGGGGCTGTACATTTGCATGCTCTGCTCCAAATAACTCTTTTGCTCTATCTATAGCTATTTGTTCGATAATATCAACATATTCGCAACCGCCATAATACCTTTTACCAGGGTATCCTTCAGCATATTTGTTTGTAAGTGGAGTCCCCATAGCCTCTATTACATTTTCGCTCACAAAATTTTCAGAAGCGATTAACTCAATCTTTTCTCTTTGTCTACTAATCTCATTTTTTATTGCATCTGTTACATCCTTATCGAACTGCGACAGCCTGTCCAAATTATACAAAATCATTAACCTCCATTCAAACTATGTATGCTCTAACTTTTACATTATAATAGTAAAATCCCCTACTGTCAATTATATAATACTGTTTTTCTGCAAAAAAAAAGGCCAAGTCTTTGGGGGGCATTAAATAGACTTAACCACTCTTAAATTTACTTGCTTGTAAGTATGATAATACATGCCCGCTTTTCTGTAAAGTACCCTAAGGTCACAACATTAGTAGTGACCTTCCTCACTTTTGTAATATAAAAACCATATAAAAACTACACGTATATTTATCTTGATTAAACCTTTATGTTGATGTATAATACATTTGCAATCTATATAGTATTAATTTTATTTTATATGTAAGCGTTAATGAACTTCAAATTTAACAAAAATTTAAATGAAGCTTGTTAAATCGCCAAGATGAAATGTCTTGGGGACCGCTTACAGGCGTTATTTGTGCAAAATGCATAGATGAGTAATATGCGGATTAAGGGGCTATGATTATGAATCATAACAGAGAAAGAATAAAAGAAGCAAAGCGTATTGTAGTAAAGGTTGGTACATCTACCCTGACACACTCTACTGGTAAAATGAACTTTTTAATCATGGATAAGCTTGCTAGAGTTATTTCAGAGCTATCAAACAGAGGAAAAGAAGTAATTCTTGTTTCTTCTGGTGCCATAGGTGTCGGGTGTGGGAAGCTAAATCTTAATAAGAAACCTGTATTACTTGGCGAAAAGCAAGCCGTAGCTGCGGTAGGTCAATGCGAACTAATGCATATGTATAGTAAGTTTTTTTCAGACTACAATTATACAGTAGGTCAGATATTGTTGACTCAAACTGCTGTGCAAGAGCAGAACAGGAAAAATAATATTTTAAATACATTTCAACACCTTTTTGCTTATGGAGTTATTCCTATAGTAAACGAAAATGACTCTGTCTCAACTGAAGAGATTAAATCTATGGATTCTTTTGGAGATAACGACACCTTATCAGCAGTAGTTACAACTATAACTGGTTCTGACCTTTTAATTATTTTATCGGATATTGATGGATTTTATGATTGTGATCCAAGAGAAAATACATCTTCTAGTCTAATATCTTTAGTAGAAAGGATTACTCCTGAATTAGAGGCGTATGCTGGCGGTGCTGGCACAAACAGAGGTACTGGTGGTATGAAAACCAAGATTAATGCAGCCAAAATTGTTACTAGCTCTGGAGCTGATATGGTACTTGTGAATGGTAGTGATCCTGATATTATTCTAGATGTTCTTTCAGGTAATGAAATTGGGACTTTGTTCTGCAAAGATTTATTATAGTTAGCTTTACACTTTAAGCCTATATATGACAAAAAGCTACCCAAAACACTTTTGGGTAGCTTTATTTAGTTAACATTAGCCATTTACTTTGTCTTTTAATCCTTTACCTGCTTTGAAAACAGGAGCCTTTGAAGAAGGAATAGTTATTTCTTCTTTAGTTTGTGGATTTCTTCCTTTTCTTTCTGCTCTTTGTCTTACTTCAAAAGTACCGAAGCCAACCAACACTACCTTATCTCCTTCAACTAATGCTTCTTCTACTGAAGAAACCAAAGCATTTAATGCTGCTTCACTATTCTTCTTGCTTAAGCCTGATTTAGAAGCAATTGCATTAATTAAATCTGTTTTGTTCATAAAGATAACCTCCCAATAATTAGTTCGTCCTCATTTTATAATGAAAGTCGCTCAAAGTCAAGGTTTTAAGCAAAATTTTTTTTAAAAATAGTAATTTAAATAAAAATTACAATACTACATGTACATTTATTTGATTTACTGTTATTAATTACTATATTTTTTGCATCATTTAGAAAACTATAGGTTGACGATTAAACAAAAAGAAAGTATAATATTTTCATTGTTTAGGAGGTAGATATGAACACTATAGAAATTTTTATTGTGTCCCTAGCATTAGCCATGGATGCCTTTGCGGTTTCAGTTTCATGCGGATTATGCACAATCAAGAGAAAATTAATAAATACTGCACTAAAGGCTGGTATTTCTTTTGGATTATTTCAAGGAATCATGACTGCTCTTGGCTGGTTATTTGGTTCAACCTTTCAGAGATATATTCAGAATATAGATCACTGGGTAGCTTTAGTTCTACTTGGATTTATTGGGGTTAAAATGATTAAAGAGGCTTTTGAGGAAAACAATGAATCAATTGACTTAAACAATCTAAAGGTACTACTTGTACTTTCAATTGCAACCAGTATTGACGCCCTTGCTGCTGGAATTACATTTTCATCACTAAAAATAAAAATTCTACTTCCATCCTTAAGTATTGGATTCATTACATTTGTCCTTTGTTTTATTGGTGTTTATATTGGTTGTAGGATGAGTAATAGTAGTAAAATAAGAGGCAAGCTAGATATTTTTGGAGGTTCTATACTTATAATTATAGGATTAAAAATATTCATTGAGCATATGTTCTTTTAGTATTAGCTTTCCTCTAATCAAACTCAGTAATAATCACACTTCTATCTGTTATTATTGCATATTTTCTTTTATGAAAAAATCTTACATCTAAAATGTCTGATTTAGAAGTATAGGTAAACTGTAATTTACCTTCCTTGTTTATAAAAAATATCTCTCTGCCAGTATTAATAGCTGTTAAATCATGGAATGTTCTCATATTAAAAAAGTTCTCTTCAAAATCAAACTGATTAAGCACTGAACCATTTGGATTGTATACTTTAATCTTATATATAGTATCATTACGCTTTTCACCATACCTAGATACAATAATTGGGTAGGTTTCCTCACATAAGCCAAAAGAAATGAATTCCTCTTTTTCTTCTGAAGTTATTTCACATATTATATTATTTTCTTCGTTCATCATCATAGCTAAATCATTACCAGCGATAAAAATATTATTGTTCTTAGTTATATTAATATTTACTAGTAATGAGTCTTCATACTCCTTTAGGAAGTCTGAAAACTCACTTCCATAATTATAAGTTGCTATTATACCAGTAGACTTAATTTTACTAATCTCCAGACCAAGTACCATGAGCTTGTATTCACCGTTATAATTAAAAGAATATGCAGCGTATGGGAAATATTCCTCTATGTATATATTAAACGCAGGCTCACCTGTTATTGTGTATACTTCTACAGCACCCTTCATGCCTTTTTCTTCATTATCTGTGGTTACAGTAATGTATTCCTCTGACAGAGATACGTTTATAATATCGTTTTGTGTAATGATACTGGTTAACAATTTACTATCCTTTACTAGTACTATTTCTCTTCCTTTGAGCTCTATTGCTACTACTATACTCTTGTTAGCTTTGAGTATAGGTTGCATTTTAAAGTTCAAAGGGAGATGCCACATCTGATAGCCACTTTCATCAAACGCAGTCAAAAAATCCTTAGTACACTTGTATAAAATATTGTTGTACAACTCAAATGATGGGTGTTCTGTTGAGTTATAGTTTATAACAATATCGCCGACCTCATTTTCAGTTCCACCATTTGCCTCAACTGTCTGTACATTTGAATTTGTATTCTGAAAAAATGTACTAAAAAATGGAATATCATCAAACAAGCTCCTGTTTCCACTAACACTATATGCAAGAACCGTAGCAAAAGCAATTAAACAAACCATAAAAATAAAAAACAATACATTTATCTTTCGTATAATAACCAACTCCAATACAGTTATCTACACCCATTCTCTTTAGTGGGTAATAATCCAATGTGCTTTTTTATAGACCAAGTCACCATTTTCATTAACAATATCCTGTAGCTTATTATTTATTAGCTCTCTAGTATCCTGTCTTATAACACCATCACTTTTTAAAGAATTCTCTCTTTGAAACAATACTATAGCTTCGTTTGTCTTCTTATCAAAATAATTATCCGGCTCATCTACCTCATACCCTAGGAACTTTAATATACTTTCTACATTTTTTATTTCGTCAGACTCAGTGTCAAGCCTATATTCCACTGAGCCAGTTACTGGCATTAGCGATGAAATGCTAACACCATTTAGGCTTAAGGGCTCAACTATAAGATTAGGCTTTAGACCTATTCCATGTATATATCTTCCCTTTGGGGTTAAATAATGACCAGTAGTCATCTTGCTCCATCCAGATATTTCAGAATCCAAAGCCATAATACCATAATTATAAAACAAGGAATTAGCATCAATTACCTCTGCACCAACCTGCTTACTATATTTCTCATAAGCCTCTCTAGAAAGCATTGGATAAAGGCTTTGTACAACACCCTTTCCAAAGGTATTTGTACCTACTAAAAAGCCTCCGCCCAGCTCCTGAATAGCCGCCGCAAGTATTTCCGACGCACTTGCAGTCCATTCATTAACAAGTACCGCTGTGGTATACTTGAGAGTATTGTTATATGAATAATATTCAATATCAGCAGTGGTTTCATCCTTAAAATCAAGCTTTGTTATAAGTCCCTTTTTAGTAAGCTTTCTCGCTACATTTACAGCCTGTTGTACCTCTCCACCTGGATTGTCTCTTAAATCTAAGATTAATTTAGAGATATTATGACTATCCATGTAAACCAATGCTTCATCAAAAAACTCACTTGTATTACTATTAAATGAATCTATTTTTATATATCCAACATTATTGTCAATCTTATATGTAACAGGACTTATGATTATAGTTTCTCTGATTATCTCTCTTTCAAAAAGTTCCTTTTTGTTTCTTCTAAATGTCATTTTTATAGTTGTTCCAGTAGGACCTTTTATTTTTGTAGCAACTTGTTCTAAAGACACCTTCTTAAGACTTTCTCCATTGACAGATATCATTTCGTCACCTGCCATTAAGCCTGCCTTTTCTGCAGGAGAACCATTAAATACTTTGTTAATTACTATGTACTCGTCTCCATCAGTCATTTGAACCCCTATACCTGAATATGAACCGTCTAAGCTCTCCATAAAGCTTTGCTGTTCTTCCTTTGTAAAATAGGTTGTATACTTGTCCATAGAGCTCATCATTCCTTTTAATGCCGCCTGCATAAGCTCTTCCTTGGTAATCTCTCCATTATACTTATTAATTAGAAAATCCATATAGTTTTCTAAATAATTCTGTACATCTATCGTATCATCGGGTGATAGATTTGTAGTTGTATCCTGTGCTAAAACGTTCTGAGAAAATAACATCATTATTACTAATAAAACTAATATGCCTCTTTTCATTTCATACCTCCTGCTTATAAATCAAAATGCTAATATAAGCTTTTTGCGTTGTTACATATTTATTAATAATACAAAATACCAGCTTTTTTTGTATCTTTTCTTTAATACTATCAAAAAACAACAAATATTTCAATACCATATTTTACTAAGCTTTTTACGTTATACACGTTTAAACAAGACTATATTGGATAAAAGTATTATTTGCGTATATTTTTATTGTGCTAACAACAAGGCTCTTATGCTGTCCGCTATATACGATAGTCGACAGCTTAGAGTTCTTATTTCTTATTTCTTATTTCTTATTTTCAGTATACTTTTTATACAAATCTGGTCTTTTATTCTTTGTTCTTTCAATAGACTCCTCTAATCTCCATTTTTCAATATTTTTATGATGTCCAGATAGCAATATCTCTGGAACACTTCTATCTAATATATTAGTCGGTCTTGTATAGTGTGGATATTCTAGCAGACCGTTAAAATGAGATTCATGTATATAGGCATCCTCTGCTGGTAATACCCCTGGAACCATTCTTCCTATACAGTCAACTAGTACCATAGCAGGAAGCTCTCCACCTGTTAACACATAGTCACCAATTGATATTTCATCATCTACTATCTCATCAATTATACGTTCATCAATTCCTTCATAATGCCCACACAAAACTATTATATGCTCCTCCTGAATTAGCTCTATTGCTAGCTTTTGCTCCAGAACTCTTCCTTGGGGACTCATATATACAACTCTAGGCTTATATGACAATTCATCAGTAATATGCTTATATGCATCATATATAGGCTGGACAGTCATAACTAACCCAGTTCCACCACCATATGGATAGTCATCAACCTTTTTATGCTTATTCTTTGAAAAGTCTCTTATGTTATATGTTCTTATGTCTAGTAAACCATTCTTTCTTGCCCTTCCAATTATACTTTCATTCAAAAAAAGGTTCACACTATCAGGAAATAGTGTTAGAATATCAAATCTCATTGTCAATTAGCCCCTCTGGTAAAACAACCTCTATTACTTTTTCATTTATACATACTCTTTTTATAACATCCTTTAATGCTGGTATAAGAATGTCCATATTATTCTTTATTTTAAGATGCGATGATTCATTTTTAACAACATAAACATCATTGCTTCCAGTTTGTATAACATCTATTACTGTTCCTAAAAATTGTCCATTTTCAAATACCTTGCAGCCAATTAAATCACATATGAAAAATTCATCACTATCAAGCTTTATTGCATCCTTTTTTCTTACTTTAATAAACTTACCTTTTAACTCTAAAGCCTCATTCATATTATTAATGCCTTTTAGCTTGAGCAAAACAAACTTCTGCTGATAGCGTACTGCTTGAACAGTATACTCGGAAATAACGTTATCTTCCTCTTCACTGCCAATAAACACATCATTCAGTAAATCAAATCTATTAATGTCATTTGTCTGAGGAACTACCTTTATTTCTCCTTTTACACCGTGTGTATTGGTTATCACTCCAATAATTAAATACTCTTCCATCTATGTTCTCCTATGTGTCTCTAAGCTTTTTGCATTGTTATGTCTACTCACTACTTTATGATTTTTCTTAGCTATAAAATAGTGAGATGAAACCATAATCTCATCTCACTACTGTATAACTTACTGGATAATTTCAACTACTACTCTTTTATTGTCCTTTATTGCAGCAGCTTTCATAACCACTCTGATCGCTTTTGCGATTCTCCCTTGCTTCCCTATTACCTTGCCCATATCGTTTTCTGCTACCTTCAATTCAAGAATAATTGACTTTTCGCCTTCAACCTCATTTACTTCAACATCCTCTGGGCTATCTACTAGTGATTTTGCTATCATCTCGAGAAGTTCTTTCATTTCATTACCTCCAGTAAAATCTGTTTTACAACATATTTAGTTTTATCCTACCTAAAATTATTCAACTATACCAGCAACCTTCAATAGCTTTTTAACTGTATCAGTAGGTTGTGCTCCATTGCCTAACCATTTTTTAGCCAATTCAGCATTGATATTTATTTCAGAAGGATCTACCATAGGATTATATGTTCCTATTTCTTCTATAAATCTACCATCACGAGGAGCTCTTGCATCTGCAACTACAACTCTGTAGAATGGCTTCTTTTTAGCACCCATTCTTCTTAATCTCATTTTTACCATTTTTGTTCACCTCCGTATTCTAAAATATTTATGTGAATTTGGTATTATCGTTAAAACGGTAATCCAAACTTCCCAAGCGACTTTCTTCCTTTTTTACCCATGCTAGTCATGGTTTTCATCATTTTTTTCAACTGCTCAAACTGCTTTAGTAGTTGATTAATTTCCTGTATTGAGGTTCCACTGCCTGCTGCTATTCTCTTTCTTCTACTAGCATTAAGTATAGATGGATTCACTCTTTCCTTTTTAGTCATCGACTGTATTATTGCCTCAGTGTGAGCCATCTTTTTCTCATCTACATCCATATCCTTAAGCATCTTATTATCCATTCCTGGTATCATTCCCATTATCTGATTTAATGGTCCCATTTTTTTCAGCTGCTGCATCTGTTCAAGAAAATCATCAAGCGTAAACTGCATTGTTCTCATTTTCTTTTCTAACTCAATTGCCTTTTTTTCATCAAAGCTTTGCTGAGCTTTTTCAATAAGACTTAAGACATCTCCCATACCCAGAATTCTTGATGCCATTCTGTCAGGATAAAATACCTCTAATTCATTCAGCTTTTCACCTATACCAATGAATTTTATTGGCTTACCTGTAACTGCTTTTGTTGACAACGCTGCACCACCACGTGTATCACCGTCCAGCTTAGTCAAAATAATACCATCTATACTGAGCTTCTCATTAAAGCTCTTTGCTACATTAACTGCATCCTGACCCGTCATTGAGTCAACAACCAATAATATTTCCTGTGGTCCAACTGCATTCTTTATATTTTCAAGCTCATTCATAAGGTCATCGTCAATATGTAATCTACCTGCAGTATCAATTAATACAACATCATTCTGATTCAAGCTTGCATGCTTGATTGCCGCCTTTGCAATATCTACAGGGCTTTGTTTATCACCCATTGCAAATACTGGTATATCTAATTGCTTTCCTAACACTTGAAGCTGTTGAATCGCAGCAGGTCTATATACATCACATGCGGTCATTAAAGGCTTTTTACCCTCTTTCCTTAAGTAAGATGCAAGCTTACCTGTAAAGGTTGTCTTACCAGCACCTTGAAGCCCTACCATCATATATACCGTTGGAGGCTTTGAAGAGAATGTAATCTTGGCTGGCACACTTCCCATTAAAGAAATCAACTCTTCATGCACTATTTTGACTACCTGTTGCCCAGGTGTCAAGCTTTCTAATACATCTGTGCCTACAGCTCTTTCTGATACACTTTCAATAAACTGCTTAACTACCTTAAAATTAACATCAGCCTCCAAAAGTGCCAGCTTTATCTCACGCATCATTGCTTTAACATCTTTTTCAGTAACTCTTCCTGCTCCGCGTAGCTTTTTCATTGTTTGCTGAAGTTTTTCCGACAACCCTTCAAATACCATAATTTCTCCTTAAGCTATAAATCCTTTATTAATTCCTTAACACTACTTTCAACCACGTCTAGCTTTTCATTCTGTTCATTAGTTAGTCCTTCTCGCTTTATCTCTCTTATTATGTCATAAATACCTTCTAGCTTTTTTGTATGCTTAGTAAAACGACTAACCAAACCCAATTCCTGCTCAAGCTTATTTAGCTGTATTTTACCCTTTTTTATGCTATCATGTACGCCCTGCCTACTTATATTTAAGTTATCAGCTATTTCACCTAGTGATAAATCGTTATTGTAATGCATATCTATAATTTGAAATTGTCTTTCAGTTAGCAGTTGACCATAAAAATCCATCAACAGGGTTATTTCATATACATCATCCATATGCTCTTCACCATTTCATATGTCAAGCATTTATGCTTTACACTTATACTATTCTAGTTTAATATTCAGGATTTGTCAAGCACTTTTGAAATTAGATTACTCATTTTTTCTGGTTGCTTCTTTTAAATTCTACCTAGTGTCATGACAAGCATTAAATACAACTTCTCCAACTGCATAGGGTGCTACTTCTCCTTGCCACTCAAATTGAAGTAAATATACCTTTACTATTAGGTATATTTAAGCTATAATATTCCAATATAATATATAAGCGACATGCTGAATGGAGGAAAAGAATTAAAATGAAGAACATAAAATTAAAGTTAATCCCTGTTATATTAGTTTTGATATTATCTATGCTAAGTGCATGTTCAAAAATATCAACGAATACAAATCCAACAAGTGACAATGGAAATAATCAAAATAATGCAACTATCGGGTATGATTATCAACTATCCCCACCAGTTGAAGGTGATTTAGTGGCAATCATGAAAACGACAGAAGGCGATATACACATTAAGCTATTTCCATCAGAAACCCCTTTAGCTGTTGAAAACTTTGTAACCCACGCAAAAGACGGGTATTACAATGACGTAATCTTTCATAGGGTTATGAACAATTTTATGATACAGGGTGGTGACCCAAACGGCACTGGCACTGGCGGAGAAAGCATCTGGGGTACTCCATTTAAGGATGAATACCATCCAAAGCTATACCACTATAGGGGTGCACTCTCTATGGCTAACAGTGGCACTATATCTAACCCCCAAGTACGTTCTTATACTAATGGTAGCCAGTTTTTCATTGTTCAAAAAAGCAACCTAGAGGATTCAGAAAAGCAGGGTTTAGAATACTTCAACTATCCACAGCCAGTTATCGACAACTATTCCAAAGTAGGCGGAACAATGCATCTTGATAACACTCATACAGTATTTGGACAAGTATTTAAGGGTATGGATGTTGTTGATAAAATAGCTGCAACAAAAGTAGATACAGATACTAGTAAGCCAATTAATGATATTAAGATTAAGTCAATTGAAATAATTGAATCATATAAGCCTTAAAAAATGCTATTTGGAGGAATGAGATAATGAAGGTTATTAATAATGGAATAACCGCACCAACTGGATTTACTGCTACAGGGTGTGCTTGTGGAATAAAAAAGAATGGTAATTTTGACTTTGCTATGATAAAGTCTGATTGTGTTGCCAATACAGCTGGGGTATACACAACAAATGTTGTTAAGGGACACTCTTTACAGCTTACAATGAAAAACATGGAAAATGGGAAGGCACAGGCAATAGTTATAAATAGTGGAAACGCAAACGCCTGTATTGGCGACAGTGGCTACAATGACGCTTTATATATAGCCTCAAAAACCGCTGAAGTTTTAGATTGTCTTCCTGAAGATGTCATTGTAGGTTCAACTGGAGTTATTGGTCATCCTTTGAAAATGGACGCAGTAAATAAGGGAATCTTAACAGCCTCTCAAAGTTTATCCTCATCTGGCTCAAATTTAGCTGCCAAAGCAATAATGACAACAGATACCTTTCCAAAGGAACATGCAGTACAGTTTGATATAGATGGTACAACAGTTACTATAGGAGGTATTGCAAAGGGTTCTGGTATGATTCATCCAAACATGGCAACCATGATTGGTATTATCACTACAGATGCAAACATCTCCCAAGAGTTATTGAGCAAAGCTTTGAAGACCTGTGTAAACCGTTCTTTTAACAGAGTTTCAATAGATGGGGACACAAGTGTATGTGACATGGTTGTGTCTTTAGCAAACGGAAAAGCAAACAACATCAGGATAGATTCTGAGAATGAATATTATGAGATATTTATTCAAGCGTTAGAATCAGTTTGTGTGTATCTATCAAAGCTCTTAGTAAAGGATGGAGAGGGAGCAACAAAGCTGATAGAAATAAAAGCTATTAATGCCGATTCACAAGATACAGCATACAAAATTGTTACATCTATAGCCAAATCTCCCCTTGTAAAGACTGCTTTTTTTGGACAGGATGCTAATTGGGGAAGAATCCTAACCGCAGCAGGCTACTCAGGAGCTAGCTTTAATCCTGATAAGATAGATGTATATATTGGAGATATGATTTTCTGTAAGGATGGTAAAGCTGTTGGCTTTGATGAAGAGCAGGCACTAGAGATACTGAAGGAATCCGAGATTAAGGTTCTAATTGATTTGAAATCTGGGAATATTTCAGATATTATGTGGACATGCGATTTTTCATATGATTATGTAAAAATAAACGGCTCATATAGAACATAATTTGTCTCAGACTCAATATTTTTTTTTAAATTGTTGAATTTACGGGTAAATATTGATATGATTAAATTATGTACAAATAATAGATGGGGGTTAATGAGTATGGCTGTTCAACAATTAGTAATATTTAGGATTGATAAAGAGGATTTTGGTGTTGAGATTACACAGGTAAGAGAAATAATTCGTCCTCAGGAAATATTTAAGATACCAAATGCACCTGAATTTATTGAAGGCTTGATTAATCTTAGAGGTAAGGTTCATACTGTATATAATCTTAAAAAGAGGTTTTCTATGAGTGACCACACTTTTGATGATAATACAAAGATTATCATTGTTAGTGTACAGGGTTTAATGGTTGGATTTATTGTTGATGAGGTTAATGAAATAGTAAGGGTTGACACAGAGGATATAGAATCAACACCACCCTCTATTGTTTCTATAGACAAAAAATATATAACTGGTATAGCTAAGCTAGACAAAAAGCTTGTTCTGTTACTTGATTTAACCAAAGTTTTATCTATAGAGGATACAGACTCATTGAAAAAATTAGTTCAGAATAATTCTAATTAATAGAATGTGTTTTAAGAGGGGCTTAGGGGTTTTCCTATACCCCTTCTAAGCGTTTAACGAACTTCAAATTTGATAGAAATTCTAATGAAGTTCGTTAAATCGCCAAGACGAAATGTCTTGAAGACCGCTTACAGGCGTTATTTGTGCCAAATGCATGGCGGAGTTAATATGTAAGCGTTTTTAAAACTTCAGATTTGATAAAAAATCATTTAAGTTTTAAAAATCTCCAAGACAAAATGTCTTTGGATATTATGTGCACAAAATGTTATGTTTCTGGAGGTTAAATTTATGTCTTCCAACATTGAGGTTCAGATTGATAACGAACCTAGTAATCAAAAGAAAAAAAGCAAATTAATTGTAGTTTTAATAGTTGTTCTGCTTGTAATTTCCATTGTTTGTTCATACCTAGCTATTATGCTATTTACATATGACAAGGTATATCGAGGTATATCTCTTAACGGTTATGATATAAGCGGTTATTCAACAATACAAATAGAAGATTATATAATAAATACTTTTATACCACAGATAGAAAATCGTGAGGTTTCTATTATGGTTAATGGAGTAACTGAAACCTATAAGTACCCAGATATTACTGATAAAATTGACCCACTACTACTGACTAATCAAATCTACTCTCTTGGAAGAAATGAAAACCCTTTTGCAAGAACCTCCAAGGTGTTGGCTGCTTTTTTTTCGGGTTTTGATTATATATATACTCCTTCAATAGATAAAGAAAAAGCAAATACTATTATAGAATCACTATATAAAAAGCACTGTCAACCAGCTATTCACCCTCAAGCAGAAATTAATGACAATCAGATTATTATTTCTTCAGGACAGCATGGATATGAGTTTAACAAAGAAGAATTACTTAATCTAATATCTGAAGAAATAAATGATATTAATAGTGATGGGGTTATAGAAATATCTATTAAGAGAACTAATTCAGCAGCTATAGACCCTGAAAAAATATACGATAGTAAAATAGCAATGCTGAATAAGGAATACAAAAATGCACAATACACTCTTATTGACAATCAAATAGAAATAATTCCACACGTTGTAGGAAGGGTTGTCACTATTGATGATATTTCAAGCTCAGTTTCAAAGCTTATGAGCTTATCAGATAATCAGGAAAAAATAGCTACAATAACCGTTCCTATAAAAACAACTCTTCCAGATAAAACTACTGAGCTACTGAAGGAAAGCCTATTCAAAGATATTTTATATACCTACCAGACTTCATTTAGTACTGAAACACAGAATAATTATAATAGAAGCATCAATATTAAGCTTTCAACTGAGAGTATAAATGGACTTATTCTACTACCAGGCGATGAATTTTCCTTTAATAAGGTTGTTGGTCCAAGAACTGCTGAAAGAGGATATCAAACAGCAAATGTTTATTATGCCGGCAAGGTAATACAAGGAATAGGCGGTGGCTTATGCCAGACGTCAACAACCCTGTATAATGCAGTTCTTTACTCTAATCTACAAATCACAGAACGACTAAATCATCAATTTACTGTAGGATATGTTCCTTTTGGACAGGATGCTACTGTATCATATGGTACTGTAGACTTTAAGTTTAAAAATAACACTGACTTTCCAATAAAAATTGAAGGTCAAGTAAAAAACAATAAGGTGATATATAAGGTATATGGAACAAAGTCACAGGACGATGTAAAGGTAAGTATAATTAATAAAACTATTGATACTTATGAAATTGGAACAGAATATGAAGTAGACCCTACTCTAGCACCTGGTTCTGAGATAATTGTAGAAAATGGTTCAAAGGGATATAAAATTGATACTTATAAGCAGGTTACGGTTAACGGAAGGGTTATCTCATATGAAAAGCTCTATACTAGCGTATATAATCCACATAATAAGCTGATTAAGCATAATCCGTTACTAGCACCTACGCCTACACCTACAGATATTCCTGCTCCTACGCCTACCATAACTCCTGAGGCTAGTCCTACAGATATTCCTACACCTACCATAACACCTGAGCCTATGCCTACAGATATTCCTGCTCCTACGCCTACCTTAACACCTGAGCCTAGTCCTACAGACGTTCCTACTCCATCATCGACACCTGAGCCTAGTCCTACACCAGCTACAGAATCCTCTGAAATGACACACACACCTTATGTATAGTCCTAAATTAAAAACACTGATAAATCCAACTAATTCTTTATTTAAGAGTATTGACTATATCTTGTATATGATTCAAAGCTCTTTCTGCAAGCAGTGTATTCTTTTCCTTTTTGTTTCTGATTTTCTTTCCTAATGAATCAATAATACCAAAATTGACATTCATGGGCTGGAAATTCCCACCCACATAAGAAGAAACATATGACGACAACCCTCCTATTGCGGTTGTAGAAGGAAAAATTATTCTATTAAGACTATGAGCTTGCCTTACTGCATTGACTCCTGCTACAAACCCAGAGGCAGTTGACTCTATATAGCCTTCAACCCCAGTGATTTGACCAGCAAAGTATATGTGTTTGTCACTTTTTAGATTATAAGTTGCATCCAATAGCTTAGGCGAATTAATATAAGTATTTCTATGCATAACCCCATATCTTAAAAATTCGGCGTTACTCAAGCCTGGTATCATACTAAATACCCTTTTTTGCTCCCCCCACTTCAAGTGAGTCTGAAACCCCACTATATTGAATAAAGTGCCTTCCATATTATCCTGTCGTAACTGTACTACCGCATATGCCTCCTTACCAGTTCTGGGGTCAGCTAAGCCAACAGGCTTAAGTGGACCAAATCGCATTGTATCTATTCCCCTTCTAGCCATTTCCTCTATAGGCATACAGCCTTCAAATACCTTCAGATTTTCAAATTCCTTTAAAGGAGCAAGCTCAGCATTGATTAATTCTTCTCTGAAAGACTCATACTGTTCTCTATCCATGGGACAGTTAATATAATCCGCTGTTCCTTTGTCGTATCTAGCTGCTTTATAGGCAATATCCATATCAATAGTATCCAACTGTACAATAGGTGCTGCTGCATCATAAAAATATAGATGTTCATCACCTGTAAGTCGTGCTATTTCTTCCGATAATGAATCTGACGTCAAAGGTCCCGTAGCAATAACTGTAATATCATTTTCCTTAGAAAGCTCACTTAATAATACTACTTCTCTGTTAATAATATTTATGTTTGGGTGATTGAGAATCCTTTTTGTTACATCTTCAGAAAAGCCCTTCCTATCTACAGCTAGTGCTCCTCCTGCTGGTACTCTATTATTATCTGCACACATCATAATAAGAGAATTTAGCTGCCGTAATTCTTCCTTTAACAGTCCTACAGCATTTTCTAACTGGTCCGAACGTAATGAGTTACTACAAACCAACTCAGCAAAGCTATCCTCATGATGAGCAGGCGATTTCTTGTCAGGCTTCATCTCATACAAGTCTACTTTTACTCCTCTTTCAGCGATTTGCCATGCCGCCTCGCTCCCTGCTAGTCCTGCACCAATTACATTTATGCGTGTATTATTACTCATCTTTATCCTCTTGCTTTTTTCTTTCTTTTTCTATCGTATGTCCACATGCCTCTGAACTACATTTATATTCTATATTTTTTCCCTTATTTTTCATTGTCATAAAGTTTCCGCATTTTTCACACTTAATATCCGAAGCCTTATCCCATGACATATAATCACATTCTGGATATTTCTCGCATCCAAGATACATCTTGCCTTTTTTAGTCTTTCTTATAATTACCTTATTGCCACACTTAGGACAATTAACACCTGCTTCTTCAACTATGGGCTTTGCATTTCTACAATCCGGGAAACCAGGACACGCTAAAAATTTTCCATAACGTCCAGTTTTCACCACCATATTTCTTCCGCATTTCTCACAAATTACATCTGAGACCTCAACTGGAAGCTCTACATTCCCTATTTCATTTTCTGCTTTTTCCAAAACAGGCTCAAAATTATCATAAAAGTCTTTAATAATCTGCTTCCATACTGTAGAGCCACCCTCTATCTCATCCAATTGATTTTCTAAATCAGCTGTAAAATTCTCATTAACTATTTTATCAAAATGATGCGTTATTAATTCGTTAATTATTTTACCCAATTCAGTAGGATATAGCTGTTTTTTTTCACGATCCACATATCCTCTTGAAATAATGGTTGATATCGTAGGTGCATAGGTACTAGGTCTTCCAATCCCCTTTTCCTCAAGAGCTCTTACTAATGTAGCTTCAGTATACCTTGATGGAGGCTGAGTAAAATTCTGATTCGCCTCAAGCTTATTCTTTACTAGCTTTTCCCCTTCTTCCAATAGTGGCATATTGCCAAGAGCCGCTTCTTTATCTTCATCGTTATGGTTATCTTCATCCTTTCCCTCAACATACAAAGCCATAAATCCCTTAAACTTAATCTCTGAGCCTGAAGCCTTAAATAGATACTCTCCTGCACTTATATCAACACTAAGAGTGTTATATAAAGCATTCTCCATTTGGCTTGCAATAAATCTCTCCCATATTAATTTATATAGCCTATATAAATCTCTGCTTAATGACTCCTTAATGCTATCAGGAGTAAAATTTACATGTGTAGGACGGATTGCCTCGTGTGCATCCTGAGATTTCGATTTATTCTTATATACTCTTGATTTTTGCGGTAAATAGTCTTGTCCATATTTCTGTAATATAAACTCTTTTGCCTCATTTTGAGCCTCTTCTGAAATTCTAGTTGAGTCGGTACGGATATAGGAAACAAGACCTACTGATCCCTCATCCTTAATATTAACACCTTCATATAATTGCTGTGCAAGCATCATCGTTTTCTTTGTTGAATACCCTAATTTTCTAGAGGCCTCCTGCTGTAATGTGCTTGTAGTAAAAGGTGCTGCTGGTGACCTTTTCTTTTCTCCCTTTTTAATTTTATTAACTATATATTCTTTACCCTCAATGGCTTTTAATATTACATTAACTTGTTCTTTATTAGTAAGCTCTATCTTTTTATTATTACTACCATAAAATCTGGCAACAAAGCTTTTGGCTGATTTACTTTTAGATAAAACAGCTTCAATATGCCAGTATTCTTCTGGAATAAAGCCTTCTATTTCATATTCCCTATCACATATCATTTTAGTAGCAACTGATTGTACCCTACCAGCACTTAGCCCCTTCTTAACCTTTTTCCAAAGTATAGGACTTATTTTATAACCTACAATTCTATCAAGTACTCTTCTTGCCTGTTGAGCATCTACCAACGCTGAGTTAATTACTCGTGGCTCTTTTATAGCATTTTTTACAGCATTTTTTGTTATTTCATTAAAGGTAATTCTACATTTTTCATCATCCTTAATACCGAATAAAAATGCTAAATGCCATGATATTGCCTCTCCCTCACGGTCAGGGTCAGTTGCTAAAAACACTTTTTTTGCAGCCTTTGCTTCCTTTTTTAATTCATTAATCAAGTCAGCCTTTCCCCTAATGTTGATATACTGTGGTTCAAAATTATTCTCTAAATCTACTCCCATTCTACTCTTGGGCAAATCCCTAATGTGTCCCATTGAAGCTTTTATTTTGTATTGACTTCCAAGAAACTTTTTAATGGTATTAGCCTTTGCAGGTGACTCAACTACAACCAAGTACTTTGACATAACTTTTCCTCCGCATACTACATATAGAACATTTATAACTCCTTATATTATATAAAGAACCTTGTTATTCTCACAATTATAACTTTGTGTTAACAACATTATTAAAGATAACAGACAAGACAAGTGTCTTACATTAAATATGATTATCTTCAAACAATATAAGTCTAAGTTATTTATTAATATGTTCCTAATAATACTTTATACTTATACACTAAAACAGTTTTAATATTACCATGCAAATATCAATTTGTAAATATTTTTTTTAAAAATGAGGAGATTGCGTTCTAGTATATTTATACGCTATTATGCACTGTTTTGAGTAAAATACAAAAACAGTGCCCCTATTGTGTGTAATTATGTATAAATATGTAACAACTAAAAATGCTTGAAAATAGCTACTACATGGAAGTTTTATTATATTACAATCTACTTACATACCTGTTACCTGGAAGCTTTGTTAGCAAGCCCTTAATCTCTAAATTGAGCATTATATAATTTAACTCGTTTAAAGAAATACCACTTTTTTCAGAAATTATATCTATACAACTTTCTTCTATTTCTACAATACTTAAAACCGTATGCTCCTTTTCGTCTAATATATCATTTATATATGAATGCTTAGTTTTACGTGCCTTTTGTACATAGCTTGTAAATTGATAATCCTCCAAAATATCTGAAACAGATAATACTAGCTTTGCACCCTCCTTTAAAAGCTTATTGGTTCCTCTACTGTTCATTAAATTAATATTCCCAGGTATTGCAAACACATCCCTGTTTTGCTCAAGAGCAAGATTAGCAGTAATTAGCGAACCACTTTTTTCTTTCGCCTCAACTATAACAACTCCTACGGACAAACCACTTATTATCCTGTTTCGTACAGGAAAATTAAATGCCAAAGGAGGTACACCAGGGAGATACTCAGTAATAACTGCCCCTGTTTCCTCAATTTCTTGCTTTAATAGCTTATTCTCAGGAGGATATACTATGTCTAATCCACATCCTAAAACAGCTATAGTTCTCCCCTTACGTTTCAAAGCCCCTTTATGTGCGGCTGTATCTATTCCTCTTGCCATGCCACTAACAATAGCGACTCCCCTTTCTGAAAGCTCATAGGCTAGCTTTTCTGCCACCTCAAGCCCGTATCTGGAAGCTTTTCTTGAGCCAACGATGGATATTGCCACCTGCTCCTCGTATAATGTCCCTTTGACATATACTACAACGGGAGGATCATATATATTCCTTAACATAACAGGATATCTACTATCCTGAATAGATATAATATCCATTTTCTCCTGTTCGATTATTTCAAGATAGTATTTTGCACTGTCTCTTCTTGCTTTATCTAATATTTCACCCAATTTCTTTGGAGTCATCCAAGATAAAGCTGCTAGCTCTATTTTATCTGCTCTCCACAGCTCTTCTGGGGTTTTAAAATGCTTTAATATATCAACTTTTTCTCTTAGGCTCAAGGAAAATAATCCTGATATCCAAACCCAATATAGTTTATTCTTTATATCACTCATAAGCTATCCCCCTCTTCTATCAAGGCTTCTATATTGTATAGCCTCAGCTATATGCTCTACTCTGATCAGATTGCTATCAGCCATATCAGCTATTGTCCTGCTTACCTTCATTATTCTGTCATAGGTTCTTGCACTTAGTCCTAATCGTTCAAATGAGCTTTTAAGTAGCTTTCTAGCCTCAGATTCTAATTCGCAGAATTTTTTTATATAAGCTGCTGATAGCTCAGAATTAGTAAGTATATTATAGCCCTTATATCTCCCCTTTTGTATTTCTCTGACTCTTTCTACCCTCTGTTTTATTTCATATGAGCTTTCACCTAGCTCATTACTCTCTATATCAGTATAATCAATCGAAGGTACATCTATTTGAATATCAAGCCTTGAGAGCAAGGGACCTGATATCCTACCTTGATAGTTCTTTATTTGTAAGGGTGTACAGCTACATTCCCTTTTTTCATCAAAATAGTTTCCACATATACAAGGGTTACATGCTGCCACCAGCATGTTTTTTGATGGGAATTTTACAGTTGAATTCAGCCTAGATATTGTTGCATATCCATCCTCTAAGGGCTGTCTTAAAACCTCTAATGCATTTTTTGAGAATTCTGGCATTTCATCAAGAAAGAGAACACCGTAATGTGCTAGACTTACCTCGCCGGGTTTTGGTATAGCACCTCCACCAATTAAGCCTGGTATTGTAATAGTATGATGTGGATTTCTGAAGGGTCTTTGTGTCATTATTCTTTGGTTTTTATTAAGTAGACCTGCTACACTATATATTTTAGTTACCTCCATTGCTTCATCAAAGCTTAAAGACGGTAGTATTGTAGGTAGCCTTTTTGCAAGCATAGTCTTACCACACCCAGGTGAGCCTGTCATAATAATATTATGTGCCCCTGAGGCTGCTACCTCCAATGCTCTTTTCGCAACGTATTGACCTTTTATATCAGAAAAATCATTCGACTGTTCAATAGCAAAATCATTTTTTATGTCATTAAAATTTGTCTTAACAGCTACTTTCTCGGAAAGTCCATTTAAAAAATCAATAACTTCCCTAAGATTTGCTACAGGAATGATCTGTATTCCTTCAATTATAGATGCCTCAATACAGTTTTCAGTTGGTAAAACAAGAGTACTAATATTGTTCTCCAATGCACATACTGCCGCCGAGAGTGCACCTCTTACTGGTCGGATTTCTCCATCAAGTGCTAATTCACCAAGAAACATACAGCCTCGAGCCTTAATAGAATCAATTTGTTGGAACGCAGTAAGTATACCGATTGCTATTGGTAAATCAAATTCAGTGCCTTCTTTTCTGACATACGCAGGTGCCAAATTAATGGTTACTCTCTTAACTGGAAATTCCCTACCAGTATTTCGAATTGCAGCTCGCACTCGCTCCTTAGCTTCTTTTACTGCTGTGCCAGCAAGTCCAACAATATCAAAGGCAGGAATCCCTTTTGATATGTCGGTCTCTACTTCTATTAAGCTACCCTCAATACCACTAATTGCACAGCTTTTAATATTACTTAACATAATTCGCTCCTTAAAATATATACTCTCAATAAACTTAAAAGAATACTTTTTCTTAATACACGAATTATATTATTTTTTGTCGCTACGAGCAACACATTTCCCTATATTTGCTTATATTTCCCTTAATCTATGCACTTTTCTCTTTAAGAAAAACAAATATATATATGGCACATAAGCTAATAATAACACCTGAACCAGATAAAACTATTTGTGTAATAGTAATGGGGACTCCTAACATATATGTTTTAAAACCCTCAAAAGCTCCAACCAATTCTGATGAAAAATATGCAGCAATATACCCAATTGCTCCACTGAAGGCTGCATTAAAGCCAAGGTAAAGCGTACGCCCTTCATTTGGAGTATAATCAAATTGAATGTTAAATATAGAAATATTAATACCACCCCAAGCAATACCAGCCAAAATATGCAGGAATGGTACTAGTATATAAATAAGCATTGTCCCTTTAAATACAAACAGCCATGAAAAATGAACTACACCTAATAACCCAATTGAAAGCAAAGAGGTATACATCCATGACCTTTTATCTGCAAGCTTTCCCCATATTCTGGTTGCAAACCAATAGGAAATGGAGAAAATCATTGTATTTGTACTTATATAGGTGTAGGATAGCTCAAGTGTAGACACCTGATATATACCAAAAAACTGTGCACCGAATTGTAAACCAACGCTCCATAGCGTGAACATTATAATTATTTTCCTAAACCTTTTATCCTTAACAGGAATGGTGAATACATCCTTTAGCTTAATAATATTAGGATTTGGGCGTATTCTAACCTCTTTAGTTTTTGCAAATGCCCAAGTATTAATTATATTATTAAATAAAATAATAATAAATATAATAATATACCCTGTATATTGATTTCCGTTATCCTTAAAAACATCTAATACCTTTCCTAATATTAATGTAACCACCGTTGAATACAAAAGTATATATGACTCCCTTATTCCAAAATACTTACCCCGGATATTCTGTGGAACAGAGCTTACAATTAGATTAGAAATTGCTGGCATAATGAAACCTATTAGCAAATATGAAATAAAATATATAATTGAAACAACTACCAGCTTTGAATTTACACTTATCGGTAGCAATGGTATTATTATCATTGAGAATAGTAAAAATCTATGAAAAAAACTTCCAATAGTAATCAAAGTCAATTTCCAGCTTAATCTTTCTATAAAAATTGGTGAAATAAACTGTATCATAGCTGTTAATACTGGAATTGCTGCAATCTTCCCGCAGAGTGCATCACTTGCACCTATATATTTTAGAAAACCAACAAAAAAAGCACCACTAGTTAGATTAAATATAGCCCTACCAGAGCACCCCTCATAAATTGAATATAAACGATTCTTCTCCCTTACGCTCATTGTAGATTTATTGTCGGATGATTTTTGTCCAGTGTCCATTCCCCCACACTTCTTCCCTATGTAAATTTTATTGTCTTGTTCTTTTGTATATCGCTTAGATACTAGTATTTTTCAAATCTCTCAACATCCAGTACAAAAACAGTTGCCCCCCCAACCTTAACCTCAACAGGCATTGCCAAGTTTGCCGCACCAGTATACCCTGGCATTTGTGCTGTTGATATTAATTTGGAATGTGAGGAAGATGATTTTTTTATAATTTCCAATACCTTATCTACCTTTTCATCTTCTGTTCCTACTAATACAGTAGTATTCCCTGCCTTTAGAAACCCCCCAGTTGAGCAAAGCTTTGTTGCTCCAAAGCCCTCATTATTAAGAGCATCCATTAAAGCTACGCCATCGTCGTCACTAACAACCGCAATTACCATTTTCATACTTTTCACCCACTAATCTATTCTTTATTAGTAATATATACTATGTACTATGAAGTACACATTACCTTACCTAAAAAAATTATACACCATTAATAGATTAATATAAATACTTTTTATTTTATATTTTATATTATCTATATTACAGCAGTGATTATTGCTATTCGCAAAAATTTATTGTCAATCATATAATGTAGCAGAATTACAAATATATTTAGGATATAAAAAACTAGGAGGCTTTTATGTATATATCTTCTATTGATAGTATGAGTCCTCAAGCAAATAACAAAACCTATGTTTTATACTCTATTAGTGGTGATGTTAACGGTGATAAAATTCCCGATAACATTTATCTAGTTGGTAATAAACCCTTTGGGGTACAAAGTCCCTTTTCAGATAATATAATGCTTATAATAAATGACGGTGCAACACATTACAGCTATAAAATTCAAATTACAGCTAATGCGGGGTATAATCCAACTGTTTTTCTTGGAGATTTCACTGGAAATAAGGTTAATGACATTTTAGTCAGTATTGACTCTGGTGGAAGTGGTGGTTTTGGGTATTATTATATTTTTTCTTTTTTAAATAATAAAGCCCAGAAACTATTTGACTACGAACTTTTCAATAAATACTACAATTATGATGCTACATATATTGATAACTATCAGGTTGAAGTAATAAACAAAACCCTAGGCAAATTATTTGTCATTGACATCAAGAATAGAGACCAATCCTATTTATCAGAGCTTTATAGTGAAAATGGCAAATTAAAAAATCCTACAAAAGGGTACGTATCTGGATTAAACACCCTATACCCCATTGATATTCAACGAGATGGAGTATATGAATTATTTGCACTACAAAGAATAACTGGAAAATACAGTGCGGACTCTTTGGGGCTAGCTCAAACTACTTTGACATGGAATGGTCAAAGCTTTATAGCTCTTAATCAGGATCAATCGGTAGCTATCTGGGGAACAAGCATTACTTGACTATTCCTTATGCTTTTGCCTCCCTTCAACATCAATTGTATAACCCTCTCTCAATATTAATTCTGAAACAGGGGTAAAAGAGTATCCCTGTTCTTTTAATGCTAATATAATTGTAGGCAACATCTTTGCGGTATGTGGTGTATCATTGTGAAATAATAGTATTGACCCTGATTTTACTCGCTTCATTATCCGCTCCATTATTGTCTGCTGAGTAATACCTGGTTTCCAGTCAAGGCTATCAACGTCCCACTGAATTACATATTTTCCATTTTGTTCTGCTACTGATACAACATTATTATTGTACTCACCATATGGAGGTCTGAATAGCTCTATCTTCTTATCGGTATATTTTTGTAAAACCTCATCACATCTAATAATTTCGTCTTTTATTTTATCTAACCCTAAACTATTCATTCTGAAATGTGAATATGAATGATTAGCAAGATCATGACCATTTTCAGAGATTAATTTTACTGCTTCAGGGAATTTTTCAGCCCATACACCCTGTAAAAAGAAGCTTGCCTTTACTTGGTTTTCGTTTAGGGTATTAATAATATCTGGTATATCATCAGCCCCCCAGTGTGCATTGATGTAAGGATACTTTTGGTTTGAGTGTATTGCATTGTTATATATATAGCTTTGTCAGCTTACTCTGTCAGCCTATACAACCCACAAATTTGTATGAAATATTGATTTCTTGAACCATATTTCCATCTACTTCTTTCTTTTCACCTATTGTAATTTTATCAATTAACTCATTGACAATTGTTTTATCCAGCTCAGCAATTTCAGTATAGTTTCTAACTGTATCTATCCAGTAGTCTATATCATTTGATGTAAGCTCAAGCTCTTCAAGCTTTTCATTCAGCCTGCATAGCTTGGTAGTCAGCCTCTGCTGCTCTTCATCATACTTAATACAAAGCTGGTCAAATCTTGCGTCAGTAAGCTTTCCCCGTATCCTGTCTTCATACATCTGCTTATATATATTGTCTATCTCTATGTTTCGTTTGTCAAGTGCTTGGTATTCCTTCTTAATGGAATCTCTCAGGCTCTCTCTACTCGTTTTTGTTACTGACATGAGCTTCTGAACAATAGCATCTTCATTACACTCTGCTAGTCTAGCATGATATCTTATGTCCTCCATAACTATATTATAAAGGAATTCATAGTTTATGCCATGCCTTGAGCAGTGATCAGGTCCATAGTTTTTGTATGTGCCACAAACAAAATACATATACCCATTACTCTTTCTTCCCAAAGCCATGAATCTTCCACAATCTTCACACTTTATAAGCCCTGAAAAAAGGTGAGTCATACCATTACTCATCGAGCGTTTTCTTACCTTTAGCTTTTTCTGTACTGTTTCCCAAAGCTCTTTATTTATAATGGGCTCGTGGCAATTCTCAACTTCTATCCAGTCCTTTTCGTCCCTGTTCACCTTCTTTTTGCATTTGAAGGACTTGGTTCTCTGTTTCCCTTGAGCTAGTACACCAATATATACCTTGTTGTTTAGCATTTTTCTGATTGTTGTGTTTGTCCAGTAATATGTCTTATTCATCCTAAGGTTATTAACGTAATTTAAACCACTTTCTCTAGCATACATAGTTGGATTAGGTATTTCCTCTAAATTAAGCACTCTAGATATTCGATTAAGTCCATAGCCCTGTGCCGCCATGGAGAATATCCTCTTTACAATACCAACAGTATCTTTATTGACTACAAGCTTGTTCTTATCCTCTGGATGCTTCATATATCCATACGGTGCAAAAGCTCCAATGAATTCACCATTCTCCGCCTTTGTTTTAAAAGCTGCACGAACCTTTTTAGATATATCCTTTGCATACATTTCATTTAGTATGTTCTTGAACGGTGCTATGTCATTATCACTATTATCAGTATCTATGCCATCATTAATAGCAATATACCTGATGTTTTTTTCGGGAAAGTATATTTCAATATAGTGACCAGTAAGTATATAATCCCTGCCTAATCTGGATAAATCTTTTGTAATAACAGTATTTAGCTTGTTATCATCAATGTCCTTTATCATTCTCATAAACTCAGGTCTATTAAAGGTTGTACCACTTACGCCGTCATCTACATAGAAATCGTGTATACTCCACCCTCTTTCTCTAACATATCTAGTAATCATTTTTTTTTGGTTGGCAATGCTTTCACTCTCTGAATCATTATCATCATCCCTTGATAGTCTGCAATATATGCCAACAATATGCCTATCATGCTGCTTCAAGATGCTTCCCTCCCACTATCATGAAACAACATAACTGCCTGCTCGTAAATACTCCTATTATTATACTTAACGAAAACAAATAGTACAAGTAAGCAGTTATGCAATAACGCAATTAACTCTACATATGTTTACTGATATGTGACTACTTTTTTAAGAACCATGTCCCCAATAATATCTCCTAGCTTTTTGTCTCCTGAATACTCTCTTTGAATTATGAATGTAACTGAGCCATTTTTGTACTCATTCTCTTTTTCATGTGTATCGGTTGCGTTACGCGTTAACTTAATCAAAAAAACCACCCCACTAAAGTATATTGATAATACGGTTTGTCCTATAACGTACATGTTTATTAATGTTTATTAATATTTATCAATTTCTCAAAAATACATTTACACACCAAAGGCTAATTACCTTTGATGTGCTTTCTATTCTTGAAGCAGAAAAAACTCTTTATTTACTGATACATTGCGTGGAGCACAAGCTAGTGCCATTATTTATAGTATTGTTGAGACAGCAAAAGAAAATGGACTTAACCCTATGAATTATTTTTGAGAAGGTCTAATTTTTTTAGACCTTCTCAATCTCAATTTTTGAATTATAATTAAAATAACTATATAAAAGGACCGTGTTTATATGAAAAAATCTATATGTCTAAGAATTTTGACTATTATGGTACTTCTTACGCTTGTTTTTTATTGTACTATATCAAATGCAACAGGCTTAGCACATCCTGCTACAGTTACGGTTAATACATTATACATCTAGTGAATTAATATGTTTTACAGTTATAAAATTAATTTTATATATTCTAGTAACTATATGCATGTGGTTTCTAGTGAAAAGTATTTATGAAAGGAGGCACTGGCATGAAAAAGAAAATTATTATTCTTGCTTTAACATTGACCTTTGTGCTAGGTATGTGTTCTACATCATATGCAACATTCTGCGACCATACCTACCCTACACTACCAAATCAAATAATAGAACATTCTGAGCTTAAAAGTTGTCATCATTTTGATACTTACGAGTGGAGATTAATTCCAGACACAAATCCACCAGAATATATACCGGTACGTGTAAGTAATTCATGTTATATTTATACAAGATGGACAGAATATCGTCATAACTGCACTAAATGTGGTAATTTAAGAATTAGTAACTCAGGCACATGGGAAAGCCATTCAAATCCTGACTGTCCTGATAGGTAAATATTGGCAATGTATAACGTATGATAAACCGTCTTAGAATAATTCTTAGACGGTTTTTTAAGTTAGTCTACGAAATAAAGAGATAAAAAAGGATTGCAAAAATGCGGTCTCTTAAAATTTTCAATATCTTTATCACAACCTCTTATCACTGTATGTATTGTTCTATATTATTATCAATCCGATTACCTACTACAAGCTCCCGCAACAATCCACTTGGAGAATTTACAGTTTTATCCATACAATTCATATCACCAAAAACTAGGAAACTATCTTTTGCACGAGAAACAGCTACATTTAATAAGCTCTTATTCATATTAATAAAATAGCATCCATCTAAACTGCCATATACCGTTGACATTATAATAATACGTCTTTCAGCCCCTTGAAATGTATGTATAGTACCAAAACTAATATTTTTTCTTATGTCATTATGTAGAAGCTGACTAAATTCTTTTCTCATTAAGTTTTCTTGTGCTTTAAATGGAGTTATAATTCCAATTAGATTTTTCTCGTCTTCATTAGAATAAGCACTTCTAATTTTATTGTAATTACTATTAATCCATTCTGCTATTGCTCTTACCTCATTTATGTTATACCGACTAGTGCCTCTTTGCTGTGAGTTCATAGTGCTTATCTGCATATGCCCCATATGTGGTATATCTTTTAATAAATAAGCTTTATCTGAAATGCCCATACCTCTCCTTGGATCTAATCTTAATTTGCAAACTAATTTATTGCAATAATCTATTATTTCGTTATAGCATCTTCTATGCTCACATAAGAATAATCCGCCATCCTCATATTTGCTATATTTACACCTTTTTGAGGCTACTTTCATTACACATGATTCAGAGGCATTAAGACCACAATCTTCTAACTGTTTAAATTCATAAATATTACTAATAACCTTATTCTCAATAGCTAAGGCTATATCTAAAGCAGAATTAACACCCCATACTGGTTCAACCTGATGTACATCTCCAACCACTAAAGCTTTTTTTGCAAGTGAAAATGAACAAGCCGCAACCTCAGGAGATACCTGTCCCGCTTCATCAACAATAAGAAGATCAATCTTGTTATATAGAAAGCTATTCCCTTTGTCTTTTATGTAATATTTAAACTCGTAAGGCATTTTATAAAATGTCATTACGTAACACGGTGTTATCATACTTAATCGATTAAATAATTGGTCAATTACGTTTTTGTAATTTTTCCCTTTTTGCTCTTCGGTTAATTGTTCTTCTCCAGTAAGCCATCTACACTCATAATAATGTACAGCCAACCAAAATTCAATATACCTAAGAGTTGTATCAATGAGTTTATTCATTTCATCTAAAGTTCTATCTGAGGTTAAAGCAATATTCATTTTTTCCCTTATGTCAATATTAAACGCTCTTAATACCTTATCATACTCATTATACTGTCTATATATTTCTTTAACATTATTAAGCTTCTCTTCTAATTCGTAGTAATCTACTAATATTTGCTTTATTATTAAACTATAAACTTCCTCAATTTCTTCATATGTCATAGATTCCTTAATATATTTAAACTCCTCTAAATTCATAAATATTCTATTTTTCGCTCTTATTTTTCTTTTTATAAATTTAATAAATCTAAATATTTTATACAATATTGGTAAAGACTTAAAGTGGGTTAACCATTCCTCTACTCTCTTAGATTTTGTATTTTTCTCTTTTACTAGCTTACTCATATCTATCTCAATATTATTTATATGGTTTTCTATACTCGTTCCATTTAAGTTTAATTTAACTAATTTGCTAGATAAATCTAAAATCTCAATCCTTAGCGTATTAACTTTTAGTAGTCTTTCATGTAACAAAGATTTACATTGGTCTATATTTAATATAATTTACCTTCTTTAGAGAGCTTAGCAGGAATATAATAAATCCCAGATAAATCGTCAAAATCACTACTTACTTTTTCTTGAGCATCAAAGAGCATTCTAATGGTTTTTCCTATTATAATAACCTCTATGCAATCAATATCTTTACTAGTATTTATATCTTTTTCTAATTCATCAAATATAGAAGTATCTATATTCCCACTAAGCATATCACTATATGTTATATTAAAGAAGCTCTTATCTTTAAATTCAATACTTTTATTTACTCTAGCAGCTACTGTACTTCTCAAATATTTAGTAATTTCAACTGTTTTATTATTCATATATCACCAATACCTTTTTGTTATCTAAACATCAGTTTATTTTACTCATTATAATTACAAATAAAGACATGAATTTATTTTATATAATAGAATATAATGTGTCAATAATTATTCTGCCTTATTTTGCTATTTATAAATCATACTATTGATTTCCCCTTATTTTAAAATGATGCAGGGGCTTTTAGATAACCTTAAAGATAACTCATCATAATAAAAGTTTGAGCAACGATATAACTAGCCATAATATAGCGTTCAGACATTTTGTCATTCTGCCCTAGCATCTTAATAGACAGCGTTGTGTCTGATGAAACAAACAAGATTGTTCCGATATAACCGATTAATGTCAGGCTACTCTTAATATTTATGTATCTTAAAAAAGATGTATAGCTCATTAATGTAAGGGCTATCATATAAATGACTACTCCGATTTTCATTACTAATCGAAGCTTATCAGAGATATTATTTCCCGCTTTTAATAAACCGTGAGAAGTTAAATATCTAAACATTATTAAAGCAAATACAATATAAATCCCATAAACGCTTATATCCAAGACCGATATTGATGCCAGTTTCACATCCTGTAAGAATAAAATTATGTATGAGATATGCCCACATGCAAAAAATAACATACCTAGAACCATAGGGAGTGTATCGTCTACATCTGTCGAAGATAATAAAGCCTTCTTGTACTTTTTGATATGAAGCATTAAGGCATTATCCCCTAGCCATCCAAATATGAAAGCAAGAATCAATAAAGGCTGAATGACCTTTGCAAAACTAATATAAATAAGTGTAAGCAGTGGCATAATCAGTGGTTTTGTAATCTCTCTAATCCAATATTTGATTACACTATCACTTTTTGATGATACCTTTTGGCTATAAATATTCAAAATAGATATAACAATAAAAATTACAACAAGGATATACTTCATTGAACCTCTTCTCCATATAAATCTTTAATAATATAGTCAAGATTTAATTCCTTTAAGATGCTGATTGTTGGCTTTAAAGTGTCAGGATCATAAGACATAGCATCAAAATAGGAATCTTTAACCTCTTGGAATGACATGTTTTCATAATCCTCAATACCCGCACGTATTCTTTCAGGTAATCTGATGTTTTTCACATCAATTCCTTCTCTTATATTAAAAGAATGCCTTAGTGTTTTGATTCTCTGAGCACAAGTCATATAGTAGTCAAAGTCATAGTCCCATCCAGTAGCGGAATTTATGTATTCTATAAGTGGTAAATTAACATCACCACCAAAGCCAAAAGCACACATACCTAATCCGTTAATTAAGTCCATAAAGCAACTGTCGGTTTTTAAGCTCTCTCCTATATTGTCTTTCTGAGGTAGATTGGTTTGATTTCTTAAAGGATGTAAGTGATATGTTTTCTTCTTGGCTTCCTGCTCCTTATAGTAGTCTGCTCCGCTTAAAGTAGAAGTATGTCTTCCAGGAGTAGGTTCTGCCTCATAACCAACACCTAAGCCAGCACCAATAGTACTGACCTTTCGAGGATCGTGCATTGGAAGTTCCTGACCTTGAATTACCATACCGCAAGACAAAGCTTGTACTCTATTGCTTTCTTTTATGTATCCGTTCTTAATTAATTCTTCTGCCCCAACTCGGATACCGTGGCGAAGATAATTGCCTATACCTTCTGCAGAAATCATTAGTTTAACTAGATTAAGGGCACCATCGTTATTAGACCATTGAATGGTTGAATCAAAGAATTTGTCTTTCTCAATTAAGTTTTGCTGAACTAACTCATATACCCAAGCTACCGTCGTTGCCGCACTGATAGTATCCATGCCTGCACAGTTTAGTAAATGGTTGATTTCTATAATATTATCAAGGTTATCCGCTTCTATTAAGGTGCCAAATCCACATAAGGTTTCGTACTCGGGCTTATGAATATCTATATTTTCATTATTTTTCATATAACCACCGCATCTCATGGGGCAACAATAACAACCGTACTTTTTCTGTTGTAGCTTGGTTACGGAATTATTTGAAATCTTCCCTGACTTTTTGGCAGGAAAATCTTTCATGCCGTCGCCAATCCAATTCTTTACAGGAGAATCATTTGTCTCAGCACTGTAAGAAACAACACCAGCTGTTCCCCAGTGGGTCATCACATAGCGATCAGCTTCAGCCGTTGGCTTCATTAGATTATTTTCTAAAAGGAAGTGTAAAACCTTAGAACCAAAAGGAGACGTTGGTGCCATAGATTCTACATAATCAATAAGTGGTGTTTTGAATTTTTTAAATGATTTTGCAAATTTTTTGTTATTATTAATAATCGTTGCTTGATCAAAAACCTTAACGTCTTTCGTTCCGTTAATACATAATGCCTTTAAGTTTTTTGACCCCATAAGAGCACCTAGTCCGCTTCTAGCTGCTAAACGACCACTTTCAGTTACGATTCCTGATATTAATGACTGATTCTCACCTGAAGGTCCGATACACGAAACCTTAAATCCTTCACCATGCTTTGCCAATAAGTAATTTTCTGTTTCAAGGGTTGTCTTTCCCCACAAATCATAACCGTCTGACTGTTTCGTGCTTTCCAACCGTATACTTCCTCCATCAATAAGTAAGTATACTGGCAATTCACTTTTTCCGACGAAAAATATGCCGTCAAAACCTGCTGTTTTAATCCCAGGAGCAAAGTGTCCGCCACTATTTGCATCTCCCCATGTTCCAGTAAGGGGACTCTTTCCGACAACACAATATCGACCTGAAAAAAATGCCTTTGTGCCCGTCAATATACCACTCATAAAACCTAAAACATTATCTTTGTCCAAGGGGGACAGTCCTGGTCTTTGATTGTCATATACTATTTTGACTCCAAGACCATACCCTGTAAGGTACTCACGATATACGTTTTCATCAATTTCTCTCTCAGTAATTTCATGGTTGTCTAAATCAACCCAAAGAATTTTACCCATATAACCGTAACATGTTTTTTCCATCTGAATATTTTATACTAAAAACGAAACGCTCTAGTATATTCCCCTTTCTTATTATGAGTTTTCTTATCGTGCAAACAACAAGGTTCTTAAGTTGTCCGCTATCTCTGATAGCGTCGACAACTTAGGGTTCTTATTATAACTTTTATCTGTATTCTTAAAATGTCTATATTTTTTTGGATTATAAGAATCTTATTTATTTTTAATTACTAAAATTCTCATATTTATGTTACTAAATTTCCTGCAACTCAGCATATTTTATTTCAATTATAGACATTATACACCATATATTTACTATATTCAACATTATATTGTGAATATATAGAAAAAATATATATTTTTTAACTGTATACCTATAGGAGTGTTAATTAATATTGTGACTGTATACTCCTCACTCCTCCCTATACTCATTTTGTAGTGTCAGACTTTAACAAAGCATATAATACTAAATCAACAACACCATGTCCCTTCCAAACATACCCTTGCCGAATTATTCCCTCTTTAATAAAACCATTTCTTTGTAAAACATTATGCGATTTTATGTTTTCTGGCATGACAAAGGCTTGTATGCGGTTAATTCCAATATATTCAAAGAGGTAATTCGTCATTGCCTTAACAGTTCTTGTGGCAATTCCCTTAGCCCAAAATCGGTCATTTAATCTATAACCAATTGTTATCATATTAACATCTTTTGAGTAGTCAAACATTTCAGCTACTCCAACAATATTATCTGGATCACTATTCAAGCAAATTCCAAGAAATATCTCTTTTCTTTTATTAAAATCCCTTTCAAAATGTCCTATCATATTTGCAACAGTATCTTTATTCTTTTTAAGCATTACTGGAGAATATTGAAACAGCTTTTCATTGCTATATATTTCATAAAGGCTGTCAATGTCCGAATCTACTATTTTTCTTAATATTATTTCATCTGCTACAATACGTGGAAATTGTTCATATGGATTCTTACTCAAATTATAACACTCCTCCCATATCAAATATTAATAATCTTACCTGAAAATCTTTATCTGATATGCACTTATTAATATTATGAAGCTAAACACCTTCTTATAATACTGGTACTGTAACGCCGATTTTCCATTCGTCCATTTCCTCGCTAACTGGAACAAACCCCATTTTTTCGTACATTTTAACTGCTTTGTCGTTGCAAGCGGCAACCGTCAAAAGAATGGGTGTACGATTAGTTTGCTGAAGTTTTGATACAATAAAATTCAATAACTTAGTCCCGTATCCTTTGCCCTGAGACTGCGGAACAACCATCACCCTCTTGATTTCATATCAGTTTTCATCCTTGTTGTGATAAATTCGAATGCTTCCGACAAGCTCATCGTTTTCGAACCAAAGATAAGTTTCACGTTTTTGAACTTCATCTAATGGGAAAAATTGACGTATATTGCTGTGTAATTTGTGAAATTAATCGGCGAAAATATCATTTCCTACCTTTTGATATAATTCGTAATATTTGTCTTCATATAAAATCAACCTCGGCTCTAAATCCGAAGTGACAGCCCCACCTCGATACTCCATTTTTATAAACCAAGCGTAAACTGTGCCATTTGCTTCGTCTATCCGATACGGATAATTTGGTTTCATAATTTTTTCTCCTATCTGAGTACGTAAATTATATTAACATTTAGTATTATAATAATACAATTTTTGTGCTACGCAATTTGTTTATTTTGTGAAACAAATGAACTAATGGCTATGATATATTTCTATACCTTCTAAAACAGAAATAGCAGTCACTTTCCATGTTTGGTTGTTTATGACCGATTGACGTTCGTTTCTCAAACAACTCAAAACCACATTCCTC
>QKEK01000161.1 GCA_003251775.1 Clostridia bacterium | reverse complement strand
TGAGATTCAAACGGAAGTAGCATACAAAGTGAATGTCCTTGAGCCTTCATTCGCACAAGAGCTTCTTTCAGGAGCCTTTTTGCATATCCCTTTTCCCTATATTCTGGATAGGTGCAAACCCCAACTATATATGGCATTGTTATGACTTCTTGATTCAGGTTTATCCTTTTTTGTAGCATTTGCATTGAACCCGCTGGCTTTTCATCTTCAAAAAGGACTAATGTGTTTTCTGGACTATAAATGCTGTCAAAAAACCATTTAACAAAATCGTCAGAGTCATCAAAGCAAGCCTTCCACATTGCTATAACCATATTCTTTTCTGCTTCAGACTCTTGTGCCAATCTTATCTCCACTACAACTCCTCCTTAAGGTAAGCAGCGTATTTTTCTACTAGCCGTATAGGATTATAGGAGAGCTTAGCCTTTCTAAGTCCCTCTATATTAAGATCCTCTTCTCTGTTTATATACTTCAAGGAGCTGAACTCCCTCTCGCAGAAGCTCTGGTTAATTATTGCATACGCACCTTGATAGTCAGTATCAGCTTTTTCAATATGAATTACCGCCATATCGTCAGTCATTTGCTGTCCTAGCGTACATGCTACAATCTTATCCTTAATCTTAATTATAGCACCCTTTAACTCTAATTCCTCATAATGCTCTAATAGGTCAAGGATAGCCTTTTTTTCATGCTTCAAATCCTCGTTCTCATCGCAATCCATTCCCTTGCACCATTCATCAATAGTAGCTAAAAAATCCTCTTTAATTGCTTCAGAAAAAGGAATATATTGATAGTCAGGAAACAGTACTTTAAACTTATTTATATGATTTCTTTTTGCGTGATATTTTTTACCTTTTAGATTAATTAAATCTTCTGATAAATATATGTACTCGTAGTACTCTCTGCAATCCTCATATTCAAATTTCCCAGGAAACATTGCTTCTAATTCTTTCTTACCTTCAAGGGTTACCCCTACAAACGCAAAAAAGTCTTTACCCAAGCTTTTCTCATAGCTATACAAATCCTTGATAACCTGTGCTGTATCTCCTTCTCCTACGGGCATAAGATAGTACTTCTCTGCCTCGTAAATGCTTCCACATTTCACACACAAATGATTATTATGGATAGCATGCCATATGGGCCACTGCTCTCTATACGCATATAGGTTGGTAAAATTATAATCGATTGAAGGATACTGCTTTATTCTGAAGTATTTATCATAAAGCTCCTTATCTGCTAACTCTATCTCTTTAAATTGCATAATACCGCAATGTATCCCCCTTTGTCTGTTCATTATCTTTTGCGTAAACAACCACCGTAATCGGTTTCCAAGCCATTTTATCTTTATGATAAAAAAAGCTTTTTTAATTCTTTATCAAGTAAGAAGCTTTTAAAAGCTTACATATTTATGCTACAACTTAATATACTCTACTTTTCATATAATAATCATATTATAGCATTAATAAAAATTCCTTACTATGAGAACTTTAGCACAATTTTTGTACTAATTACATATTGTTTTTGTTTGCTTTTCGCACAAGTATTCAACAACGCAATATACTCACAGCTAAATCTGTTTTAGAGAGCAATATGGTTTATAGTACTCAACAGCTTTTTTTGTCACATAACCTACCTCACTAAACTGAGTATTAGCCATGCCACACCCTATAGCTAAGCTAAGTGAATCAACTATATCCAGCTCTCGTTCAATACCAACTGCCAAGCCAGCTACAGCTGCATCACCTGACCCAATTGTGTTTACTACACTTATTTCTGGTATTTTAATTTCAAAGCTACACTCTTTATCTACATATACTGCACCATTTTTATCCTTTGTCACTAGTACACCCTGCACACCAGAGCTAATAATCTCTTTTGCAGCTAATAGTATTTCTTTATTATTATGTATTTCCCTGCCACAATATTCACTTAGCTCTTTAATATTGGGCTTAATATAATCTGGCTTTGCTTTTATACCTTGTAATAAGGCTTCTTTGCTTGAATCTAACACTGTCGTTATATTATGCTCCTTTGCTAGCTGGATAATACTATAATATGCGTCAGGGTTCATGCCTTTAGCTAAGCCTCCAGAGCAAACTATTACAGATGTATAAGCTAATATTCTTTTAAACTCTTTTATGAAGCCTTCCATATCTGTATTTCTAATCTCTGGCCCCTGCTCCTTTATTTCAGTCTCTAAATTGTTTTTTCTATCAATAATATTTATATTTGTACGTGTCTCTCCATCAACCTCAATAAAACAGGTATTTACAACAGTGCTTTTTATAGCTCCTTCTAACCAAGCACCTGCTTGCCCTGCCTTAAACCCAAGCAGATTAACCCTGCTTCCAAGCTGCGAAGCTACTCTTGCAACATTTACGCCCTTTCCCCCAGCAAACTGACTCATGCTTTCTGGTCTGAACATATTTCCTGCTATAAAATCATCTATATAGTAAACCTTATCAACTACAGGATTAAAGCATATAACGGTAATCAATTCTATTCCCCCTACTTAGGAAATTTCTAAAATAACGGCTTTTTGTAATCATAATTGTATCTTTAGTTATAAGAGTACAAATCTTTTCACTGGAAAGCTTAAGTAAAGTATAATATATAATATAGGTTGCTACAAGTAGAAGCTGTACAATCAAATTGCGTTATCAGTGTTTTCAATTTACGAGTTACTTATTTTTGGTAAGTTATTTAAGTTAAGTTGCCAAAATATAGTCTTATGGATTAAACCATTACTAGTAGAGCTAATGCTACTTTTTCATTTTCTACTGTCCACGTATATAGAGTAAATTGCATATAAATATAAAACGTAACTATTAAGACCTCAACTTTTCTAAGAAAGCTTTTAACCTTTTATGTGAAGCCTTGCTACATAAACCAATAAGTCTACACTTAAGTGCTTATAAGCAACAGAAAAACATATCTAAAGATTATTGTCTGAATAGTTACTATACAACAAAGGGTATTAGGACATTTTAAAGAATTTATTGACATTTATATTATATATGGTACAGTATGAATAAAATGTTTGCAACGGTATAATGTATCAGCTATAATAATTAAATACATCTAAAAGGAGTGGTCAATTTATGGGCATAAAGAGGGTTGTAACTATATGTATGGTATCCATTATTATAAGCATTGTATTAATAAATCCTTGTCTTGCAGCCTCTGCGATAAACGTGAACATATTATCGTTAATTCCAGATGAGCAGCTAGAAAAGCTTGGTGACCTTACCATAAGTGAGCTAAGGGTTTCAAGCCTCAAGGAAGATGAAGATAATTATTACTATCTTATTGGTGAGAAATATAATGGTATTGGTATATTAAAAACGCAAAAAGGTGAAATCACAAAGTCTACGTATTACAGCATTTTTGATAGTAATCTTCAAGAAGCATATATACGTAATTTTGATATCGCCGATGATGGTAGTATCTGGCTAGAACAGTATAATCCAGATACATCTATTACTTATATTTCTAAAATAAACAAAGACAACAATATCAACACCATAGAATTAAATGATTTTTTCAGAAGAGGAGTTTTAGCAGGCGGAAAAGCAGCCTGGATGCCAGATGAGAATACGCTCAAGGTTTGGGATGGAAAAGAAATTCTTAGCTTTGATATTTCAAGAAAGGATGTTGTTGATATTGCTATTTATAAAAATGATTTAGTTTACATTAACAATAATCATGAAATATATCAGATTTCTAAAGAGGGTGTTAAAAAGCTGACGGTTTTAAGTGTACCAGTGACCATAGATGGATATGAAAAAAGCCGATTGTCGCTGTGGAGTAATAATGAGACTCTATGGGCTGTAGTTAGCTATACAAATTCTATGCTTGATTTTGACAAGCCATTGTCTGAATTAATAGATGGTAGATTGATTAATGTTACTGAAAACAAGGTTTATCAGGCAAGTATAGAAACAATCCTTAAAGCCGTATCTAATAGAGATGGAAGCTTTTATTTCCTTGGCAGACCACATATGTTCTTTATACCTAGGTATCCTATGTATGACGATATATGTGAGGTAACTATAGGTAAGGATGGAGATATTAAATATAATAAAGTTGAATGTCATCGTTGGTGGTACATTAAGCAAAGCTATCTTGATTATCAGGGTAATCTTTGGCGATATAATATTCAGGGTAACGAAAATGGGGCTATACAAGCTTCTCCTGATGGTACAACTGTTAATTATTATTTTAATAGAAGCGTAAATAATAAACCAGAAATATCAGTGTCAATCAATGGCATAAATGTAGAATTTGACGTAGCACCCTACGCAGAAAATCAAAGGATAATGGTTCCATTACGTGGATTTGCTAGCATTATAGGGGCGACTGTTGAATGGGTAAAGGACGAAAACAAGATTATTATTGAAAAGCAGGATAAAAAAATCGAATTGATAGTAGGAAATAGCAAAGCCTTAGTTGATGGTAAAGAGGTAATTCTTGATGCACCAGCGGAAGCTAAGAACGGAAGAACAATGGTTCCTATTAGATTTATTTCAGAAAGCTTTTTTGCAGATGTCAAATGGGAAAACAACTCAAAAACAGTGAGAATAAGTACTATTACAGAATAAGAGCCCTATGCTATTGAATATCAATACTATCAGATATGGCAGAAAGCTTTAGAGCCTGGTTTTTTACTAAGTTGTCGATGCTATCATAGATAGCGGTCAGCTTATGAAGCTAGTTGCTTGCACAATTAAGACCTTACGTATCTACTATCTTTGATAGCACGATAACGTAAGGTCTTTTACTTCTATAAGCCTACTATCTATTCTGATTAGAAGATTCTGAATTATACTCAGCTGCACTCTTATTTTGCTTATTCATTTTTTTTGTAGCCTTCTGATTTGTTGTTTCAAATTCCTTTGCAAACTCTGTTTTGTTCTCTCCAAGCTGATCATTATGGTCAGCTATTCCAGCACCTCTGTTTTTATTACGCTTTTTTGACATATAATATATTGCACCTCCTGCTATCAGTTATTAAATTAGGTCAAGACCTAACTCCAATGCTTGTGCATCTGTTTATATTATTTCAAATTCCCCTGTATTTATTCTTTTAATCCAGCTTACATTTTCTAGCTCATTAGATAATTTAATCAAGGCAAGATCCTTGCATTTTGCCTCAAGCATAACATCAAAGCTTGTGTGCAAGCTCTTTGCAATACTTAAAAACTCTACAAATGCCTCTGTGTTAATGTAATCAGCATGATTTCTTTTTTCTTTGATGCTTTTTGGGCTTGAAAAGTGAATTTTAGGAGGGAATGTGCAATTTTTCCACGTCGAGAATATGCTTGGCAAATGCTCACTCAAGTTTTCTCCATTATTATTACATATGTGATGATGAACATCTAGAACCATGGGAATATTAAGATTCAAACAAATGTCTAGGACATCTCTTATGTTGTATATCTTGTCATCATTTTCTAAAATTATTCTCTTCTTAATATCTGATGGGAGCGAGAAATACCTGCTAATAAACCGCTTTTTTGATTCCTCCTTATTACCATATTCACCACCTACATGAAGTACTAATTTGTAGTTCTCATCAAGCCCCATTGCTCTACAGATATTCTGATGGTATTTTAAGTCCTCTACCGACTTATGGTAAATCTTATCATCAGGTGTATTTATTACAACAAAATGATCAGGGTGTAGACTTACCCTGAACCCATTATCTTTAATGTATGAGCCGATTTCTTTAAATTCTTGGCTTAATTCCTTAATTCCAAAGCGTAATCCCAGTCTATGACCTCACTATGCGTAACTAAAGGAACAAGCTTAGAGGTTAATCTATAGACCATTATTTTTTCATATTTATTGAATTTTAAGATGCGTAGTGTATCCTCAAGATTGCTCTTTGCTACAGCCTTAAGCTTTCTTAGTTGAATTTCTTCACTACTTATTTTGCTAAAATTCTTAAACGTAATTGTACTTGATGGTGTGCAATTCTTTATGCTAAGTGCATTGGCAACATAACCAAGTCTAAACCGACATCTCTCCATATTACTTATTTTTTGTAATCACCTTTCGTCATTTCTTTTTGTGGAATAACAAGGTCTTTATTCTGTCCGTTTTTTTTTGGGATAACTCCGACAGCTTAAGGTACTTCTTATATAGTTCCCATTTCTTAACTAATTAATCTCTTATACATGGAGTTATTTGAGAAAGTTTATTAAAGCTCAAAAAAGGTGTAGCGAATTAAGACTCCACTACACCCTTTGCATTTACAATTATTTGTATACACATATATAAACTATTGAGTTTTTACATCGTTTCTTTAAAATTTACCCACACACTAGGCAATAGGCTTCAGTTATTCTTATAGTTCATCTATAGAAAGCTTTTTTTGCTCCCCTGTTACAAAATCCTTAACGGTTATCTGCTGGGTTATCTGCTGATTTTCTGCCTCCTCTGACCCTATTATTACAGCATAAGGGGCATTTAGCTTATTAGCATAATTCAGCATCCTTTTGAATTTACCACCCTCAAAGTAAACCTGAACCTTTTTCCCTTTACATCTAAACCTTTCAGCCACCTTAAGTGCAAACTCCATACATGACTCCTCCATTGGTAATATCATATATTCTACGCTACAGGCTTTTGCTCCTCTGGTCAAGCCCAACTGCTCCAGCTGATAGAATAATCTTGTTAGACCAATAGAAATACCTACCCCAGGTAACTGCTGCTTTGTGTAATACTCAGCAAGGTTATCGTAACGCCCTCCTGAGCATACACTACCAATCTCTGGATAGTCATTCAAAAAGGTCTCATAAACAGTTCCAGTATAGTAATCCAGCCCCCTTGCTATAGATAAGTCTATCCTAAAGTTTTTAGTATTTACTTTGTAATAACCTATATGCTTACAAACCTGTTCAAGCTCATATACCCCCAGACTGTAAGTCTCATTTTTTATGTCAAGTCCCTTAAGGTACGAAATTACTGCGTCTACCTCACCTTTGAATGTAATAAAATCAATAATACTTTCTATGGTTTGCACTTGTATGCCTAGCTCTGAAAGCTCCTTACATACAGCCTCTCTACCTACCTTTTCTATTTTATCTATCACTCTTAAGACCAAGGTTTTATCTTCTATATTATAGAAATCAAATAGTCCATTCAAAACCTTACGGTTATTTATACGTATTACAAAATCAGAGAAATTAAGTCTTTCGAATATTTCACTAATGATTTTGACCAGCTCAGCATCATTTGCTATGCTTAATGAACCGTTGCCGATAATATCAATATCTGACTGGTAGAACTCCCTGAATCTGCCCTTTTGATTACGTTCACCCCTATATACCTTTGATATCTGATACCTTCTGAATGGGAAGTCCAAATCAGAATAGTGCTGGGCAACATATCTAGCTAAGGGTACTGTTAAATCAAACCTTAATGCTTGTGGAGTTTTGTCATTTTCAATTTTATATATCTGCTTTTCTGTTTCCCCACCGCCCTTTGCAAAAAGCACCTCTGCCTTTTCAATAACTGGTGTATCTATTGAAATAAAACCATAGCTTTCATACACAGCTTTTATAGTATCTATAATATTATTAAATTCAGCCTGCTCTGCTGGTAAAAGCTCCATAAAGCCAGGCAGAATAGAAGGCTTTACTATGTTCTCCATTATACCAACTCCAATAATTTTTTCTGTAGAATATTGATTTTTTTACCTATGAATTAAACATGCTCTGTTTGTCTCTTTCCATAAATGCTAAATTTATGCCTTTGACAAATTCATCGTTGTTTTTGGTTTGCAAAAGTCTATTTACAATCATTTCTGTTACTTCTGCATTACCCATATTCCCCATAGCCTTTCTGATAGCCCATATGCTTTCTAATTCTCTTTGAGAAAGCAGAAGCTCCTCACGTCTTGTTCCAGAACGGTTTATATCAAAGGCAGGGAATATTCTTTTTTCTGATAGCTTCCTGTCCAAATGAAGCTCCATGTTTCCTGTTCCTTTAAATTCTTCAAATATAACATCATCCATACGGCTACCTGTATCTATTAGAGCTGTAGCAATAATAGTCAAGCTACCACCAAATTCTATATTTCTTGCAGCACCAAAGAATTTTTTGGGCTTATGTAATGCTCCAGGGTCAATACCTCCTGAAAGAGTTCTTCCTGTCGGTGGTATTGTAAGGTTATATGCTCTAGCAAGTCTGGTAATGCTATCCATTAGTATTACCACATCCTTTTTATGCTCTACTAGTCTTTGTGCTCTTTCCAAAACCATTTCTGCTACCTTAATATGATGATCAGGTAGCTCGTCAAAAGTTGAGTATATAACCTCTCCCTTAATAGATCTTTGCATATCTGTTACTTCTTCAGGTCTTTCATCAATCAGAAGAACTATAACCTCCATCTCGGGGTACTTTTGAGTTATGCTATTTGCTATTTTTTGTAGTAATATAGTCTTACCTGCCTTTGGTGGGGAAACAATTATTCCACGTTGCCCTTTCCCAATAGGAGCTATTAAGTCAATTAATCTAGCTGACATCTCTCTGGGAGTCGTTTCTAATGTTATCCTTTCATTCGGATAGATTGGTGTCAGGTACTCAAATGGTCTTCTTCTTTGTGCAACATCCGGGGTATCTCCATTTACCGTCTGTACAAATAGGAGTGCCTGAAACTTTTCTCCCTCTTTCTGTATCCTACCCTTACCAATAATCTTGTCCCCAGTCTTTAAATTGAATCTACGTATTTGTGAAGGCGATACATATATGTCCTTTGGACCTGAAAGGTAATTATGACCTCTTAGGAAACCATATCCATCAGGCAATACCTCAAGTATTCCTCCTACAATTTCATCACTTTCAATCCTATTAGTATTCTTGTTTTTAAATTCTATTTTATTATTATCCTCTGACGGAGTACCTTCTTTTTTGTAGTCTTCCCCCGCTACTGGTTTTTCTGCAACTATTTCAATTTTACCTTCAAGCTGACCTTCTTTAATTGTCTCTTCATTCTTCCTTGCATCGATTTGTTCCTGTCTTTGCTCCTGTCTTTGCTCCTGTCTTTGCTCTTGTCTTTGCTCCTGTCTTTGCTCTTGTCTTTGCTCTTGTCTTTGCTCTTGTCTTTGCTCTTGTCTTTGCTCCTGTCTTTGCTCTTGTCTTTGCTCTTGTCTTAGTTCTTGTCTTTGCTCTTGTCTATATTCCTGTCTGGGTTTCTCATTTGTCTTGTATCTATTACCATCCTGAGCTTGCTTATGATTATCCCTGTATGACAGCTTTCTGGTAGTTTTAATGGGGTGCTTTTCATAAGTTTTTTCAGTTGCTTGAGCATTAGCTCCAGATGCTTCCTTGCCTTCATCAGGTATCCCTGTATCAGATGTCTCTGCATCTATTGGAAGTTTCTGTTGACCTTCACTTGTCTGACTTATTCTATTTTCAGCAACATCACTTATAGGCTTTACGTTTTCCTCAGTCTTGGGTGACTCCTCTGTTTTTAGCTTTCGTCTTCCTCTCGTTGGTTGCTTTTTATCCTCTGCAATTTTATTAACACTATTCTCTTTAGCCTCATTATCAGCCATGTTACCCTCTTCAAGGGTTAAACCTTCTTCACCTGCTTTAAGACTTCTTTTTGCTCTTGTCTTTCTTATTGGTACACCTTGTTCAGAATCCTTTATTTCATCTAAATTATTATCTACAATCTTAGAATTGTCTGCTTCCATTTGTGATTTTGCTTCATTTCCTTCATTGTGACCAGTACTCTGATTTTCTTGTTCGTCTTTTTCCATAATTTTGTCAATTAATTCTGCTTTTCTGTACTTTGTTATACTTTTTAATCCCATTACCTTTGCAATATACCTCAAATCTTCTATAGATTTACTGAGGAGTTTAGCCCTATCTTCCATACGACACCGCCCTTATCTAGCTTTGATAATATATTATAAATTATTTCATTAAATAACTAACCTTAGTAATCTACAAACAACACTTAAGCATTAATATCACTTTACTACACATTTCTGCACATATTAACTCACCCATGCATTTTGCACAAATAACCACTATATTTAGATTTTACATCACTGGCTTTACACCCATACCAATAAAGTATTTTAAAACACTTTACTATTTAATATTAATTTTTATCAACTCGTGAATAATTGGAACTGACACGCCAAGCTTTTAGCAACTGTCCCTTAAGAATCCAACACATTCATAAAATTACTTAGAAAATTATACTCAGAAGAACTTTATGATTTATTCCAATATTGATTATAGCATTATAAAATAGGTTTGTCAATTTTAACTAAGAGCTTTTCATTTTATTATACATCTTCTAAGCTATACTTTGTGCTTTAATTGCTTGATTCTAAGTATATTTTCCAGTTCATAGTATTACCATATTCATTTACTTTTAAACACTCTTCCTTGCCACAGTTTAAAATATTTATACAACAAAAAAACCTGCAATATAGCAGGCTCTTAATATATCAAAAAAAGGAGGTAAAAGTATGTTAAAAAGTATCAGTGTTTAAATATATTATAGCAAATTCATTGGTCACTTTGTAAGGTGTACTAGGTCACAATTATTAAGTCACTATTCACTTTCTCGCATCATAAATTGTGCCATATTCAAATTTGAAGTTCCTTAAACGCTTACACATTATAGTTATACATCTTTTACAAAACGGGAAATATTTATAGCCTACTACGTAAAATTTGTATCTTCTGCTCCGCACTTAGCTTTACAGGGTTATTCTTTTCTGAGGTTACTTTTGCTAAAGCAAATAAATCCTTTTCACTAACTCCATATTGTCCTAGCCTTGGTATTTCTAATACTTCTGTTAAATCTTTAAGATAATCTACTAGCTTAGTACACGCTATTCTCAGCGAGTCTAGGTTTGTATCTGTCCCTTCTATTGACTCTATATTATTTGTATTATTTGCATTATTTGTAAATAACTCTCCTATATAGGCATATTTTTTGACATACTCCATTTCATCTATTCGTGCTGTTTTATCTCTCCTATTTTTTGTTTGGGAATTGAGTATATTCTCTAGCCTCTCTAATAGAATACTTATATTTACTTCAACACTTTGTGCAAGCAAAGTACCGCATATTACACCATGAGGTATATTATACATACCTCCTATACTTGAAGCAAACCCATGCACAATACCAAGCCCTGCATTTGCCAAAGTAACGCCTGAAGCAAAGGCTGCATAAAGCATCCTACCTCGTTTTTCAATATCATTAGGCATATTCGTACAAATCTCTTTCAAGGATTCCTTTACTGCCACCATCCCAGAAAGTGCTAAGGCATCTGTCATGGGTGTAGCCTTTGTAGACATATATGACCCTATCAGCTGACATAACGCATCCATTCCACTTGCTGCTGTCACAGCTTTTGGACAGGCTACTGTCAGCTCTGGATCCAAGATAGCAATATCAGGTACAAGGTTATCGTGACGTAATGAGCTCTTGAAACCATTATTGCCAACCCTGCTTAATACAGCATTTTTTGTTGCCTCACTACCAGTACCGGCTGTTGTTGGTATCGCAATAAATGGAATCTTTCTGCCATCATGCACTTTACCTTCTCCTACGCCCTCAAGGTAGGGCATCACTGAGCCCTCCTGAAGTAGCATTGCAGAGATAGCCTTGCCTGCATCGATTGCACTGCCCCCACCAATGGAAATAACTAAATCAATTCCTTTATCTTTGTATTTCGAAACACAGCTGTCTACAAGCTCAGGGGAAGGCTCTTCCTTGACTGAAACGATATGATCCTCAATATTTAATTTAGCAAATATCTCAAGCATATCGCCGTATTTACTGCTTTCTGAGAACGACCTGCCTCCTAACACAATTAATACCTTGCGGGCAGTCTTTAGTAGAGGTAGCTCGGGCAGTCTACTTAATTTTCCCTTTCCAAATATAATCTCTGGTATTCTTGAAAAGGAGAAATCAAAATTCATATTAATTAGCATTTATATTCACCATTTTTTCCTAATTATTAATCACCTATATATTTTTTGAGCTTATTGCATTATTGCATGTTTTTTCGCTATTTTAATTTAATTTGCTTAGTATGCAAATCTGTTAATTTTCAGTATAAAGAAATTACTGCTATCATTTCAAGGTTGCCCTCACCTATATTTTCTATTGAATGTGTTGCTCCATCTCTTGTTAATACTGAGTCACCTTCGTTAACCTCCACAAGAGTACCATCATCATTTACGAGACCCTTACCCTTAAGAATGTAGTATATTTCCTCTTCATTAACATGCTGATGCATTCCAATAGAGCCTCCATGAGGAATAATTACTTTAGCACATAGCCTATTATTACCTTTAAGCTCCTCCTGCTTATATATGTGCATAATTTCTACAGTTCCATTACCGTCTCTCATTCTTTCTTTAAATTCAACAGCCATATCCTTTGCATTTCTAATCATACATGTGCTCCTCTCTAACTCAATATAGTATTCATTTTACTCTATGTTAATAGTATTAGCAATTAAAATCACACCTAACATTTCATCTATACTCAAGTGGATGTAACTATTTAGA
>QKEK01000058.1 GCA_003251775.1 Clostridia bacterium | reverse complement strand
TGAAATAGAGAAGGGAATAAGTAATATAGGTAAGCCAATTCCTACCCTCTCTACTTATATAATGGATAGTGGTTTGAGACTACTGCCAATTGGTGCAATAGGAGAATTATGCGTTGGCGGAGATGGTGTAGGACGTGGCTATTTGAATAGACCAGAGCTAACGGCTCAAAAATTCGTGCAAAACCCATACAAGCCAGAGGAACGATTGTATAGATCAGGAGATTTAGCCAAGCTATTACCTGATGGCGATATGGAGTATTATGGCAGGTTGGATCACCAAGTTAAAATAAGAGGACATAGAATAGAGCTAGGAGAAATAGAGGCAAGGTTATTAAGACATGAATTAGTAAAAGATGCAACTGTAATTGCTAGGGATGATAGAGAAGGTGTAAAGTATTTATGTGCTTACCTAGTAAAAGATGCTGATTTGACAATACAGGAATTAAGACTGCATTTATCTAGCGAACTTCCTGAGTATATGATGCCGTCATACTTTGTAGAGCTAGACAATATGCCATTGACATCAAATGGTAAAATTAATAGGAGGGAACTACCTGAGCCAAGTAAGGCTAGTGTTTCAACTGTTCCGTATGCTGTACCTCAGAATATGGAGCAAGAGAAGATAATTATAGCGATGCAACAGGTACTAGATACAGAAAGTTTCGGTATATATGACAATTTTTTTGAACGTGGTGGAGACTCGTTGAAGGCAGTAAAGCTGATACAATTATTGTCTGATTATGAGCTTGGGCTAATGGATTTATTTGCTAATCCTACGCCTGAAAAACTGAGCGAAATGATGAGAGCAAAAGAAAAAGAACAAAAATATATACCATTGAAGGAAGTTAAATTATCAGAGAATATGAGGGCAAATCTAAAAAAGACATATTTTTATGATAGTAATGGTGAAATAAACGACTTTGTTATATCCTTAGAATGCTTATCACAGATGGTTTACTTTTTTGTTAGAGAAACATATGGCGATTCAATGAGCTTTAAAGGATATTTTGTAGAGAATTTGTCTATCAGCTTAACCGTAGATGAAAATGACAATATACGTAAGCTTCATACAGACATAATGAACACTGTACATAACATACCAGGGGTTAAACATAAGATTTATGAAGGTGAAGGTACTGCAGAAGAGTCACTTGTAAAGCTAGAAGGGCTCTTGGATAATGGTAGTTTCGTATTAGTTATGCCAGCAATGCAAAGAGTACCCTTCTTCAATAATTTTGCATCTTTTGATATATCCTTGGAATATGTACAGCTTACGCACGCTTTCTTAGTGATAGGGCATGATGAAAAAAGGCTATTTTACGTAGAGAGTCCTCTTGCAGTAAATGCTTCATTTACTCATCTTGAAGGGAATAAAGGCATAGGGGTTATAGATAAAAAGGATATGTTACCTTCATTTGAGATGGTAAGCTTCACAGAATTGATGGCTGTGCCTATTGAAAATCTTGACTCAAAAGCGATGGCTAAACGTGTGATTGAAGAAACAATAAAATATTATTACAAATCAGCTGAAACAGATGAAGAAAATTGTAGGGTACTGTATGGGACAGATGTACTGGACTATTTTATATATCTTTCTGAGCAGGGGGCTTTACATTTGGATAAAGGCTTGTATAAATATGAAATTATGGATATAAAGTATTTTCTACACTGGAAGATGAATGTCATAGCTTTAACTAGAAATATAATGATTTATGCTTTAGAGGAGATTGCAGAGGAAAGCGGACAAGATTTATCAAGTATGATTGATTCAGTTAGAGAGTGTAAAAATGAGTGGAAAAATGTAGTTCTATATATGAATAGCAGATGTCTGAATAAAGAATTCGTGCTTGACTATAAGTATAAGAATTTGTTTGAGAGAATTAAGGTGAAGGAATTGTTGATGCTTGAAGAACTCAAAAAGTTTATAGGCTTTGATAAGAATTTAAGTACAAATACAATAGAAAAATAAACTTTACAAAGAGCAGGTAAAGTAGTAGTAAAGTAGTGTAATAGCCTTAAAAAAGGTGATAAATGAACCTAGATCAGTATCTGAAGAAAGGAATGGTAATAACTATGAGTAGTTATAGTCAGCTTAATGAAAAGAATAATACGTATTCCTTAAGTCAACCACAAAAGCGAGTATGGTTGGGAGAGTGTATGCACACTGGTACTCCTGTATACAACCTTGGAGGCGTTTCCATAATTCATGGAAAGATTGACTTTAAAGTGCTAGAAAAAAGTATAAATATTTTTATTAAGAAGAATGATGGTCTCAGACTGCAAATGAAAGAAAAGAACCGAGAGGTGTGTCAGTATGTAAAGGAATTTGAAGAGTGTACAATAGATTTCTTTGATTTTAGTAAACATAAAAATGCAGAAGCAGAGTTTGCCAAATGGTCAGAGGAGGAGCTTTGCAAGACCTTTGACTTCTATGATTCTAGACTATATTATATAGCTATGTTTAAGAAGGATATTAATACAAATGGAGTATTTGTAAAGTTTCATCATATAATTTCTGACGGGTGGTCTATACAAATAGCATCTGAGAGTATATATGGTATTTATATGAGGCTTTTGTCTGGAGAAGAGATTAATGGGGAGGATGAATATTCATACCTAGAGTACTTACAAAATGAACAGGAATACCTTGCTTCTGATAAGTTCTTAAAAAATAAGCTATATTGGAATGATAAGTTTTCAAATTTGCCGGATGATATTCAAGGTGTCAGCTCAAAGGGTGTAAAAGGTAACAGGATAGTTTATAATCTTGACACTAGCTTATCAGATAGTATTCAAAATTTCGTTAAGGAGCAGGGCTGCTCAGTTAATACCTTCTTTGTTGCAGTTATGTCAATTTATTTATCAAGAATAAGAGGTAGTCAGGAGATTATAATTGGAACACCCGTCTTAAACAGAAGCAATAAAAGAGAAAAGGGTATGTTTGGTATGTTTACTAGCTCTATGCCACTTCGATTAATGGTGAATGAAAGCTGTCAGGTAGTTGATCTGTTTTCATGTATTAATCATGAGCTAAAGGCTGGATATAAAAATCAAAAATACCCCTACAATCTATTAGTACAGGATTTAGAGCTACAAAAAAAGGGTTATGATGGCTTGTTTCAAATATGTGTAAACTATTATAATACCAGGCTATTTACTGAAATTAATGGAGAGCATATTGAGAATATAGAGATGTATAACGGGCATCAGCTGTATTCTCTACAGATTATTATTAAGGAATGGCAGGATCAAAGTGGATTAAGCCTTAGCTTTGACTATAAGACCTGTGACTATACTAAAGAGCAGATTGAACGTATGTATGACTCCTTTATTAGTATATCAAAACAGATACTAGACAACCCAGTACAAGAAATAGGTGTGCTTGATTTGGTTTCTGATAAAGAGAGATATAAGCAAATAGTAGAGTACAATGATACAAATAATGAATACCCTGATGAAAGGACGATTTATCAATTATTTGAACAACAGGTTCAAAAGACACCTGAACGAATAGCAGTTAGCTTTAATAATAAAGAGCTTACTTATACAGAGCTAAACAAAAGGGTTAACCAGCTAGCAAGGTTTTTAATAGGTAAAGGCATAAAGCCAGATACTATAGTAGGGCTAATGGTAAGACATTCAATTGAAGCCTTGATTGGTATATTAGGGATAATTAAAGCGGGTGGAGCATACATGCCGATTGACCCGGAATACCCTGTTGACAGAATACAATTCATGCTGGAGGATTCAAAAACAAATATTCTGCTAACTAATTGTGACCCTGATAAAAATCAAATACGAGATTTTTGTTTTAAAGGAGAGGTTTATGACTTAAATAATTCATCACTCTACGAAGGATTGGATACAGATTTTCCAACTAGAAACAAGCCTAACGATTTGGTTTATGTAATATATACTTCAGGCTCAACGGGAAGACCTAAGGGAGTAATGATTGAGCATAAGGGACTAGTTAATTACATATGGTGGGCAAGGAAAATGTATGTGAAAGGTGAAGATGATGTTTTTGCCTTATACTCATCATTATCCTTTGATTTAACAGTAACATCTGTCTTTACACCATTAATTAGCGGAAATAAGATTTTAGTTTATCAGAATAATGAAGAGGAATACGTTTTATACAGAATATTGAGGGATAATAAAGCAACAATAATCAAGCTTACCCCGTCACATCTGACACTAATCTCAGATATGGATAATAGTAATTCATCGGTAAAAAGGTTTATTGTTGGAGGAGAAGACCTAAAAGTAGATTTATCAGAAAAAATTCACAAGAGCTTCAATGGAGATATCGAGATATTTAATGAATATGGTCCTACTGAAACAGTTGTTGGCTGTATGATATATAAGTATGATAATAGGGTGGATAAGGATGTGTCTGTGCCTATTGGTGTTCCTGCTGATAACGTTCAAATCTATTTACTGGATAAATTATTAAAGCCACTTCCCATAGGCAGTATTGGAGAAATGTATGTTTCAGGAGATGGTGTTGCTAGAGGATACCTAAACAGGGATGAGCTTACTAAAGAGAGGTTTATAAAAAATCCTTTTGTTAAGGGAAAGTATATGTATAAAACAGGTGATTTGGCTAAGTTCCTTGATAATGGACAGATTGAATATGCGGGTAGAGCCGACCAGCAGATTAAGCTTCATGGATATAGAATAGAGATTGGAGAAATAGAAAGGCATTTAAATGGTCATAGCCTTATAAGCAACGCCGTTGTAATAGACCATCAAAAGGAAAATGGGGATAAGTACCTCTGTGCGTATTTAGTTGCTACAGGAGATGTAACCTATAGTGATATAAGAAAGCATCTTCTTGGTTTTTTACCGCATTATATGGTTCCGCAAGCATATGCCATTATTGATGAGATTCCATTGACACAAAATGGCAAGGTAGACCGTAATATGCTACCTGTACCAGAGTTTGCTGGGGCTATGGATGAAGAGTATGTGGCTCCAGTAAATGAGCTTGAAAGGGCTTTGATTGATATAGCCTCAGAAATCCTTGATGCTAAAGAATTGGGACTTAAAAGCAATTTCTTTCAGCACGGAGGGGATTCAATTAAGGCTATTCAAATTGCCTCAAGGCTACATGAATTGGGCTATAAAATCGGAGCAAGGGATATTCTGTCCTGTACGTCAATGGATGAAATTGCTGCTTGTATTGTTCCTAGTACCAACAATATAAATCAAGGGGTTTCCACAGGGACAGTGAAACCTACACCCATTATTTCTTGGTTTATGTCGCAGGGCTTCAAAGAACCAAGCTATTACAATCAGTCAGTCGTTTTGTGCTTGAAGGAAGGTGCACCTATTGATAACTTAAGTCAAATAATGGATGAGCTTATAAAGCATCATGATTCACTTAGGTTAAACCTTGATTCGGTTACAGGTGAATTGTATTATAATGAGAAGCACTTAAATCAAAGAAGTATTGTGAAGGTCTATAAGCTTTCAGGGCTATCAATCGAAGAACAGGATATGAGGCTTAAGGAGCTTACTAGAGCTTTTAAGGCTAGCTTTGACATAGAGAAGGATGTATTGATTAAGGCTTGTCTTTTTGACTTAGGTGCTAGGGGAAAGAAGCTATTAATAACAGCACATCATATTGTGATAGATGCGGTTTCATGGAGAATCATATTAGAGGATTTTTATCAATTACTGAAGCAGCAAGTTGATGAAGATGCCAATAAATTGCCCCTTAAAACAAATTCCTACATGGAGTGGCATAGTGGGCTTTTAGAATACTGCAAAAACAATGCTACCAATCAAATTGACTACTGGAAGGACATGTTAAGTAGTGATTTTAGATTTCCTAGGGATAAGGAAGATTTTGATAGCTCTCATGGTAATATTGAGAGTATAGAGGTTGAATTAGAGGCAGATAAGACTCATGACTTATTATTTAAAACTCGAACAGCGTTTGGAACTGAACCATACGAGTTAATGATTGCCGCTCTGATAAAGACCGTCTCTGCCATATCAGATAGAAGGGAGGTTGTAATAGAATTTGAAGGGCATGGTCGTGAGGAGGTCATCAAAAATGTTGATGTTACCAGAACAGTAGGATGGTTTACCAGTATGTATCCGGTGCTTTTTAAGCATATTGGAGAGGATATGTCTGGATT
>QKEK01000015.1 GCA_003251775.1 Clostridia bacterium | reverse complement strand
TAGGCATTCATTCGTATATGAATTGGTACTATGACAGAAATAGGGTTTATAAGCTTTTTGGCTTTGATGAGTTCATCTCTTTAGAGTATATGAACAACTCTGAGTATAAGGGTAATTATCCTTCAGATGAATCCTTTGTTGATTTCCTAATAGATAAGTTTGAAAACACAAAGGGTAAAAAGTTTATATATGGAATATCTACGCAGAGTCATGGTCCATACTTTGAAAGGTATGGGACTGATGTAAGGCTTGAAAAGGGCTTATCAGTTAGTAGTAACTTGATTTTGGATACATATGCTCAGGGAGCATATGATGCAAATAAGGCTTTAGAAAAGCTGGTGAATTATTTAAAAAAGAGCGACCAAAAGACGATTTTAATCTTCTTTGGGGATCATTTACCTATGTTTGGAGATGATTATCTAGCCTATAGAGAGTCGGGCTTTATTGGGAAGTCAGGCGATTTTACGGTTGAAGAGTTTGAAAAGATGTACAGTCCGCCGTATCTTATATGGGCAAATTATGATGTGCAGCTCCCAGAAATTGGAGACAAAAGCATGTTTATGTTTTCAAACGATATTTTGAGCTTGGCTGGGGTTGATTCGCCTAATTATTATAAAATATATAATTTAATATCGGAGGAATACCCGATAATTACAAGGCGATATATAAAGAATAAAGCTGGAAGAGTCTTTACACCAGAAACAAAGGAGTATAACGATATCCTTGAATTAATAAAGGCTGTGCATACGGATATTATGTATGGAGATATGACAATTGAGGATAAGCCCGAAAAGTGGATAGTGTCTGCAAATGATAGTTTTTGTAAAGAGATTAATACAATAGAGGTTCAAAAGTGTACAAAGAACGGAAATCGACTAATAATTGAGGGTAGGAATCTTTATAAAGGCTCAACCTTGCTTGTAAATGCTAAAAAGGTTGACTTTGAGTTTATTGATGACGGGACTCTTTCTATTTCAACAAGTAACCTAGGTGAAGGTAATAATACACTAAGGCTAGAATTAGTCGACAATCAGAATAATATTATTGCAAAATCTAATGAATTTATATTTAAGTAGGTAAGGTTGAAAGAAAATTAAGGTTGAAAGAAAATTACCTATTAAAATGATTTAGATAGACAAGGTATAAATATATGATTTTCTTTCAACCCAGATTTGTGCCTGAAGAGAGGAATGGATATAAGGTTGAAAGAAAGGAATGGATGTTAAAAAAGGAATGGATGTAAAAATGCGAAGGATTTATAAAGTAAGTATTTGTATAATAATATACACTATACTAATCCAGATTTTTTTGAGCTATTTAGTATCTGATAGAGTTGTATATCAGTACAGAATGAATTATGATTTGGTAAAGGACAGAGTTACAAATATTGAAGCCGTACTTGAAAAAATTAAGCATCAGATTGATTCACAGCAGTTAAAGGAATACTATGTTATTCTAGGTGACTCGGTAGCTTTTAGTAATCCAGGTCCTGCTGATAAATCATTAGTAGTTTTTCTTGAGAAGCTGGCATCTGAACAAGGAAAGGATATACATGTTTTCAATTTAGCACTACCTGCTATGCAGACTGGAGATGTATATACAATGATGCTAAAGATGATGGAGTATGATATTTCGTTAGAGAATGTGATTATAAATCTAACCTATGCAGGCTTTGTAGCACGTAACCCCGATCCTCCTATAGTATTTTGGCTAGATAAGCAATTAAATAGTGTGGATAGTACTACATATACACAAATTTCAGAACATCTTGTTAAGAATAACAGGGGCGTGGAGAAGGGTATTAAGGGGTATAAACAGACAATTAATGATTTTTTATATAGTAAAATATCATTATTCAAATATAAGGATTATACTAGGGTTTGGGTAAAACAGATATATAGTGATATTAAGGGTAGAATTGATATGACGGCAGATATTCAACCCTGGTATACAAAGGATTACCTGTCAGAAATTCTAAAGCAACCAATGTATACAAATACATTTTCAGATAAGCCTTTTGTAATGGATGAAAACAATCTTAATATTTATTTCCTGAATAAAATTTTCAATCTTCAAAGGGGCAAAAATACTCTATTCTTTTTATCTGCCATGAATGATGAGTTTCTAAAGGAATTCGTAGAAAAATCAGGGTATCAGGAAAATATGAAAAGTATAAATACATACATGCTAGAAGGCTCTGAAAAATATGGGTTTGAATATGTAGATTATAATGGCAAGATTGAATACGCTCTATTTTCAGATCATATTCATCTTATACCTAAGGGCTATGAATACCTTGCAGAACAGCTATGGGATAGAGTGTCCAAGTGGGACTTAGAATAGGAGGAAATATATGCTTTTTCATTCACCAGAGTTTATATCACTTTTAATAATAACAATCTTGTTTTTCTATTTATTGAGAAGTAAGAGAATGTATATATTGGCAGTAGCAAATGTTTTGTTTTATGCTGCATCAGGGATTAATTACCTGTTACTGTTTCTTACAGTTGTATTTGTTACATATTACTGCTCGAAGAGGCTAAGTGGTAAGTATGGTAGTATTTACTTCTACATAGGGCTAATGGTTAATATTTTTAATCTGTTGTTTTTTAAATATACTGGGTTTGTTTTTATGAATATTAATAAGCTCTTCAAGGTAACCTTTCCTTGGCAGGATGGTTTATTATCAAGTATTATATTGCCGATAGGGATATCCTTCTACACGTTTCAGCTAATTGCATATCTGGTTGATGTGAAAAATAAAAGCATATCACCTTGTGATGGATTAATTAAGTTCTGGGTGTTTATTGCTTTCTTTGGTCAGCTGATTGCAGGACCTATTATGAGAGGAGATGAGTTTCTCCCGCAGGTTTCTAATATTACTAAATATAATTTAAATGCAGATAATATTAAAAAGGGCTTCTATTATATCTTACTAGGAATATCAAAGAAAATCTTGTTTGCGGATTTTCTCGCTGCCAAGGCTGACCATTATTTCAATCAAATTACAGCCTTGAATACTCTTGATGGATGGTTTGCGACATATTTGTTTGCTTTTCAGATTTACTTTGATTTTTCTGCATATAGTGAGATTGCAGTAGGGATAGGTCATTTGTTCAATCTTGATTTACGTATAAACTTTAAATCCCCATATATCAGCTCAAATCCTGCTGAATTCTGGAAAAGATGGCATATTACATTATCCTCATGGATAAGGGACTATATTTACATTCCTCTTGGCGGAGCCAAAAAGGGCTTTAGAAAACAGCTACTATTTCTGATTTTAGCTATGTCTATATCAGGGCTATGGCATGGAGCTGCGTGGACCTTTATTATATGGGGGATATATCACGGAGTTTTGTCAGTGCTACATAAGCTTTATATTAAAAGAATTAAAAATAAACAATATAAGATTTTTGATAGTAGGATTTATAAGGTTATTTGTATCTTTATATATTTTCATCTCACATGTATTGGATGGGTACTGTTCCGTGCCCACGGTATAGGTAATGCGACAAGATTAATCTGGCGTATGCTAAATCCCATGTATTTTAAGTTTGATATGGTGTATGCTTTGTATTTTGGATTTATTGCGTTATTATACTTGTTACATGTACTAGAGTATTATGTGAGAGATAATAGTGAAAGAATAATGAGTGTTTGGGAGAACAGAATACCCTCGCCAGTAAGGGCACTTGTGTATACTATAATCTTAGGTATTGTAGTGCTTGCAACATCAACAGAGCAAAATTCATTCATCTATTTTCAGTTTTAATAAATGCTATGAAAAAATAGTATACAAAGACAAGTACACAACATCGCAATATACTTAGCCTATGAACTTTAATGCTATCTCGGCGTTTTTTAGTGCTTTTGGCTTTAACTCGGACATTCTGTTTTCTAAGGTGTTTTTGAAGGTCTCCTTGTTATCCCAAATACTATGAGTTAAGCCTATAATGCTTTCATAAGTAATACTAGCTATACTGCCTGCTGATTTCTGACCTACATATTCTAAAAAGCTGTCAACCTTTGAGTCGTAGGATAAACCAAGCATAGGAACTGACAGTGTTGCGGCATATATTAGTGCATGAAGCCGCATACCAATTAGAAGCTCTAATTTGCTAGTAAGATAGAAGGTATGTATGACGTCAAGTTTATTTTCAATTACCACGGCAGTAGTAGACATTTTACCTTGAATCCTTTTTATTATAGGAAGGTCAATGTGATACTGAAAGGGTATCAATACTGGAGTTGCATTAAGAGAGGAGTTTATATAATCTGCGACTTGTGCTAATATAGTTTCATAATGGTCAGAATTTCCCCATGGCCTGACTGATATACCGATGAGATTCTTTTTATCCTTAATATCTGGAATAACACTCTCCATATCAAGTCCCTTTGGAAGCTCCAGAGTGATAGCTGGATCAGCAGTAATAAGTGCATCAGGTCTGTCAACACCTAGAGCAGTTAATTCCTTTTTTGACTCTGGCTCCCGTAAGGTTATAGCATCAACATATTGAAGTACAAGCCTTGAGATATGCTTGTTAATGCGTTTTGTTACAGGACCTATTCCATTTGCGTATAGCATTACAGGTGTTTTTAGTACCTTTGCCAAAACAATGTAGAATAAGTAAAAATATAATGACCTTGAGCTGGTTCTATCCTGAATTAGGCTACCTCCGCCACTTAAGAATAATTTAGCATTTTTCATGTGTTTTGCAATAGAAATAAATGAAAACCTATTAATGGCATCCACTTGATATATACTCTTGGTTTCTGAAGGTATTTTAGATAAAACTAGTATATTAATATCAGGCTTTAGCATCTTTAAGTCCTTAATGGTAGCCATTAGTATTGCATCGTCTCCGCTGTTGTTATACCCATAATAGCCAGATATAACAATATCATATTTTGTTTTTCTATTACTGTCCATCTTTTATTCTCCGTTCAGGGTATAGTGCGTTGTTGAATATTTATTCGCTTGGATAATCTATAATTAAATATTTGATAGTAAGCCCTTTATTTTGTCCTTGTATCTATTGTATAGTGCAAGTAAGAGATATACGCAAAGTACACACAAAAGACCAATAGGTATACCTGTAATCAAGCCATTAATGGTTCGTTTAAACGAAATTTCAGTAGATGCAAAAACATGACAAAAGCTATTGGTCATTGAAATACTTCCTACCAGCACGCCGAGACCTAGAACAAGTTCGATAATGCTATATTTGTATTTTTTGTAAAGGTATATCAATATGAGTAATGAAGGGTAGCCTATGACAAACTCCTTAAATCGTGGACGTGCTAACAATAGCTCCTCAAGCACCTCTCTTATCTTTAGTTCAAGTGAGGATACTTGTATCCCAGAGGTGTTTCCACTACGCCCTACTAATACATAAAAGGCAATACCTGCAAGTGCAAAAAGTATTAATGCAGCTAAGTTAATATTTGTTTTTAGAATTCTTTTTATCAGACTAACAGGCTTTTTGCCTGAGAGGAGGATACCATATTGCAACACAAATATAATTAGCGGTAGAATAAACGAAAGCTTTACACCCTTGAACATGTCAATATTCATTGTATATGTGATGTGTGAGAGGCTTGAAATTATGGTGAACATTCCGAGTGCGTTTACTCCAAGAACTATACACAGACTAATAAGCCAGTTGATAATAAAGGAGGAATTATTATAGAGGCTGCTTCTTATATATCTCAGTAATACTAAAGAGGATAAGGAGGGGAAAAGTAACGCAGCTCCTAATGCAAATACCTTTGTCAAGTCCATATTAACAACCAGTATTGAAAGCATTATTCCTAATAAACCGACTATAAATAACGCTACTAAATATTTTGTTTTAATCTCAAATAGGTAGCTTAAGTATAGCAAGCATCCTACAAGCAATGAAATGGCTATCAAGGTATGACTTGCTTTGCCTGATGCTCTGTCAGATAGACTTTTTATTGGGGTGTTAAGCTCATAGCCCTTATCTGAGAAAAATTCAGTAAGCTTGCTAGCTGCTGATATTGTATTATCGATGTTTTGACTAGCAGTATGCTTAGAATTCATTAAGGGGCGTATATATATAAGCCTATTATTACGGTCAACTATTCCTCTGACCCAATTATTAAACATTTCGTCAGAGGGAATTTTAGCAAGCAGGCTGTCATAAATCGAATAGACCCTATTAATTGCAT
>QKEK01000201.1 GCA_003251775.1 Clostridia bacterium | reverse complement strand
TGGCAAATCTAATTATGTAAAAATATGTAATGACGCAAAAAGCTCAAATATGGAGGAGTAAATGAATATTGTACTATTGGAGCCTGAGATTCCATATAATACTGGTAATATAGGACGTACTTGTGTTGCAACTAATACATCACTACATTTGATTAAGCCGCTTGGATTTAGTCTGGATGAAAAGCAAGTAAAGCGTGCGGGGTTAGATTATTGGAAGGATATTGACTTGTACGTTTATGAAAGCTTTGAGGAATTTGTTAGAATAAATAATAATCCTATAATATATATGAGTACAACTAAAGCTAATGTTTGGTAAGGAGAGTGCAGGAATACCAGAAGAAATATTAATAGAGTATTCAAAAACCTGTATTAGGATACCTATGATAGAAGGGACTAGGTCAATTAACCTTTCAAATGCAGCAGCTATAGTTTTGTATGAGGCTTTAAGACAAACTAGTTTTGAAGGACTTATTTGTGAGGGTGAGTTACACAAGCATAGCATCGCTTTGGATTAGGTACAAAAAATGATGCAGGGTAGTGTGTGTATATCTGATTTATTACTGTGGGGGAAAATAATTAATGCAAGATGAAGTCTTGAAATACATGTTAAATCAAAAAGTCAAAGTACATCAGAGTGAAAATGTTATTAACAAAAAGTATATAACTCACTATAATGATCTATATCCTGAATTAACTAACTTGAATAATATAGCATATATAAGAGGAGAAACAGATTTAAAAACCATAGCCTTGTTATATGATAGAGTGGTGGTCTTTATTCCGCCTGTTTCAGAACAGCATATAATTAGTCAGTATAATATTACATATAATGAATTAATAATGCTTTGCAAGGAGGGTATTGTAATTCCTTTGATAGGTGACCCTCTTGATTATGATTATAATACTTATAAGGAGCTTTTTAGCTTGGAGCCTATTTCAGTTTTATCCAGAGGGTTAGCTGTGCTTGATAAAATTGGCATGGAGAACTATATAGAAAAGGCTGCTGTTGACTTACCGATGGACAAAATAGTAAGAGCTGAGCTTAAAAGAAGAAATATAACAACCAGAAATAGAAAAGAGCTAGGTTTTGAGAAGGATAAAATAATAAAAGACTATTCAATACTATATGCAGACTTGTGTGCATTTGGTTATGGAGAAGAGATAGATAGTATTATAAAAGACAATAAAAGCTGTAATATTGACAATATAACTAATAGCATGAAGTGCTTGAACGAAATATTTACATACCCCACTATTTTTGGGCTTAATGGGACCGCTGTTTTTGATAAGGATAAAATCAGAAGAATGGCGGTTGATTTGAGTAGTGAAATGATAGCTCCCAAATCAACTAACCTTCCTAAAGAATTTTTTGATCTTAATACTCGGTTTGGAATTGATACAAGTAAAATATCAATATTGGATATAATATTCTTTAGGCAAAGTAAAGGCAATAAGGTACTATCAAAAGCAGTTGAGGAATTTGATATGCAACTAAACGAGGGATACTCTAAAAATGCTATAAACCCTGATAATGTGTTAGCTAATTATGTTGCTATTGAAGATAATATAAAAAAATGTCTTAGTGATATGGACTACAAAAAAGCAATTGTCAATATAGATAAGCTGGAAAAAAGGTTTGAGAATTATTTTCGGTTCGGAGGCATGGCTATAGGTGCATTAATAGGAAGCTCCTTTGGAGAGCCTATATGGTCAATTATGACAGGGGCAATTGGTGTTTCGGTAGAGAGTATTTTTGGGCATATAGATATTTATAGAAATATCAAGGAAAGAATAATAGAAAAGGCAATTAAGCAAGAGTTTCACCCTACGGTAGCTCATTTATGGTCATCAAAAAAAATAATTGAAAAAAGAAATAGAGGTTAAGAGAATTATGAGTAAGATTATTGTGGTTTTAGGTACAAATGCATCTGGGAAAAGTAGCTTAGGTATAGACCTAGCAAATCGCTTTAATGGTGAGATAATTTCGGCTGATTCAAGACAAGTGTATAAGGGAATGGATCTTGGGAGCGGAAAGGTTACACAGTCAGAAATGAAGGGTGTAAGGCATTATCTTATAGATGTAGTTGAGCCTGGTGAATGGTTTACTGTGGTTGATTATAAAAAGCTTGCAGAGGAAAGCATTGAATGTATATTGAACAACAATAAGCAGCCATTTATCGTGGGTGGTACTGGTCTTTACATTGATAGTGTAATAAACGATTTTTCATTTGCAGATACACCTCCTGATTACGCTTTTAGAGATGAAATGGAAAGACTTAACACGACTGAGCTGTATGATATGTTAACAAAAAAGTCACCAAAGCTTGCAGAAGCAATACATCCTAATAATAAAGTAAGAATTATAAGAGCATTAGAGAAAGCAAATAGTGATTTTATACCAGTTAAAGAATCGAGTAATAAATATGAGGTGCTTTTAATTGGACTAACATGGGATAAGGCAGTGCTACACAAAAGAATAGAAGAAAGGCTACGAAAGAGAATAGATGAGGGTATGTTTGAGGAGGTAAAAGTGCTTCTTGATAAAGGGGTCTCGCCAGAATTTCTAATACGAATGGGGCTTGAATATAGACATATTTATTATTATATTAATGGGACATATAAAACAATGGATGAGTTTTATGAAAAAATGTTTACTGAAATAAGGAGATTTGCAAAAAGGCAGATGACATGGTTTAGGAAGAATAAGAATATTCATTGGTTAGATTCAAATGGAGACTATTTTGATGAAGCTGTACGCTTAATAGATAATTTCCTTAAACCAGTTTCATAAATAATACTTTTATATGGTCTTTTGTTGTACAATAAGTTTCATAAGCTGTCCGGTATCTTTGATTGCGTCGACAACCTAAGGTTTATATTTCTCTGAAAAATACTTTAAGTATCATTGAAAGCTGGGCTTCGGCTAGCCTAAAGCAACATCCAGAAGCATCATAACTGAAAAGCCTGTCATTGTTCCAAGAGTGGCGATGTCACTAAAGCCACCGGAATGAGATTCGGGGATTAACTCTTCAACAACAACGTAAATCATTGCACCTGCTGCAAACGCAAGTGCGTATGGTAATAAGGGTCTCATAAAGAAAACAGCAGCAGCCCCAGCGACTCCTGCTATAGGCTCAACCATACCAGATAATTGACCATACCAAAAGCTTTTTAGCCTTGAAAGACCTTCTCTTCTCAAAGGAACAGAAACAGCTGTACCTTCGGGGAAATTTTGTATACCTATTCCTACGGCTAATACAATAGCTCCAAAAAGCGTTGCAGATTCAAAATTTGCTGCGGCTGCACCAAAGGCTACGCCGATAGCTAATCCTTCTGGTATATTGTGTAATGTTATAGCAAGTACAAGGAGTATACTTCTTTGTAATTTGGTCTTTGGGCCCTCGGCATCTTTTAAGTCCTTTCCGATATGTAAATGAGGTGTTAAAAAATCCGCAAGTCTTAAAAATAGTCCTCCTAAAATAAAGCCTATAAGCGGAGGTAGCCAAGGGATTAAACCAGATGCCTCAGCCATTTCAATTGAAGGAGCTAGCAAAGACCAAAAGCTAGCCGCAATCATTACCCCTGCTGCAAAACCTAGCATAAGGTCAAGTATCTTTTTATTAATTTCTTTAAAAAAGAAAACTACAGCTGCACCAAGTGCAGTAACAAACCATGTGAATAAGGTAGCAACAAATGCCTGTGTTATAGGATTGAGCTTAGAAAAAAAGTCAACTATCATAATAAACCTCCACCATCACCCATGTCATAACTAATTTGACTATTTATATATAGCCTATAATAAGAATATTCTAACATAAAATTCTTGTATAGTAAGGCATTCTTACAAATCAGATATAAAATATTTTAATTATTTCTTTAATAAATGATATTTTGGAAAATGTTTGGGTATTTATTAAATGAAAATATTAAATACATATTGAAAAAAATATTAAAATAAAAATTCAAAAATACTTGACATGCATTGTTTTATAAAATATAATAAAAATGAGTTTAAAATTGTAATGATTACAAAGTTATATTAAATACATTATCATAATCATTTAAGTTATATAATGCTGTTTATTAGTTTATGCATGTAAAACAGGCTTTAGATATATAGAGAGAAAGGATAAACTATGATTAATGGTATCAGTATAGAAGAGTATTTAAGACAGAAGGGGGTTAACCCTTCATATCAGAGGATAAGAATACTGGAGTGCTTAGTTAATAGTAAGAGTCATCCGAGTGCAGAGGATGTTTATAAAGAACTAATTAAGGAAATACCTACATTGTCAAAGACTACAGTTTATAATACACTTGAGTTGTTTGCCGATAAGGGTCTTGTGTTGACGCTTTCTATTGATGGAAATCAAACCAGATATGATGGTAATACTTTAGAACATGGGCATTTTATTTGTGAAAGCTGTAATAGGGTATATGATTTTTTGGTTGATACTGATGCATTAACCTGTGAAGGGCTTGACGGATTTGTAATAAAGGAAAAGCATTTTTATTTAAGGGGAATTTGTAGTAGCTGTGTTTAAAGCTAATGTCTTTGAAAGTGAAGAATTGTTTATGAATCGTAAGACATTGTTTTTATAAATCAAAATATTTAATTATGAGGAGGATTTTATTTATGAAAAAATTTATTTGTACTGTATGCGGTTATGTACACGAAGGTGATGCACCACCAGCAAAATGTCCACAATGTGGAGCTCCTGCTGAAAAGTTTATTGAGAAAAAGGATGTTGAATTGGCATGGGCAGATGAGCATAAAATTGGTGTAGCCAAGGGACTAGATCCAGAGGTAGTTGAAGGACTAAAGATGAATTTTATGGGAGAATGTACTGAGGTTGGCATGTATCTTGCTATGAGCAGACAGGCAGATAGAGAAGGCTATCCTGAGGTAGCTGAGGCATACAAGAGAATTGCATGGGAAGAAGCTGAACATGCAGCAAAGTTTGCCGAGTTACTAGGTGAGGTTGTAGATGCTGACACTAAGACAAATCTACAAAAAAGAGTAGAGGCAGAATTTGGTGCATGTACAGGTAAGAAGGAGCTAGCAACCAGAGCAAAGCAATTAAACTATGATGCAATACACGATACAGTGCATGAAATGTGTAAGGATGAAGCAAGACATGGTTCAGCCTTTAAAGGTCTATTGAAAAGATATTTTGGATAAAGTAAATTTAGTATATTTACTTGCCAAAATAGTATATTCGTTGTATATTGAGAATAGCTTTAGTTAACTATATTAACTAAATAGTGAGAAATAAGATATTTCTAAATTTTTGGAGGTGTATTATATGAAAAAATATGTTTGTTCAGTATGTGGATATGAATATGATCCTGAAATCGGAGATGAGGATAATGGCATTGAGCCAGGCACAGCATTTGAAGATATACCAGAGGATTGGGTTTGTCCTGTATGTGGAGTAGATAAGGATCAGTTTGAGGAGGTTTAGCGTTAAATGAAAGCTTTAAAAATTAAGGATAACATTTACTGGGTTGGTGCTATTGATTGGGATTTGAGAAACTTTCACGGGTATTTAACTCAAAGGGGCTCGACATATAATGCTTATTTGGTTATTGATGAGAAGATAACTCTTATTGATACAGTAAAGAGCTATTGTTCGGAGGAGATGATTAAAAGAATCTCTTCAGTAATAGACCCCTCTAAAATAGATTATATTGTTTCCAATCATGTGGAAATGGATCATTCAGGTTCTCTGCCTGAAATAGTAAAGCTAGCACCAAACGCAAAGGTTTATACATCACTATCAGGCGTTAAGGGTCTGACAGCTCATTACGGTAGCGAGCTGAATTATGAGGTTGTAAAGCCCGGAGTTCCTGTTATTCTTGGAAAAAGAAGCCTTCAGTTTGTGTTTACTCCAATGGTTCACTGGCCAGATAATATGTTAACTTATATGCCAGAGGAACAAATTCTATTTTCTAATGATGCATTTGGTCAGCACATAGCTTCATCTCAAAGGTTTGATTCTGAGTACTCCTATGATATTATTATGGAGGAAGCCAGAAAGTATTATGCTAATATAGTATTGCCCTATGGTGCACAGGTGCAGAAGGCATTAGAACAGGCTTCAAAGCTTGATATTAAAGTAATTGCCCCTAGTCATGGTATTATTTGGAAAGAACATATTTCTGAGATAGTTAAGAATTACTATTCATGGGCATCAAATGAGACAGCTAAGAAGGCTGTTATTGTATATGATACCATGTGGGGTTCAACAAAAAAAATGGCATTAGCAATAGCTGAAGCATTTGAGGCTGAGGGATATAATTACTCGTTAAATAATCTTAATGAAACGCATATTTCGGATATAATGACTGACCTAATCGATGCTGAGTTCGTATGTGTCGGGTCTCCAACTCTGAACAATGGGATGCTTCCTTCGGTAGCGGCTTTCTTGACGTATCTTAAGGGCCTAGCACCAAAGAACAGAAAAGCAATAGTATTTGGCTCATATGGATGGGGAGGACAGAGTGTCGGCTTGATTGAGGATTACTTAAAGGCTTCAGATTTTGAGCTTGTTGC
>QKEK01000174.1 GCA_003251775.1 Clostridia bacterium | reverse complement strand
CTATGCGTGGATGACGATACTATCAAGAAACGGCATAATTAATACAATTGTAAAAGCAATAGGCTTCGAAGGTCTAGAGCTTATGCCCAGTCAGGGAGCGGTTGTATTAGGGATGATATATAACTTTTTACCATTTATGGTACTTCCGATCTATACGGCACTGAGTAAGATGGATAAAAAGCTTCTCGAAGCAGCCAGCGATTTGGGGGCAAATAATATCAGAGTCTTTTTTAAGGTGGTCTTTCCATTAAGCATACCGGGAGTTGTTATGGTATTTATGCCTGCGGTAAGTACCTTTGTTATTTCCAAGCTATTGGGAGGTGGGAAAGAGGAGCTTATTGGTAATCTGATAGAGAGGCAGATTACCATGCAGAATGACTGGCATTTTGGTTCTGCATTAGCCATCATATTAATGATTATAATTGTTCTTTCTATGACAATTATGAGAAGGGTTGATAATGAAAAGGGAGGTGCAGCAGCGTGGTAATGAGGTTTTTAAAAAAATTCTATACCTTTATTATTTTCCTATTCCTATATGCACCTATTCTGGTTTTAATGGTTTTGTCCTTTAATGAAACCAAGTCGAGAAGTGTATGGGGTGGATTTACACTAAAGTGGTATTTTGAATTATTTAGTAATAGAGATGTAAAAAACGCTTTATATTATACCTTAATTATAGCCTTTATATCAGCTATAGTTTCTACTGTAGTAGGTACATTTGCGGCAATAGGCATATATAATCTGGGGTATATTAGCAGAAAGCTTATACTTAATATAAATAATATGCCTGTTATGAACTCAGAAATTGTAACAGGTGTTGCATTGATGACATTGTTTGTTGCTATTAAAATTCCACTAGGATTTTTTACATTACTAATATCGCACATTATGTTCTGTACACCCTATGTGATACTGTCCGTATTACCAAAGCTCAGGCAGATGAATAAGCATTTGCCAGAGGCTGCTCTGGATTTAGGAGCTACTCCTGCGTATACTATTAGAAAGGTAATCATACCTCAGATTATGCCAGGGATTATAACTGGTGGATTAATTGCGTTTACGTTATCAATAGATGATTTTGTAATAAGCTTTTTTAATTCTGGTTCTGGTGTTACAAATCTATCAGTTGTTGCCTACGCAATGGCAAGAAGAGGAATTAATCCATCAATTAACGCTTTATGTACAATAATGTTTCTAGCAGTCGTAATACTGTTAATAATAATTAATAAAAGATCAAGTAAAGGAGCTGAATTAATGCCATGAATAGAAAATCTAAAGCATTTGGATTACTAAATATTTTTGTTATGATACTTGGTGTATCAATACTTTTTGGGGGATGTGCCAAAACCAATCAAGATGGCAAGTCTGCTGAAAAGAAGGTTAAGCTATATGTATACAATTGGGGAGAGTATATAGACCCAGAAATTAATGAAAAATTCATGAATATGTATCCTAATATCGACATTGTATACGAGATTTATGATACTATGGATACAATGAAAACTAAGCTAATGTCTGGCGGGACGAACTATGATATAATTTGCCCATCAGATTTTATGGTTGCAGAGCTTGTAAGAGAAAATATGCTATTAGAGCTGGATTATAGTAATATACCTAACTATGCTAACGTAGGAGAAAGATTCAAAAATCAGGCATGCGACCCTGAAAACAAATATACTGTACCCTACTTTTGGGGAACAGTAGGCATACTATATGATAAAACCAAGGTTACAGAGCCTGTTGATAGCTGGGATATACTATGGGATGATAAGTATAAGGGAGATATCATAATACTTGATAGTATGAGAGATATAATGGGTATCACCTTAAAAAAGCTTGGATATGACATGAGTACAACTAATGTAAATGAGATTGAAGAGGCTAGAGATTTACTAGTTAAGCAAAAACCTATTGTCTACGGATATTATGTAGATGAAATAAAGGATATGATGATGGCTGGTGATGCTGCTATGGCTGTAAGCTGGTCAGGTCCTGCAATGGATGCTTACTGGGAAGGTGCTGAGAATCTGGCATATTCAATTCCAAAAGAGGGAAGTAATATCTGGGTCGATAATATGTGTATTCCTAAAACTGCTAAGCATAAAAAGGAAGCAGAAATATATATAAACTATTTGATGGACACAGAAATAGCTTATATGAACACCGATTATGTAGGATACTCTACGCCAAACCTGAAGGTTGTGGATATGATAAAGGATAAGACTCCAGAGCTTCTGGAAATGGATGCCTATTGGCCTTCTGAAGAGGTTTTGAGCCGCTGTGAGCAGTTTAGAGACTTAGGAGATTTCAAGGCAGAATATAGTAGAGTCTGGACTGAGATGAAGGCGAAATAGTGAATGGTACAATGAAGGGAGACAAGCTTTTCTATGAAAAACAAAATTATGACTTTTACAAGAATACTGCTAATTTTATTAGTAACGAGCATTCTTGTTGTTTCTGTTGGTTGTGATAAAAACAATACCACTAGTAACACACAGGAGAAAAAAACTTTATATGTTTTTAATTGGGGGGATTATATTGACCCAGAGTTAATTGATTTATTTGAAGAGAGGTATCCACACATTTCTGTTGTTTATGAAACCTTTGATTCAAATGATATGCTTAAGACCAAGCTAAAGGCTGGAGGGACAAGCTATGATGTTATATTTCCCTCAGACTTTATGGTATCAGAGCTAAAGAGAGAGAATTTGCTTTATGAGCTGGATTATGAGAACATACCTAATTATAAGCATATAAATGACAGGTTTAAGAACCTGACCTGTGACTCAGATAACAAATACACAGTACCATATTTCTGGGGGACAGTTGGCATAATGTATAATAAGGACATAGTAACAGAACCAGTTAATAGCTGGGATATATTATGGGATGAAAAATACAAGGGTAGTGTAATTATGCTGGATAACATGAGAGACACGATTGGAACTGCTCTAAAAAAGCTGGGTTATTCCTCTAATACTACTAATATGGAGGAGCTACAAAAGGCAAAGGAAATACTTATAGAGCAAAGACCTTTGGTATACGCTTACTATATTGACGAGATTAAGGATATCATGATGGCTGGCGAGGCAGCGTTAGCACTTAACTGGTCTGGACCCGCTATGGATGCCTATTGGGAGGGTGCTGAGAACATTGGGTATGCTATTCCTGAGGAGGGAAGCAACATCTGGGTGGACTGTATGGTAGTTCCTAAAACTAGTAAAAACAAAAAGGAAGCAGAAATGTTCATCAACTTTTTGACCGACCCAGAAATAGCGTATAAGAATACTGAATATATAGGCTACTCTACACCAAACGTTAAAACCTATGATATGGTTATGGAGGAAAGCCCAGAGCTTTTGGAGAATGATGCATACTGGCCATCAGATGAATTGTTGAATAGATGTGAGGAATATGTGGATTTAGGTGACTTCAAGTCTGAATATATTAAAATCTGGAATGAGATAAAGATACAGTAATTCTGTAACACGGTGTATATTAAAGATTATCACTTAGAGTATAAGGAAACTAATATATATAAAACCCGACTATGCATTTAATATGGTGTAGTTGGGTTTTTGCATTAAAATGCTGTTAATATCTCATAAAAACATTTCCGATTCCACTCTTGTATTTTCCAAAAAATAAGAATAGAATAATAATAGAGATTTCTCTCATACAATTTAACTTAATTTAATTTCTATTGCCTTAAAGATAAGGTCTAAAGAGAATATTAAACTAAAGGATAGAGGAAGATAAGAAAGCAAGGTGTTGCATATGGCGTTAAAAAAGCTAAAGCTGTCAAACTTTACTGTATTCACAAATATTGATAATATGGATTTTTCTCAAGGTATAAATATATTTGTTGGAGAAAACGGAACAGGAAAAACGCATGTAATGAAGGTTTTGTATGCCGCATGTCAGGCGACAAGAAAGGATATACCGTTTTCACAAAAGCTTGTTAAGGTATTTAGACCTGATGATTTAAATATAAATAGGCTAGTGTCAAGAAAAAATAAAACTGGAACTGCTCAAATTGAGATTATTTCAGAAGAAGCCTCTATAAAAACAAGGTTCTCGTCACGTACTAAAAAATGGGCAGCAGAAACTATAGGTGAAGAAAAATGGGAAAATGTAAATGCTGAGTTGATTAGTACATTTATTCCTGCCAAAGAGATTTTGGCTAATGCATATAATTTTGAGGCTGCTTACCTAAAAGATATTATTGATTTTGATGAAACTTATTTGGACATAATAACAACAGCAAAGATTGACATTAATAGGGGACCCAATCCATCCAGTAAGAAAAAATACCTTGATAGGCTTAAGGAGATAACACTTGGAACGGTAACAGTAAATGATGAAAAATTTTATTTAAAACCTGGGACACAGGCAAAAATAGAGTTTCACTTAGTGGCTGAAGGGTTGAGAAAGCTTGCACTTCTATGGCAGTTGATTAAAAATGGTACGCTGGAAAAGGGGACTATTTTATTTTGGGATGAACCAGAAGCAAATTTAAATCCAAAAGCAATACCTACATTGGTTGAAATCCTCCTAGAGCTTCAAAGAGAAGGAGTGCAAATATTTATTTCCACTCATGATTATGTACTTTCCAAGTATTTTGAGATAAGAGCCATGAATGATGATAAGATCAAATACTTTTCCCTTTATAAGAATGATGATGATTCTGTATCATTTTGTCACTGTACAAACTTTAGAGAGCTAAAGAAGAATCCTATAATATCAGCATATGATAAACTGTTAGATGAGGTAATTGATAAGAATATGGGGGACTAAGATGTCAGAAAAAATATTTGTAGAAGAAAATAGGCTATATAAAATTAATTGTAATATGGCAGAAGAGATAGTAGAACTACATGATTGTTTTCATAGGACAAATGTATTAAGTGATGTGGATTTAATAATTTTTGATGAAAGTAATATAACACTAATGGAGTATAAAAACTCTACTGTTGCTAATGCTACTAATCCAGAGGCTTTTGAATTTAAACTAAACGAAGATAAGCATTATACTAAGATTGCCCGAAAGTACTACGATAGTCTGATTTATATTAACAACAGAACAGGATGGGGAAATAAGAATAAAAGCTACTATTATGTAATTGAATGTTCAATGGCTGATTCTGTAGTCAGAAAAATGCTTGCTGGGAAAATAAAGAAAAAGCTTCCTTTTGATTTGCAAGATGATTTACAAGGACTGAAGCAGACACTAATTGACCATTTTGAGGTTGTAAATATGGTTGAGTGGAATAATAAATTTCCTGATTATAAATTTGAAGCTTTTAGTAATACATAAAAAACAATGTTCACAAACTGTTTGCAGTTTTAAAAAAACGACAGCAGTCAAATGTTCAATTATATTACATATGGAGGAATACATTACATGGTTGATAAAGATAGAATTAAAGCTGCGATTAGAGAAATACTTCTAGCTATTGGTGAAAACCCTGACAGAGCTGGACTTATTGAAACCCCTGATAGAGTTGCACGAATGTATGAAGAAATCTTTGAGGGCTTGCATAAGGAGCCAATTGAGCATGTTAAGATATTCGAGGAGCAGAACCATGAGGAAATGGTATTAATTAAGGATATTCCCTTGTACTCAGTATGTGAGCATCATTTGTTGCCCTTTATGGGACATGCCCATGTAGCATATCTACCTAGAAAGGGAAGGGTATTAGGGCTAAGTAAGGTTGCCAGAATAGTGGATACTATAGCAAAAAAGCCTCAGCTACAGGAGAGATTGACAAGTGAAATAGCTGATATCATTATGGAAGCTGTTAATCCATTAGGTGTAGCTGTCGTGGTTGAGGCAGAGCATTTATGTATGACCATGAGAGGTATAAAAAAGCCAGGAGCTACAACCCTAACCTCTGCACTCAGAGGCCTTATTAAATCAGATGCAAGAACTCGTGCTGAGGTTATGTCACTTTTGAGGTAGGTGTGCGTGCTATGATTACGACAAAAAGGTTTGTTTTGGGGTTTTCTACAATAAATGTAATGCTGTTTGTATTAATAATTTCTTATATTAGTTACATAGAATTTATAGACTTGCAAATAATCACATCTAATTCATTGATTTCAGACAAAGCTGTTACAGTGATTTTCAAAGATGATAATACACCAGATATAAAAAAGTTACTTTCCAGTTATCCAGATATAACCCTTTTTGCAAAGCTTTATTATAATCCAGAAATGCAAGTGTGGGGACTATGTAGTAATTATAATCTAGATAATAAGATAAACAAACTAATTAAGGGTTCATTTTTTAGAAAAAGTAAATTTTTCAAAAATGATTTCAAAGCAGTTGTGGGTAAGAATGTTCTAAACTCTAATAGCTGTTTTGAAGATGAAGAAGGCAAAAGATTTTTTGAATTTAAAAATAATAACTATGAAGTTATTGGTTATATACACTCAGATATAAGCAATATGCTTGATAATACAGCTTTTGTTAACCTAGACTCATTTGATGTAAAATTCAATAGATTAATTATAGATGGCTTAAGC
>QKEK01000220.1 GCA_003251775.1 Clostridia bacterium | reverse complement strand
GTTCCTATACCTGTTATTACAACACGTCTTTTCATGCCAAACCTCCTAAAAAGTGTTCTGGTTATATTTACAATTATTAAGATATCACTTATACTTATAATAAAATGAACTGATATTGCTTTTTTTTGAAAGGAACTTTGTTATGTTAAATACTAAAGAGATTTTAGAAACATCACTATCCTTTATTGAAAATAACATATATAGTAAATTTTCCTTGGATGATATAGCAAAATACTCAGGTGTTTCTAAATACCATCTTCATAGGATATTCAAGTCACTCACAGGCGAAGCATTAATGGATTATGTGCAAGCACGTAAGCTTACCTCTAGTATAGATAAGCTTGTGAGTACAAATATGAGGATTATTGATATAGCAATGGAGTATGGATTTGACCATGAGCAGTCGTATATAAGAGCTTTTAGAAAAAAATTTGGGTATACACCTAAGAAGGTCAGAAGTGAGAATATATCTATGGAAATTGTTGAAAGAATTAATATAAACGATTTAAAAGCTATCAACAACTCGGTTACGTATAAACCCTTCTACGCTTTTAAGCAACAATTTAATATTATAGGAGTAAAGCATACCATATTAAGCAAATCTGGAGATGATATTGCAAATATACACGGAAGAGATTTCTTCTATAATAATAAGAAAAAAATTTCAAACCAGATTGACAGTGAGGTTTATATAGGATATACTGATTGGAAAAATTATACTGAGGGTTATATTAATTATATACCCTCAGTACAGGTAACAGACCTAAACAGTATACCAGAAGGGATGATAGGAATAACTATTCCTGCACACAAGTATGTTATATTTCGTTTTGTTGGTTTTTTCCATCCTGACGAAATAAAAGGAAGGCAGGTAGGCAGGCTACTGGTTCATTTGTACAGAAGATGGATTACAAACTCTGGATTTAAGTCGGCTGAGCCATTCAGATTTGAATATGTTAATATCAGCCGTTCAAATGATAATTATTGTGAAATGGATATTTATCAGCCAATAAAATGGCTGGATGAGTAATAAACTAATAAATATGTAAGCGTTTAACGAACTTCAAATTTGATAGAAATTCTAATGAAGTTCGTTAAATCGCCAAGACGAAATGTCTTGAAGGCCGCTTACAGGCGTTATTTGTGCCAAATGCATGGGGGAGTTAATATGTAACAATGCAAAAGGCTTTATGAAGGACTAATAATAAAGTGTTACAGTTAAGATAAAATAGAACTATTATTGTTTAAATAGGGAGGTTAAAGGAATGGGGACTAGAAATTTTGTTGTAAACCAATGTGACATAATACCAGAGGAAGTGGGGTATAGCTCTGAAACTATTATAAAGCTGGATGAGCATTTTAAGAAAATCGTTAATGGTGAAAAGTATTATGGGGGAAGCTATTTATTGATTAAAGACGGAAAAACTATTTCAAGCAAATCAATGGGGGCTCTGTGTGGCTATGAAAATAAAGGGGAGTTTAAGGTAGATACTATAAGAAAGATTGCATCAATTACAAAGACCTTTACAGCTGTAGCTATAATGCAGCTGCTTGAAGAGGGGAAGATTCATCTTCATCAGCCAGTAGCAGAGATTATTGAAGAGTTTAATAATAATACACATAGAGATATTACTATTTTTCACATATTAACACATACTTCTGGGCTTCCAGCTATGGTTGGAAGTTATTTTGAACCATATCCAAGGTGGCTTGAGTTTGAACGTGAGCATTGGATCAAACAAATACTAGAAGGCCCATTATCAAATCAACCAGGCAAAATATGGGCATACAGTACAGCAAACTATGGTATTCTTGGAGAAATAATTGCTAGAAAATCAGGGATGCCATATGATGAGTATATTATAAAAAAAATTGCTAAGCCCTTGGGAATGGAAAGGACTTTTTTTATCGTTCCTGATGAGCTGATTGATGAAGTAAGCTTTGGAAGTCCTGATGAAGAAGCTTGGATAAAAAGAAGGAATGAAGAAGGAATACCCTTAGCTTACGCCCCAGGAGGAGCTCTGTTATCTACAGCTGTAGACTTGTCTATCTATGGTCAAATGCTACTTAACAAAGGTACATATAAAGGAGTCAGGATACTTTCAAGAAAATCAGTTGAAGCAATGACGAAGAATTGGTTATCAAAGGACGTAAAAACGTATTGTTGGGGTGCTAAAGGTAAAACAGTTGAGTTTGGATTAGGCTTTGACCTGAACAAGGGTAATACACTTGCTCATGACGGTTTTTCACATGAGGGTGTTGGTCGTTGTGGTATGATTTTAGACCCCAATAGTCAGCTTGCATTTATTTATTTTGTAGCTATGTATAGTGATGCTTGGGAATGGCATGCAAATTTAGCCTTTCGTGACATGGCTTGGTCAGGGTTACTGTAAATGCTAGTAACGCAATTTGATTGAAGCATTTTATGTTTGACAAGTGGTGTGGTGAGTGATACAATATAAATATAAACGAAACGTTTAGCGTTAGGGGATGAGTGAAATAGCTGTAACTATGAAAGACGTAGCAAGATACACAGGATTATCTATTGCTACAATATCTAAATATATAAATGGTGGTAATGTTCTGGACGAGAACAAAGTGCTTATAGAGAAGGCTATAGTTGAGCTTGGATTTAAAGTGAATGAGATTGCAAGAGGACTAAAGACAAATAAGACTAAAACCATCGGTATTCTAATGCCTACGCTAGAGAATATGTTTTGTACTGGTATTATATCTAATGTTGAAAACATTTTAATCCAGAATGGATATAGTACTATTATATGTGACTATAAAGAAGACGCTAAGCTTGAAAAGGATAAATTAGATTTTCTCGTAAACAAAATGGTAGATGGCATTATTACTATGCCTCATTGTATTAGTCAGGAGCATTTGCAGGGTGTTATTAATAAAGGTATTCCTATTGTGCTTGTAGATAGAATTGTTAAAGGTCTAGAGTGTGATGTTGTACTTGTTGACAATCTAAATGCTTCATATGACGCAGTAGAACAGCTAATTACGAGAGGGCATAGGCGAATTGGTATAATTATTGGACCAGAAGCGGTTTATACAGCGGAGGAAAGGCTGAAGGGATACATTAGAGTTCACGAGGACTACAATATAGAGGTTGATACTTCATTAATAAAAAACGGTGATTATCAGATAGAAAGTGGATATACCCTGCTAAAAGAGCTAGTGAGAATGAAGGATGCCCCAACAGCAATTTTTGTTACTAATTATGAAATGACTTTAGGAGCAATAATGGCGGCAAATGAGCTTAACATAAACATACCTAGTGATTTTTCATTTATTGGCTTTGATAACCTGCAAATGGCTAAGATAGTTAAGCCACCATTATCCATTGTAATTCAACCAATGCAACAAATAGGAGAAGCAGCGGCAAATCTTTTGTTAAAAAGGCTAAAAATGGACATGGCAAATTTCCCATCAATGTTTAGGCTAAAGACAGAGGTATCCATTAAGGGTTCTGTAAGAGAGATATAAATTTTTATTGTGCAAACAGCAAGGTTCTTAAGCTGTCCACTATCTCTGATAGCGTCGACAACTTAGGGTTCTTATTTAAACAAAAGCTAAACGTTTAGCTTAAAATAGCTAAATTTAAAAAGAATGTTTTTTGCAATTAAATAGTTTATGGTGAAAAGGATTCATGAGTACATAAAGAAAGGAATGGAAATGAAGATGGGAAAATTATTATTGGGAATTGATATTGGTACTTCCGCATGTAAGGTTGCTGTATTTGACCTAGCTGGGAGGGTTATAGCACAAGCCACAAAGGAGTATAAGGTCTATTATCCTGCACCAGGTTTTGTTGAACAGAATCCTGAGGAATGGTGGGAAGCAATTTGTAAAGCAATACAAGAAATACTTAATAGCAGTGAAATAAGTGCTGACCAAATTGCTGGTATTGGGATTGATGGACAAAGCTGGTCTGCTATACCAATAGATAAAAACGGTAGGGTGCTATATAACACTCCTATATGGATGGATACAAGAGCTTCAGATACATGTAAAAGAGTTATAGATAGGCTTGGGATTAAGAAGATTTTTGAGGTAAGTGGAAATTCTTTTGAACCTACATATTCTACACCCAAAATAATTTGGTTTAAGGAAAACATGCCAGAGGTTTATAAGAATACTTACAAGTTTTTGCAAAGCAATAGCTTTATTGTTTATAGATTAACTGGAGCTGTTACTCAAGAGCTATCACAGGGTTATGGATTGCATGTTTTTAATATGCAAACTGGAACCTATGATGAGAAACTGTGTGAGGAATTGGGTATTGATTTGGACAAACTACCTGATATATATAAGTGTCATCATGTAGTAGGAGTAGTCTCAGAAAAGGCGGCACAACTGACTGGCTTGAAAATAGGAACACCAGTAGTTGCAGGTGGTTTAGATGCAGCTTGTGGCACTTTAGGTGCGGGCGTATATAAGGTTGGTCAGACTCAGGAACAGGGTGGTCAGGCAGGTGGTATGAGCATTTGCCTTGATAGTGCTATAGCTCATCCTAAGCTGATTTTGGGCTATCATGTTGTTCCTGAACTATGGCTATTACAGGGCGGAACAGTTGGTGGTGGCGGCACCATTAAGTGGTTTAGACAGGAACTGGCTGGCTATGAGGTTGAGCAAGAAAAGCTAACAGGGGTGAATGCTTTTAAAATAATGGACAGTGAAGCAGAGAAAATAAATCCTGGCTCAGATGGCTTGATTTTTCTTCCATATATGTCGGGTGAGCGTTCTCCTATATGGGATAAACATGCTAAGGGAGTTTTCTTTGGCTTAGGCTTTAATAAAGGAAGATCACACATGATAAGAGCCATCCTTGAGGGGTGTGCTTACGCACTACAGCATAATATCAAGACAGCTGAAGAGGTGGATGTTATGGTTGGTGAGTTGATTGCTATGGGTGGAGCAGCAAATAGTAGTCTATGGACTCAGATAAAAGCCGATGTAACCGGAAAAGTAATCAAGGTACCAACATCCGATACAGCAACAACCTTGGGTGCGGCTATATTAGCAGGTGTAGGTACCGGTCTTTATAAGGGCTTTGAAGAGGCAATTGAGAAAACAGTTTGCATTAATAAGGTATATAAGCCCGATATGACATTGCACAAAAAATATAACGAGTATTATAAGATTTATCTTGAACTGTACGAAAAGCTTAAAGACACCATGGAGAAGGTAAGCTTGATTTAAATGGTCAAGTTGAATATAAATATGAGTATGAAATGGGGGATTACTAGATGAAGGCAGCAGTACTACACGCTAAGGATGACTTAAGATATGAAGAGTATCCTATGCCTATAATTGAAGCAGGAGAGGTTTTAGTAAGGGTTAAGGCTACGGGAATTTGTGGTTCAGATATCCCACGGGTACTTGGAGATGCAGCACATTCTTATCCGATTGTATTAGGACATGAGTTTTCTGGTGAGGTTGTTGAAATAGGAGAAGGTGTGACTAAGCTGAAAGTGGGAGACAGAGTGGCTGGAGCACCATTATTGCCATGTATGGCTTGTGAGGATTGTCAGAAGGGAAATTATTCATTATGTAAGTTTTATAGCTTTATTGGTTCAAGAAAGCAGGGAAGCTTTGGGGATTATGTTAAAATGCCTGAAAAAAATGCAGTTAAGTTTGAAGCTAATGTTTCTTATGAACAGGGTGCCTTTTTTGAACCCTCCACTGTTGCATTGCATGGCTTAAACTGTTTGCCTTATCGTGGAGGAGAGGATGTTGCGATTCTAGGAGGAGGTACCATAGGGCTTTTTACTGCTCAATGGGCTAAAATTTTTGGTGCAAAAAGGGTTTTTGTATTTGATATTGATGATGGACGGTTGGAGCTTGCTAAAAAACTGGGTGCAGATATAACTATTAATACGCTTAAGCCAAATTTTAAGGATACTGTATCACAACTAACACAAAATAAAGGCTTTGGATTTGTTTATGAGACTGCAGGTGTAGATGTAACCATGAAATTAGCTTTTGAAATAGCAGGAAATAAAGCTGGTGTATGCTTTATTGGCACACCTACAAAGGATCTTGTGTTTACACCAAAGCTATTTGAAAATATGAATAGAAAAGAGTTTACACTTACTGGTTCATGGATGTCCTATAGTGCACCATATCCAGGTAAGGAATGGCAGCTTACGGCACATTACTTTTCTACAGGACAGCTAAAATTTGATGAAAGCATGATATTTAAAAAGCTACCTATGAGCCAGATTAAATCAGGCTTTGATCTTTATAAAACACCAGGAGCTGTTAAAGGTAAGATATTATTAATAAATGATTAGTTTGGTATACTATTTTGATTTATTTAGATATAGAAAGGGGAATAAAAATGGCAAACATACATCCAGTTAAAAAGATAGTTGAAAATCAGAAGAATGGAATACATAAGGGAATTTTTTCAGTCTGTAGTGCTAACGATTATGTAATTGAAGCTGTAATGGAAAGGGCTTTAAAGGACAATGAATATGTGCTTATTGAATCTACTGCAAATCAGGTTAATCAATATGGTGGTTATACTGGGATGCAACCAATGGACTTTAAAGAATTTGTTAATAAAATAGCAGATAAGGTATGCTTTCCTAACGAAAAAATAATCCTTGGAGGAGACCATTTGGGACCTCTTACATGGAAAAATGAAAGCTCAACAGAAGCTATGGAAAAATCACATGTTTTAATAAGGGAATACGTTCAGGCTGGTTTTACTAAGATTCATATAGATACAAGTATGCATCTAGGTGATGATGATAAGGGTAGAGTTCTAGATACCAAGGTTATAGCAGATAGAGCAGCACAGCTCTGTAAAACAGCAGAAGAAGCCTTCGAAGAGTATAAGAAAGCTAACCCAGAGGCTATGCCACCAGTATATGTAGTAGGTAGTGAGGTGCCTATTCCTGGAGGAAGTCAGGAGGAAGAGGAAGGTATACAGGTTACTAAGGTAGCTGATTTTGAAGATACTGTTGAAACCTTCCATAGTGTTTTTATGAAATATGAACTTATAAATGCGTGGGAGAATGTTGTAGCTGTTGTTGTTCAACCTGGTGTTGAGTTTGGTGATGAAAGTGTTCATGAGTATGACCGTGTAGCGGCAAGACAATTGGTAGCTGCATTAGGTCAATACCCACAGATAGTTTTTGAGGGACATTCAACAGACTACCAAACAGATGTGAAGCTTAAAGAAATGGTTGAGGATGGAATAGCTATTCTAAAGGTTGGTCCAGCATTAACATTTGCTATGAGAGAAGGATTAGTTGCACTTAATTATATAGAAAATGAGCTTTTTAAATATAGTCCTGAAGTCGAACTTTCTAACTTTATAGAAACTTTAGATAAGGCTATGGTAAAAAATCCTGTTAATTGGGAGAAGCATTATCATGGGAGTCCCGCAAAAATAAGGTATGCCAGAAAATATAGCTTCTCTGACAGATGCAGATATTATCTTCCCATAGAGGATGTAAAGGATTCAATAGAAAGATTAATAAAAAACCTTAAAAAAGCAGACATTCCTATGACGTTAATAGATCAATTCATGCCTGTTCAGTACAATAAAATCAGGAAGGGAATGCTTAAAAAGGATCCTGAAGCAATGCTTAAGGACAGAATAGACAATTATATTGATGATTATGTATATGCAACTTTAGTTAAGTAGTAGATTCATTAAATAAATATCTTATTAAAACAACGTTAAGTAGGTATATACAGCATCGTAATACACTCTAGAATAAAATGCTAGATTATCACAACAATGAGTAATGGGTAGTTTAAAAGCTTTAAATTAAGACTAATTATTAATAAATAATATTTAAGGGGAGATTGATTATGGAGAATCAAGAGTTTACAATTGCAGCAGATGGAGTAGAACCATCTAAAGTTCCACAAAGAACACTTTATACTGGGGTAAAGTTGCCTGGAGTAGGGATCGGAACCTTTGGCTCTGACCGTTTTACTGGGGAAGAAATTGCTGAGGCGGTTAAAGGGGCTATATCTGTTGGTTACAGGCACATAGACTGTGCGTCTGTATATGGAAATGAACACTTAATAGGGGAATCTTTAAAGGCTGCTATGGAAGGTGGCATTAAGAGAGAGGAATTATTTGTAACATCGAAGGTGTGGAATGATATGCATGGAGATGGAGATGTACTTATCTCAGTAGCAAAATCTCTTAAGGATCTTAAGCTTGAATACTTGGATTTATATTTGATTCACTGGCCATTCCCAAACTATCATGCACCTGGATGTACTGTTGAATCTAGAAGCAAAGATGCAAAGCCATATATCCATGAGGATTTTATGAAGACTTGGCGTCAAATGGAAAGGCTAGTTGAAATGGGGCTTGTAAAGCATATTGGTACATCAAACATGACTGTAGCAAAACTAAAGCTATTGATGAGAGATGCTAAAATTAAACCAGCTGCTAACGAGATGGAGCTTCATCCTCATTTCCAACAGCAGGAGTTGTTTGATTTCTGTATGGAAAATAAAATTCAGCCAATAGGCTTTTGTCCAATAGGCTCTCCAACTCGTCCTGATAGAGATAAAACAGAGAATGATACCGTAGATATAGAAGATCCAGTAGTATTAAAGATTGCAAAAAGACTTAATGTTCATCCTGCAGTTGTATGTATAAAATGGGCTGTTCAACGTGGTCAGGTGCCAATACCATTCTCAGTAAGAAGAAATGAGTATTTGAGTAATCTGATGTGTTCTACTGTTGATCCCATAACAGATGAGGAAATGGCTGAACTATCAAAAATAGATAAGAATTGTAGACTAATTAAAGGACAGGTTTTCTTGTGGAAGGATGATCAACCATGGGAAGATTTGTGGGATGTTAATGGTGAGATAACGCCTGCTTAATAAGTAAGTGTTAAGAAAGCTTCCGGTTTGATAAAGAATTTATAAAAGCTTTATTAATAGCTTTGTTAATAGCTTTGTTAATAGCTTTGTTAATAGCTTAATTAAGACTTTAGGATCCTTTTAGGGGGAGGATTCTAGAGTCTTAATAATAAATGCTAAAATGTCGAGTATAAAACAAGTAAAAAGAAAAGGTAGGAGATTTTATTATGCTAAAAGGAATACCATCAATACTTTCACCAGAATTACTAAAGATATTAATGGAAATGGGTCACGGTGATGAAATCGTAATCTCAGATGGGAATTTTCCAGCTGCTAGTATGGCACAAAGATTGGTACGCTGTGATGGACACAATGTGCCAGAGCTTTTAGAGGCTATACTTAAGATATTTCCTTTGGATACCTATACAGAAGCTCCTGTATCGCTTATGGCAGTTGTGCCTGGAGATACAGTTAAGCCAACAATTTGGGATACCTATAAGGAGATTGTTAAAAAGCATGAACAAAAAGCGAACAAAATTGAATTTGTAGAAAGGTTCGCTTTTTACGAAAGAGCTAAAAAAGCATATGCTGTAGTTGCTACTGGAGAAGCTGCATTATACGCTAATATTATACTTAAAAAAGGTGTAGTAGTAGAATAGAATTTAAATAAAGGTTTGGTGGTAGGGGACGGTTTTGCAGAATTGAAAGGCTTGTACTGATTTTATGTTATTATGCGAAACCGTCCTCTATAACTTAGTGAGGTAGTAAAATGAATTATAAGAGGATTAAGTTTTCATTACTTGAGTTTCTTTTTTATGCAGCTTGTGCTACGTACTATCCATATTTGGTAGTTTACTTGCGTGGCATAGGCTATAATAATACCTCTATTGGAACAATTATCGCTATTAACTCTGTGGTAGTTGTGTTTGCACAGCCTTTTTGGGGTATGGTTAGCGACTGGATGAGTAGTATAAGAAAGGTCTTTATATTATGCATGTCGGTAGCAGCGGTATTGCTCCTGTCCATACCATTATATGGGAAGATTATTGTTGTAGCATTAGTATTGGCTACTGTAACATTTTTTGAGAGTGCACTTATGCCATTATTAGATAGCTGGGTTGTAAAAGGGATAGCTGAGGAAGAGAGTATAAGCTATGGTAGTATAAGATTATGGGGCTCTATTGGATTTGCTTTTACAGCTTTTCTTGTTGGTAAAATAATAGATGGTCAGTCAGTAAATACAATTTTTATTTTTTACGCGGTTATAACTGTTTTGTTAGTATTTTGTATATTTATTGTAAAGATTAAGGATGACAGTCCTGTTAACAAGCTTAGTTTTAAAGAATTGAATGTAATGGCTCTCTTTAAAAGCTATGATTATGTTGTTTTTATAATCTTTGCCACCCTTATAAGTATACCACACAGGGCGGCAACAATTTATACTCCTAATCTAATTGAGTCAGTTGGTGGAACAAAGTCTCATTTGGGGTTGGCTTTTTCAGTATCAGCACTAAGTGAAGTTCCTGTTTTTTTGTTCTCACACTATTTAATTAAAAAATTCAAACCAATAACATTAGTATATACGTCATGTATATTTTTTATATTTCGACAAGCACTTTATATTTTTGCAAAAACACCGTACCATGTAATAATGGCTCATCTTTTGCAAGGGCTTTCATTTGGATTATTTATTACAGGGACAGTTTATTATATATATGAAATAGCTCCTCAGAAACTAAAGACAACAGCTCAAACTGTCGCCTCTTCCGTTTTTTTTGGTTTAAGTGCAATAATCGGAAGCTACGGTGGAGGTTGGCTGATAGACAATCTAGGTCTAAAAAATCTGTATATTTGTGGTGTAATTATTAGTGTTAGTAGTTTGATTGTACTTTATTTTGGTAATAAACTAAAAAGACAAGTAAGATAATTTGAAGGTATTAGTTAGGCACGACTTTAAGGTCGTGTCTTTTTTAGTATAGTTTATGTTATAATTAATTTACTAAATAGAAAAAGTATATCTACTGAGTATTAACGGAGGGTCGAAGTGAGTAATATACATAGAATTCAATGGATAGACAGTTATATAAGGAATAACCAGTACCCAAATTGCAGTGTTATTTCCGAAAAATTTGAGATATCCAAGCGACAGGCTTCAAGAGATATTGAATATCTTAAATACTCTCTTAATGCCCCTGTAGAGTATTCAGCAAAATATAATGGATATTACTATAAAGACAAAACGTATTTGCTTCCATTTAATATAGTGACCTCCAAGGAAAAAAAGACTCTTGAATATCTTGAGGATAATTATAGAGCCATTGGAAATGAAAGAGCCCTGGCAATAGCAGATTTGTTTTCACGAATATCAGGTAGGTATGAGTATGATAATAGTAACCAAAACAGCACTATTAATTATAGAAAGCATAACAGAGATAAAAGTGATACTGAAGTCTTAGAACCAAGATACCAACATAATAAACTAAGCTTGATACCTGCTGACATAAATGTTGAGATATATAGTGTACTCAAAAATGGAGCAGATTTATTAGAAAAGGTAGAAATCGAGTATATTGATGCAAGATTTAACAAATCCATAAGGATTATTTGCCCTTACAAAATATTCTTAAAGTATAATCAGCTTTATGTTGTTGGCTTCTGTGACAGAAGGAAGGCTTTGAGAGTGTTTAGTATAAAAAGAATACTAAAGGCTATAAAGCTTTCTCAAAAATTTAGTGTTATAGAGACATTTAATCCAAATGATTATGGGGAACAAAAACCATTTTTGGTTTTCAAGCCTTACTTTGCAAGGGTAGTATTTAATAAACAAATTGATTTGTCTCAATATACAATTGGAAAAGTTACAGAGGTAAGCAATGAAGAAAACAAGTATGAACTTGAATTTAGAGAATCACACAAATTGCTGGATTTTCTTTTCACAAGTCAAAAAAGCTTTGAAATCATAAGCCCAAATTGGCTGAAACAAAGGCTTGTTTTATACTTAAAAGAGATTTTTGAAAAAAATTCTTAAAAGAATATCAGGTAGGACAATATATGTCATACTCATACTGTAAAATATGAGATGTATTAAATATTTAGAAGATGAGAGGAGAATTACTATGAGTAAAAAAGTTTTAAAGGATGTAGAAATGGGTATGACGTGGACCAGCTATATACAGGCAACGTATGGAGTGCTAAAGCATACTGGTTTATGGAATGATGAAATCTGGAAGATGATGGGGCATACTGGTATGGCATTTCACTTCATCGTTCACAAGCAGGCATGTCCAAGCAGTGTAACTATTTATGACTGGACAAACGAGCATTTGGTGATGATGGATAGAATTGGTGTTAGCTCTGAGGTTGTATGCTATGATAACCATATAAATCTAAATACTGCAGAAATAATTAACAGGGATGCAGTTAGCAAGATTAAACAGTCTATTGATAATGAAAAGGCGGTTATTGTATGGGCTCCCACTCCTATATTGGAATTCGGTATAATAAAGGGCTATGACGATGAGGATGGTGTGTTTTTTGTAGAGGCTTGCTGTGGGGGAGAGCAAGATCCCTTGTTGTATGAGAATCTAGGAAAATCAAAAATTCCAATACTATTTTATCAGCTTATTGGAGAAAAGGTAGATGTACCAGTCGAAAATATGATAAGAGCTTCTATTGAGTATGGTATTAGTGAATGGAGAAAGCAATTTAATACAAATCCCTTATATGGAAGTGGCAAGATGGCATATGAGAACCTAATAGGCACTTTAGAGAGAAAGGACTATGACTCTTTTGGTCTTTGTTACATTCTGGGAGTTTACTCTGACTCCAAAAAGAATTTACTACAATACATTAAGTATGTAAATGAAACAGATTTATTTAAGGATAAGCTTAATCTAGCTGTAGATAAATATAAACAAATCTCAGAAGGGTTTGAAGCTGCTGCTGGTAAAATACCATTTAACTTAGAATATAAGCCGATTGATGAGGCTTGTTTACCTGAGGTTGTAGATATTATCAGGAAGTGTATGCTTCTTGAAGAGGATGCCGTTTGTCAGCTTGAAGAGGCTTTAAAGGAGAATTAAATATCAATAAAGGTAATCTCAGGTCTTGAAAACAATCTAAATGGGAGTAGAACATTACCTAAGCCCCTGCTAATATAAAGATTAATTCCATTAAATTTATGATGCCCCCTATATATGCCTTGTTTACAGAGCTTTTCCTTTCTTAATGCCCTATACTCTAAATGGAACGGCATCCATATTTGTCCCCCGTGAAAATGACCACATAAAAAGTAGTGGACATTGTTTCCGAACAGCTTAAATATGAGGTCGGGGTTATGTGAGAATATTATATTGGTATCCTTTGGTGAAAGCTCTTTTAGGGTAGCTTCAACTACTGGGAGTGTATCTTTTGAAATACCATGATATACGTCCTCTAAACCAGTAAATGTATAGCTCTTATCATTTTTATTGACAGCAACAGTTTCGTTTAATAGTATTTCTACTCCTAGCTTCTTAAGCTCAGATATCATAAATTCTTTTGCTTCTGGATATCTTCTAAAGACTTTGTAGTCATGATTTCCAAAGCTAAGAAGGATGTGCTGAGCTTTTTGAAGCTGGGAAATAAACTTAATAAAATTGGGTATTTGAGAAGGGGCATCAATATAGTCGCCAGTTAGTATTATTATATCAGGTTTATATTTAGATATTTGAGTATTAATTTTGTGAACCTTAACAAACATCAGAGAAATATGAACATCAGTAATATGCAAAACCCTGAAGGGAAATTTTCTCTTTGTAAATCTAATATGCTCAGTTTTTAAAAAGCCTGCTTCATAATACATATATGCAAAAGTAAGTAATATTAGTGAAAGTATAAAATAAATCATATTATCTCCTATTCACCACCGTAAGTTGTTATTATATAATATAATATTGTGTATAAGAATTCAAGAAAAAATTAGGGCATCCCAAAAGTATAGTCTTTTATGGATACCCTGTTTCACATTGTACATGATTTTGTATTTAAAAAGCTGTTTTGTTAAAGCTAATTTCCAGTATACATATAAGCTCCCTGGTCTATTGTACTGGTACGCAAATTACCATCTATATCAAAAGCAGGAACGTGCTGATTGTATGTTCCTGCACCGATACAAGGTGAATTTGATGTTAACCTAAAATCATAATTATCAATATTGACAAATAAAGGGTCAGTAGAGAACCCATTACTTGTAGAGCCATGATTGCTGGAAACTTGGCATATGGTATTAAGTTTTAATTCGGAAGTATTTCCATTCCCATTTCTATGAGCAATATTATTCACAACATGAATATTATTAAACACAGTTCCAGGCACTAAAACATTTGTAACTACTATTCCATGACCAATATAGCTTGGAGTAGTACCGTTTTTTACCACTGTGTTATTCACAATATATATATTTTCAAATATAGACTGTATATTAGGGAAGTCATAAACAAGAATACCGTTTCGTCCATTATTAGCAATTACATTATTGTAAATATTTACATTTTTAACTATCCCGCCATAGTTGCCATCGTCACCTTCTACTGAAACAAATATTCCTTCGGTTTTACAATCAAATATTTTATTATTAAATACCTCTAATCCATCAACATATCCTGTTTTCCCCTCTTTCCAGTTGCCTCCTTCAATATGGATACCACATCTGGTTCCATTAACAATATAATTATTGTTCACCTTACCGTTTCTTACTCCAACTTTAGTATTAATACCCTCTTTACCCTTTACTGGATCGCCGTCTCGTACTGTATTATAAGAGACTTCAAAGTCTTCGACTCCATTAGAAATTGTTATACATTCATTAAATCCCGCGGTACATACATTTGTTACATTATTACCTTTAATGAGTAGATTAGTTAGTCCACGAGCATTATATTGACTTCCACCAGGTACAGTTTCATCACTGTATTTATTTCCCCAAGCTGCAATTCCCGAGGTTGTAGTATTACTAATAATATTGCCTTCAATAATTATGTGTGATAAATTGGGACCCTCCATAGAAATTCCGTGGCTTCCGTTTTTTATTGTAAGGCCTATCACCTTGATATAATGTAAGGGTTGAATACTTCCATATAGAGTAACCTTTTTCCCGTCTATAATGGGGGTTTGACCTTCATACGCTCTATAGGTTACGTATAAACCATTATTTCCTGAACGTGTAATGTTTAAATCCTCTCTATAGGTACCTCCTAGTAAATACACGGTATCACCTGGATTGATTTGATTTGAAGAACCCGCTTTGCTCAAGCTTTTCCATGGTGTATTAATAGATAGACCATCATTTAAGTCATTACCGTTTGGACTTACGTAAAATGATTTGCCCACTGAGGCAGTGAACTGTAACCAGTTTACATTAAACAAAAACCCACTACCACCTTTAAACACAAGATATAAATCTTTAACTCCACTTGCTCCAATTATATTACATCTTATAGTAGCCCAGTTTTGCCAACCACCTGTATTGGTTACTGTTGCACTTCCTACAAGTGCTCCTGTTGTGCTTCCTAAGCGAGCTTCTATAGTACCTCCTAAAGTATTTGAGGCTACTCTAATATCTAGCGTTGAAGCTCCGCTACCAAAATCTACATCAGTAAATTTAATCCAATCTCCATTGTTTATATAGGCTACATTTTGCCCACCTTCACTACAATTCTCTAATTGTATACCCATGCTATCATTCATACTCTCTGCTTCTATTTTTGAGTACGCACTAATCGCAAAAGCATTAATTGACGCAAATGTAGTTATAACAAATACCAATACAAAAAACAAATTTAATTTCCTCTTCATTATTACCATTCCTTTCTTCAAAAACAAATTTGGGTTAAAAGCTAAACTTGATTTCTTTTACACCTCCTTATTAAAAATCCCTAGTTTTTTTTAACCTACATAAAATAATAATAATTAATATAAGAGACACTATAACTAATAAAATGTTAAAAATTGGCTTCATATTCAACTCACTATTTCTATCTTCTTTATTATAGGAGGTTAATTCGGTTATATCACCTAAAACGCAAAAACCTTGAGCTTCCCCTTCGATATGTGTTTTGTATGTTTCTATATCATACTGGGGAGATTTTTCCGAGTTGATATTACCAAAATATAGCTTGAAACTATTGCCCTTTGAGCTATCAAAAACGATTTTGTCAATTTGGTAGGTAAACTCTATATTGTCTATTGTTAATTCTACATCATCCTTATTCAGGATCACAATTTCAAAAGCTTGTTCCTTAATAGGTCTATTAATTAGAGAAATACTTGTATTTACAGCACTAAGCTCTTTAAATTGCATATTATATATATTTCCAGAACTAATAAGATTATTGCTACTCTCACTAATTACAGACTGAACAAGGTATTGTCTATTAAAGTTTTCTTTAATAGACAGATAGATATCAATAATACTCAAACGGCTATCATTATTAATCTTTATTGTAGTTTGAGAATCTTTTGTTTCTATACTATATGAGAGCCTAGTTTTTCCTTCAAAAGTGTTTTTTGATAGAGCGTATTTTGAATATAATAGCTTTAAATCTTTTATACTTACAGCCTCTAAATTATTAGGAATTTTAATTCTGTAATATTCATATCTAAGAATATCTTTAAGAAATACTTCTTCTTTTATTATATTATCAATCTTATAGATCTTGTCTGATTGGATATAGTCCCACTCTACTCCATCGAAGCTCCCATATATATCGATATTTTTCATAAAATTCTCAGTTGATATAGTAAATCTTAAAGAGCTACCTAAAACATCTAAGTTATTATCAGTCTTAACTATTTTATAATCAAAATAAGTAGCATTATCTTTTTCAAATTCAAATATCTTATTAGAAGCATAATATGATTCGTGTAGCTTCATATCTTCATTTGCTTTCACTATATAATAGGGGACAAACTTACCTTCTTCGTTTACAATTCTTAGGTCTGATAAATCTGAATTAGCATTTTTATATACATCCTTATCTAAATAAAATGAGGCATATAAATCATTCCCAGACACAGCTATATCTTTAGTAAAACTCCAGTTTTCCAATAACTCATCTGTAGTAGCAAAGCAAGTATTCCTTACAAATATAAAACTTAATAAAACCAATACAAGTAGCACTTTTTTCATATTAACTCCCCCATGCATTTTGCACAAATAACCACTGCAAGCGGTTCTCCACCCATTCGGTTGGCGATTAATCAAGCTTTAAATTAATTTTTTATAAAAAATGAAGCTTGATTAACGCTTACATACTAATTCTCCACTTCATTTATATTTTCAATAACTTCGATATATTTCTTATATTTTTGATATAAGAAAGAAATTCCAATTAAGACTAATCCAAAAGCAAAATATGAGACTATTTTCATTGACGTTTGTAAATTTGATAAGTCAAATATAAACAATTTAGCAGTAGCAAAAACCGATAATCCCAAGCCAAAACGCCTCATATAAACAAATTTCTTAGAGAATCCATAAATTATAATTATCAGTGATGAAACAAGGTAAATTAAGCTAAATAGTAGATTATAATTACCTAGATGAAATTGCTCTATAAGAATTGTTGTTATTGTTCCTAGCAGATACAAAGAAATGATAATAGGGTAATACTCTAAATTTAAGTTCTTTGTTTTTATAAAATAAATAATTAAGTCCTTTATGTTAAAGAATGTTAATACGTTAAAAACAATCAGTATACCAAGGGCTACATAACTTAAACCTTTTTGTACTGAATTACCACTAACATTAGTATTGAAGTTTAAAATTATACAAGTTAAAATAGATAAAATTAAAAGAAAAATTGAAATATATTTTACAACTCTATCATACATATATGGAGCTTTTTTACATAGATATGCTACTAGCACAGTTAATAAAGCAAATATAATGGTATAATAAAAACTGCTGTTATATACTTTGCCAATATATTTTTCAAGCTTACCAAACAAATTAAACCCTACATATATCAAATAGAACCAAACATTAAAAATGTTTATGTACTTAAACAAAGAAATCAATTTGCCCTTGGATGTGTATTGCAAGGTGGTATCCTTATTCATATTGACAAGGTATAGATATAAAGTAAAAAGCAAACTAACGGTAACTACAAAATATCTAAAATCAAAAAATGGGACAGAGTCAATACTGTATGAAAATAATTTTCGAGGAACGTCTGAAAAAACAAAGGCTACAAAACAAAGAGCAAAGATAATCCAGCCAGATTTCTCAAATAATTTTGTTTTATTTCTATAACCATAAAAAATTAATAATATACCTTCCACAAGCCAGCCAAAGGTAAGCCACTGAATTCCAAACTGAAATGGTATTATTAGGACTGCAAAAGTAAACGATGTCAGATAAAACAGATTTGTAGCTGTTTTTTCATTCTTCATATGCTTGTTAGTTAATGTACCTATACTGTAATATATTAAGCAAAATAATAGTGCTAAAATACCTCTAAAATCAATCCAGTTAGTTTTATCAAATAACCTATAAATAATAATACAGCTTATAAATGTATTTAATGCCAAAAGCACAATACCAAAAGCATTTAAGGGTGTTTGTTTTTTTAGTGGGTAATATAGTGTAATGGCTATATACATAGCAAAGGTTAATACACTATATAAAATTGGAATTAGCCCACTTTCCATACTAAATACAAGGTAAATCAATGTAGGAACATTTAAAATAAAGCTGAAATAATTAATTATATTCCATTTTTTATTCATTGAGATTATTAAGGCTAGTATATTTAGTATTAATATATATAACATTGAAACATATTCGGCATTTTTATCAAGTCCAAAAGCAAATACATAACTGAAAAATGGAAGATAGCCTCCGACTAGTGCAAAAGAACATATAGTCACAGAATTATACCTAATTGAAAGGATTAGAGCTACAGCTGTAATTAGAACGCAAATACCTATACTCGAAAAAATATTAAGAATATTTAGGATAAAATAGCTACTAAAAACTGCGTAGTACAAAATCCCTAGTCCTCCTCCAGTAAGACCTTGAGAAAAAACGCTTTTCTCTTTTTTATTAAACCATTCACCACCAGCTAGAAATAAAGCACCTAAAACAAACGCGAAAATTCCTTTCATATACTCATTAAAAAAATTAGTATATGAGTACTTTGTAGCTGCGGCAATACCAATTAAAATAATAAAGATACCAATCTTATTAATCCAGCTTAATCCTATTTTAAGCTCTAAATTATTTTGTTTTATACGTTTCTGTAGTATTTCTTCAGTAATTTCTTCCTTTTTTATACTATTTATTTCTGAGTCTAAATCATTAAGAATCGTTTTCTTATTATTATCAAATTTGTTTTTATGGTATGATATTCTGTCTTGTAATTTTGAGTATAAGTATTGAATATCCGTTTCCATTTCATGAGCCTCATTTTTAAGCTCTTTCTTTGAAATACTACTTAATTGGTCTAATTTTCTTTTTGAAGTATATTCAAATCCTATTAGGCTATTAGCATACTCGGCGGTTAAATCCTGAAAATATGTTTCAATTTTTCTTCTAGAAATCTTAATAATATTTAATTTTTCATCAAAAATTTGCTCTTTTAAAGCAATTCTTAAATTCTCAAGCTCCTTAGACATTTGTATGTTTTTATTCTGCATCTTATCAAGTGATGCTTTGTATTGTTCTAAATCTTTTTGGAGCTTTTCATTTTGGTTTATAAGATCATTTGATTCATATTCCTTTACAATCTTTTCATAATCATTGATTAAGCTTCTATGACCTTCTAATAAGTTCTTTAATTTATCTTTCAAGATTTTGTCCTCACTTTCTTGTTTAAGGAAGTATTTGCATCGCATATCATACTTTGTTTGCATTATTTAGGTATTAAGTTTTGTGTTAATACTATGAAATGAATAGCAGTATTTGTTAGGTTAATTATACAATAGTACAAAGTGATATGATAGAATAATATAAACTAGTATAATTCTACCATTTAAACCACAGCTGTTCAAGTAGAATTTTTGAGGTCTTGAATTATATTTTATTGCTCTGTATAATTAAGAAATAGCAAAACTCGCATATTTGATGCAAGCTTTTTACTCCAAGGGGGGATGAAATGATGTTCAGCAAAGAGGATACACAAATATTGAATAAGTTAGTGGGTACATTAAATACTGATACCTTAGACATTATGAAAAGAAAGATTGATTGCTTTATTCATCCTTTGGTTAGCTTGTTTATTCCTTTATCTGGTCAGTGTAAGTACGCTACTACTCCTAATCATACTCATCCGGCATACTCATTTATTTATTATTTTCAACCAACAAATGACATTGTATTAGAAGGAAGAAATATTGTATATGACCTATCAGAAGGGAAATGCTTATCGGCTATATCACCTGAAATTCCACATCAGGAGCTGGAGCAGGAAAGCTTTCAGAGCTATATAGCTATTTTGATCGATACAGAATTATTTAATAATGTAATAGCACAATATATTAAGGAGATTCCTATCTTTCGTGGTGAGGCGTTTGCACCGCATCCAGAGTTACTAGGAGTACTTAGGTGCTTTATGCTTGAGTCAGGCTTGCTTGAAAATAAAAATTCAGAACTATTAAGTCAGTTAGCTAATGTTATAGTACATTTGATAGTACGCTCTGTTATTTCTCACACACATAGTACAATACAATTATATGACCGCTTTGAGGTTGACAGAGCAATTGCCTATATGAACAGCCATATTTCAGAAAAAATAACAACAGAAGCCTTAGCTATGCAGGTAAATCGTTCTACAGGGCATTTTTCTAAAATTTTCAAATCAGTTACTGGTTCTACTCCAATAGATTTTCTTAATATGATTAGAATACAGAAAGCACGTAATATGCTTATAAATAGCATGAAGAATATTACTGAGATTGCGTTGGAGTGCGGATATAATTCTTCATCTTATTTTTCAACATGTTTCATACAAAAGTATAAGATGACTCCCACTGTGTACAGACAGAAATTCCAGAAAAAATAATAACCTTGTTATTTGCACGATAAATGGCTGAATTTTGATAAACTATGCTTTGATTTTTAAAGCTATAAAGACTTAGATATTGTTTAATTATATAAAGAGTAAATTTAAATAGCGTATAAATATAACAACGCAGTATACTCGAATAAAAAGCTCAAATTGAATAAATTCAGAAGGGGGATATAAAAATGAATGAAAGATTAGATGAGGTTTTACTATTTGCAAATCAGAATCCTTCCAGTTGGCTTGCTACTAGCGAGGATAATCAACCAAGAGTTCGCGGAATGCTCTTGTGGTTTGCTGATGAAACTGGGTTTTACTATCATACGGGAAAGGTTAAAAATCTCTATCGTCAAATTCAGCTAAATCCAAAGGTTGAGGTAGCATTTATTCGAAATGCTAATGACCCTGTTAACTTTGAAACCCTTAGGGTGACTGGAAGTATTGAGGTTGTTGAGGACAAAGAACTCGAAGATAGACTTTTTCAGGAAAGACCCTGGATACAGGACAATAAGGAACGGGCTGGAGTAGAAACTGGTGTAGCCATATTTAGAATAGTAAGAGGCTCTGCATTTATATGGAACATGTCACACAACCTTAAGGAAAATGAGGCACCACGAGTTAGTTTTTAAAATGTCTGAGGGATTGTACTTATGTAAGTGAGGGGGGAGGAGCTATAAGCTACTTTTCCCCCTCACGCCTTTTATTGTGCAAACAACAAGGTTCTTAAGTTGTCCGATATCTCTGATAGCGTTGACAACTTAGGGTTCTTATTATGAAATAACAAGGTTCTTAAGCTGTCCGCTATCTCTGATAGCGTCGACAACTTAGGGTTCTTATTTTAGTGAACCCCACCAGAGATATGAATATTCTTTTGATGGTCGGGGTCTATTTGGTTGTCCTTATGTCTAAGAGAATTAAGGAAGTACAAATCAAAGTGTCCATTCATGTTATTGCCTGCAATTGCATCAAAGTTTGAACCATACCCGTAATTACCACTTCTGTCAGGAACATTTTGAAGGAAAGGTAGTCCGTCAACACCTGCATGAGGCATTCCAGAGATAGACACTGCAAAGACTCTATCATCTACCTCAAGAAGGCAGGGCTTTCTTTCCCATGACCATTGTGAATTAAATATTTCAAGCATAATGGCAGTATCCTGTGCTGTAAGTGTTTCAACATCAGCGTGAGAAGCACCAATTGTTCTCTTTAGCCAAAAGCTTTTACCAGAAGCTAAATCAGTAAGCCTAGCTTCTTTACCAACAGGAAATGCATACTGAGCCTCCTCAAACCAGTCTAAAATCTCTCCATAGCCTTCTTTTAATGGTTGTCTTGTTGCTACGTGAATCTCAGGTATTTTAATGACTTGTCCTATAGAAAGTGAGGTATTACTAGAAAATCCGTTTGCTAAATATAAATCATTAAGTGTTAGATTAAATTGCTGTGAGATGCTCCAAAGGGTATCACCCTTCTGTACTGTATAATCAACATAAGATTTATAAGTCTCACTGGTGTCAATATCAATTCTATTTTTAAAATATGTGCTTGTGTAATATTAGTCACAGTAAAGTAGGTATAACCAGTTCCAGAAGAGGTTTCAACCTTATACCAGTAGCCGTTTTTTTCTACAATAGTAAGTGGAGTCAACGGCTTTAAATATGTGACTGCATTTGAAGATAGTGAAGGTGCAGAGAACAAGGTAGCCCAATTGTTTGTAAATCCGGTAACACTATAGTCTACAGACTGACTCTTATTATCCACTAGCAGTAAATGCCCTGGGTAAATCATATCAGTTGAGAGATTATTAGAGGCTTTTAAAGAGGAAATAGTTGTTCCAAAGGCTTTTGAGAGCGTCCAAAGCGTGTCACCAAAACTAATTTTGTAGTATATATTGCCCTCAGAAGGTGACATAATGTGAATCCTGTTCTTAATGCTATCAAAGTACATATTATAGCCGACTAGATTTGAAATAAATTTGCCTGGGACAAATATTCTGAAATCAATAGTAGTCATTGGTGCTGGCATTTTGACGTTTTTTCCATTAATAATAGCAATGTCACTATTTAAGTTTAGAATAATCTCGCGTTTTAGTTGCTCTTGCTTTTGAGATGTAAGCTTTATCTTCTCATCTTCTAAGCTAAACTCATAATCTAATTCAAGATTTTCTGCTAATTCACTTATAGGAATTAGATATTCGTTGTTGTATAGCTTACAGCTTGCTGAAGCTACTTGTTGATTGTTAATGAAAAGTTCTGGATTCTGAGTAGTAGCTGCTTGTGTATTTATTGCAGTAGTCATGATTAATAGAACAAAAGTGAATAGAATGGATATACCTTTTAACACTTTCAAAGAATCACCCCTTGTTTACATAATATATAAATACTATTATAAAGAATAATCTTATGATAATCATCAAGTAATATATGGCAGTCATAAAGTTTATAAATATCATAAAACTAGTGCCAATAACAACCGATATAAATAATAAGAGTCCTTATCAGAGAAGATAAGATAGGATTCATCAAAAGGATTTGGTAAGCTTCCAAAGGATTGGGGTGGTCGCTATGTACAAAATTGGACAGCGTGTTTTTTTATTAGGACACGAGGCTACTGTGTTAATATGCAAGGAAAAAGAAGTGTTGCTTCATTTATCAAGGCATCGCATACAGTGGTTTAATATTGCATTAATAAGTTAGGTAATAAATAATACACACTATTAATGGCAAATGAAATTCCCACTAAGGCTAGTATCAGACGATTGCTTTAGTGGGTTTTTTTTATACTAGAGTTAGGAGTGTTATTTAACCTTATGCGGTTAAGATTTAAGAGATGAAGGTGCTTTGCCTGTAATCAATTTGAACTGCTTTGAAAAAGCATATTGATCAGAATAACCAAGGCTAATGGCTATCTCTTTTACGCTCATAGTGGTTTCTTCAAGTAGATATATAGCTTGTCGTATTCTACAGCTAATAATATACTGATATGGTGACATATTATATGTTTTTTTAAAAAGTCTGTATAATTGCTTTTCAGTTAGATTTACCATTTGAGAGATTTGCTTGAGGCTGTATTGTTTATCTTGTCTTGGCTGGATTAGTGGAAGGATAGCTTCTAGCCTACTATCAATAGAGCTACTGTTGTCCGAAACAATTGCTATTAGTTCCATCAGAATTTCAGTAAGATTTGAATTGATTATTGGTAACATATTACGAAGAGATTTTCTTTTTGAGTTTAAGTAAAGTCGTTGAAATAAACGATGAAAAAGTGTGGTATTTGAAGGCATTATGTCTATGGCAAACGGGGTAGTAAAATAGTCTAATAGATGCTGCATTGTTTGATTATCATATATTCCAAATCTAATAGATATCGTATGAGGTAGGTCGTTAAGAACTGGCTTGGCTGAATGAGGATATTGGTTACTTATAAAGATTATTTTACCCTTTTCTAATGGAATTTCCCTATCATCAAAATAGTAACGTAACAACCTTTGCCGTTAATAACAAACAAAAGATGTAAATCAGTATTTCTGCGTCCCTTCTCAATCTCCCATTTTCTATGTACAGGAGAGGGGTTATATATTCTATGAAGCCTAAAATGGTATTTATGAGGGATTTCATCAAAGAGTGGGCTCATTGCTGTCATGAATTTTAATTTCATATCCGAATCTGCCATTGCTATTCCCCTTCATTGTCACTAATTTAAATATAACTATACTTATAATTATACAGTCAAAAAGGGTGTTATACAATATATAAGTTTCGAAATTCTGAATCTTTGTTATTTAAAAAGTGTCGTTAATAACGTCTATTTTTGACATGCTAATGTAGGATATTGATATTTCAAAAATATTGTATCTAAGTAATAATAGTATTAACACATCCTATATACAAAGTTTTTAATCTAAACTATGTTTAAAATATGATGGATGAATGTTAATTTATTAATGTGAATTAAAACTGTTGAAGGGAAGGTA
>QKEK01000034.1 GCA_003251775.1 Clostridia bacterium | reverse complement strand
ATCAGGAAAGATTCAATTAACTAAAAAAATAAAGGCTAATAGAAGAAGAACTAAACTCAAGCTACCTTCTTTTAGGTATGATACAAGTCTCCAAATACAGGTTGAGCTTCTAAGACTGTATCTTTTACCAATGTCTTGGCTTAGCCTTTTCTATTGGGGTTTTGCAATTAATGCCTTAAAGCAAAGCGTAAGTAATACAAAGAGATTAGCAAGCCTCTCAAGCCTCTGTTTCATTGTAAGTAGTTGACTTTGAAGTGATAGTATGCCATATCTGACATTAGTCTTGTCTTTATTAAGCGTAGCAATAAGCCAAACCATTCCTTTAGACACACTATAATTATTCTACCTTAGCCTTCTGGAAAACATATCCCTCTCCGTCAAAGCTTGAAAATGTTACATCAAAACAGCTTGCACGTGGTTTAAGTCAGTTGACGCTTGCGAGGTCTAATGAGGTTACATTAATTCCTTTACTTTTTAGGCATTTAGCTAGGAAAAAGAGAAGAGTAGAAACAATGGAATTAATCCCAAAATAGACAAGCCTTCTTATAGCTATAAAGCAAGATTGCAAGCCGTGTATTTATAAATTTCATTACCTAAATAACAAAGCTTAACAGATTTGACTTGCAATTATGACGAAGAATACTTCGTATATTCATTCATAATATCACAATTCAATTATAGACAAGGTAGATTTAAAATGATAGAATTAAATGCAAGGGGTGATTTGAAATGGCTGATGAAATGTTTGAGCTTATGACTAAAATGTATAGTGAGTTTTCAAAGAAATTTGATTCAATTGACAATAAATTTGATGCAATTGATAAAAGATTTGATGCAATTGACAATAAATTTGATTCAATTGATAAAAAATTTGATTCAGTTGACAAAAAATTTGATGCAATTGACAAAAGATTTGATTCAGTTGACAATGAAATCAGAAGTGTGAAAAATAGCATTGTTTGCTTAGAAAACAAATTAGATGACCATGTAAAAATCCTATATGACGGATATAAACAAACCTATGAAAAAGTAACAGCTCTTGAAATAAAGGTTGATAATATTTCTGGTAAAGTAGAAAAGCAAGACGTTGAAATACGAGTCATAAAAGGCGGCAGATAGATTATATTATAGTGCTATACATTACATTAGACATAGGGAGTGGCCCTCAACCTATACCTTGAATATAAAATATATATGAATATTAGCTGATTATACAAAACAGTACTGAATATTAGTTGCCCTTAAAAGCTTAGTGGGGTTCGTATGTCTGACCAATAGGTAGCTTATGAACAGCACTTGCTTTTTGGGGCAATTTGCAATTTATAGGCTATAAGCGTAATGGTTTGTGTAGCAAGGATATACATTATAACTTAAAAAAAGTATTATAATGAGCATATGAAAGAAAATATATTAACTCCTCAACGCCTGTGCACAAATAACCTCTGTAAGCTGTTTCTAAGACATTTTGTCTTGGAGATTTTTAAACCTTTTATAAATTCTTATCAAATCGGAAGTTTTAGAATCACTTAAATATTTAATAAACTGATAGGTGAATAGTAACTTGTTTTTTAAAAATTATGTAAAGTTATCTTTGTCGATACTTGCCATAATATGTGGAATGTGATACGATATTGTTAATTGCTACAATGGATTAGGTAGAGTAACATAGAAGTATTTATTTACATATGTTCTCTATATTCTTATAGCAAGCCCTATAATTTTATAGCAAATAGTATACTTGTTTTGTTGTCAGAACAACAAGACTCTTGCTATTGTGTTGGTTAAGCTGAAGAGGTGGGTTAAACAATGGATTTGGATTATGAAAGCTCGAGTAGTTACTTCAACAGATTGCTTGAAATAGGAATTGCACTAACAGCAGAAAAGGACTATAACAAGCTTCTGGAAATGATATTAACTGAAGCTAGAAATATAACAAATGCCGACGGTGGTACGCTTTACATATGTGAAAATAATCAATTGAGATATAAAATTATGCAAAACACCTCTTTAAATGTATTTAAAGGTGGTGCGGGTGAAGAGATAGACATTCCACCAGTTGAAATGGTTCATAGCAATGTTTCTGCTTATACAGCTCTAACTAGGCAAACAGTCAATATACCAGATGTATATAACTCAAAATTGTTTGATTTTTCTGGTCCAAAGAAATTTGACCAAGCAGTAGGGTATTCAACCAGATCAATGCTGGTAACGCCACTTATCAATAGAGAGGACAAGGTAATTGGGGTGTTGCAGTTAATTAATTCTGTTAGTTCATCTAATAAAGTTGTTCCCTTTGATGAAAATTTAGAGAGTGTAGTAAAATCACTAGCATCCCAAGCAGGGATGGCTATTGCTAATATGCAGTATGTTGAAGAAATAAAGCAGTTTTTCGATTCATTTGTTAAGGTGATGGCAACAGCAATTGATGAAAGAACTCCATATAATGCTAGTCATTCAAGAAATATAGCAATACTATCAGAAAAATTTGCCGTATATCTTGACAGTGTCAAAGAAGGGAAATATGAGAATACACATTTTGATGCAACACGTATCAAACAGCTTGTTACAGCCGCTTGGCTACATGATGTTGGAAAGCTTGCTGTTCCAATCAGTGTGTTGGACAAGCCTACAAGATTATCTGATGGATATGAGTGCTTAATGCTACGCTTGGAATTAATAGAGAGTAAAATAAGGGCAAATTATCTGGAAGCTTGCTTAAATTATCCTGAGAAAAGAGAGGGTCTAACACAGCTTTGGAAGGACAATTTGCAATACATACATGAGGTTAAGGAGGTGGTAACAAGGGTCAACTCTCCGGCAACCTTTGTGGATGACGATATTTTGAGAAAATTAACTGAGATAAAGAATAAATCCTTTGAAGGTGTTGAAGAGCCACTTCTTACCGATAAGGAGTTTGAGCATCTTAGCATTAGAAAGGGGACACTTACATTTGAGGAGAGAGTAATCGTTGAAAGCCACGTTAGTGTTGCTGAGCGTATACTTTCAAAAATGGAATTTCCTGATTACTTGAAAAATGTACCGTACTGGGCAATTAGGCATCATGAATTTTTAGACGGCTCTGGTTATTGTAAAAAATGTAAGGATGATGAGCTACCCATTGAGGTAAGAATCCTGACAATACTTGATATATTTGATGCACTAACAGCTAAGGACAGACCATACAAGGCAGGCATGCCAGTAGAAAAGGCTATACAAATACTTGGTTTTATGGTCAAGGAGGGGAAGCTTGACGGAGATTTGCTTGAGGCGTTTAGCTTGAGCAAATGCTGGGATGGGGTAGTATCCTAGGTGCATTAGGCTTATAAATTTATGTATAAATTTGAGAAATATAAATAAAGATATGGGGGTTTATTTGTGAAGACTAAGGTTAAGTCGATTTACATAATTCTGTTTCTAATGCTGTTAATGCTTTGCTGTTATTTTATGGATGCTTTTGTTGTTATAGAAAACTCAATATATGACTCATTCTTAGAGACAGATGCAGAACAGGAAATCAGCAAGGATATAGTTATTGTAGGCATTGACGATATCAGCTATAAAAATATTGGTAGATGGCCGTTTTCAAGAGACATACAGGCACAGATATTTAATAATATACTAAAGGATAATCCAGCAGTGCTGGGGATAGATGTTTTATATGATTCCAAAACTCAGGCTGAGAGTGATAATATGCTGATTGATAGCATTAAGAATAGAAACGTAGTTTGTGCTATAGAGCATGTTGAAAGCTATGAAAAGTGGGGGCATAAGCAGGATGTGAACAGAATAATTGCCCCCTTTGAGGAGCTATTGGCGGTCTGTGAGGTAGGCTATATTAACCCCGACCCTGATGAAAGTGATGGAGCTGTAAGGAAGACAATACTAAATAAGCGTTTTATGGATAACGTATATAATAGCTTTTCATATCAGATATTTTTAAATTACTTGGAAAATAAAAGCAATGAGCTTCAAAAATACAATTATGATTTAAATGAGCCTCTCTATATAGATTATCTGGGTAAATCAAAAACGTACGATTATTTCTCAGCATATCAGGTATTTAATAATGACCTCCCAGAGGGAATTTTTGAGGGCAAAATAGTATTATTCGGTCCATATGCCAACGCTATGCAGGATGAGTATATAACGCCTACTAATAGAACTGAAAAAATGTTTGGGGTAGAGATACATGCAAGCATTATTCAAAACCTTCTGGAGAATAGGTTTAAGGTAAAGGCTTCAGACAGCAGTGTAACGGTATTAATTGAGCTTATGCTGATTGTAGTGTTTTGTCTAATAGGGTATCTTGTTTCTAAGAAATTTAAGCCTGCAATAGCCTTCATTTTAACTGTGGGGGTTATTATAGTTTACATAATATCAGCAAAAATAATATACAACAACGGCTTGATTCTACAGCTGTTCTATCCATCACTAATGATTGTTGTATCATATTTGGTTATGCTGGCGTACAACTATCTGGAACAGCTTCAAGAAAAAAAGCGTATTACAAATATCTTTGGGAAATATGTAGCACCACAGATTGTAGGAAAGATTCTTGAGGAAGGAGAGGAAAGCCTTAAGCTGGGAGGCAACAGAAGGTTTGTTTCAGTATTGTTTGTTGACATCAGAGGCTTCACTCCGTTGTCAGAAAAGGCAGAGCCAGAGGAAGTCGTAGCTATATTAAATGATTATCTTGACTTGTGTGCCAAGTCAATCTTTAATAATGGAGGTACTCTGGATAAATTCATTGGAGATGCTACAATGGCTATATATAATGCTCCGCTAGAGCTTGAGGACCATGCGTTTAAGGCGGTTAAAACAGCGTGGGAAATGAAGCAGGGGGCAGAGCCACTAAGAAAGAATATAGAGGAACGCTTTGGTCGTACAGTGAGCTTTGGTATTGGAGTAAATACTGGGTATGCAGTAGTTGGTAACATAGGCTCAAAGGATAGAATGGATTACACTGCTATTGGTGATACGGTAAACACCTCGGCACGATTGGAGAGTAATGCAAAGCCTGGACAGGTACTAATCAGCCAGGCAACATATGAGCTTGTTAAGGATAGAGTAGAGGTAACCTCACTCGGAGGAATTAAGGTTAAAGGCAAGGCTGAGGAGCTTATGGTATATCAGGTAGAAGGGGTTAAGGAATAGCAAGGGCTTTTCCAAAAATGGTTAATGTAAATGATTTAGAATAAATATAACAAATCAAAAAGCTTTAATGGAGATTTAAATGATAGGGGAGAGGAAATTTATGTATTATCAAAGAAGGAAGAGCATATCAATACTGTTAGTAATAGCAATTATTCTAACAAGCCTGACAGCTAATTTTGCTGTGAGTGCTAGTGATGACCAAGAGAGGGTAGCGGTCATTATTGACTTAAGCGGGGATGTCAGAATCTCTAAGTCTGGAGGCGAAAAAACCTTTGAGGCTAAGAAAAACACTAATCTGACCCATGGAGACAGAATAATTACAGGAAGAGATTCTTGGGCAAAGCTGTCGCTAGATGGGAATAAGGAGATTAAGATAGACGAGAAGTCATATATCTCATTGAGTGAGCTTACATATGATAAGGAAAAGGGAGAAAAGACCGGTATTAAGCTATTCGTAGGAAAGCTATGGACAAGCATAAAAAAGAAGCTTGGTAAGGACGATGAATTTAATATTTCTACACCTAATGCCGTAATGGGAGCAAGAGGAACAAAATTCTCTGTTTCATACGATGCTGTAGGACAGCCAACGGATACGACTGGTTTTGAAGGACAAGGAGAAAAAACAAATGGCTCAAAATCCAAGCTGGTAGTGCTAGAAGGTGTAGTACAGGCGGTTGCTACTGTACCCGTTAATGTAAAGGACGAAAAAGGTAATTTGGTAACTAAGCAATTGACTGTTGCTGTTGAGGTCGAAGCAAATGAAGAAATAGATTTGATTGCAGAGCAATTACAAAAGGAGCTTCAGGAAATGGCAGACAAGCTTCAGAAAGAAGAAGAGGGAGAAGAGCCAGTAAGCTTTGAGAAAATTGAGAAGCTACTAAAGGAGCAGATTACTAAAGAGGATATGGATACTATGAAGGTAGAAAAGGTTGAGCTTGAAAAGCTGGATGCCTTTACTCTACAGACCGTAGTTGAGGATATGCAGCAGGATAATAGTAATGCAGTAGATAAAGAATTAGTTGAAAATAGACAAAAAGCTTAAAGAGAAGAAAGAAAAGCCACTTACACCAACACCAACAAAGAAGCCTATTAGTATAGTGTATGATGAGATTGTAGTAAAGGCTACGCCTATACCTACACCAACAAGTACACCGACAAGCATACCAACAAGCATACCAACAAGTATACCAACAAGTACACCAACAAGTATACCAACAGCAATTCCAACAGCAACGCCAACGGGTGCACCTACACCTACAATAAGCCTAGATGCTAAAGTGCCAATCTCTAATAATCCTGAGATAATAGGTGTATCCAATAGTGCAGAGCTTAGTATTGGAGAGGAAAGACAAATAATAGTTACACCAGAACCAACAGATGTTAATATTCAGTATGTTTCATCAAATCCCTCAATTGCATCTGTTTCAAGTACAGGAAAGATTGTAGCTCAGAGCATAGGTGAAACTAAAATAAGTGTTACAGCAACTAAAACAGGATACTCACCTGTAACAAAAGATATATATATTAAGGTAAAAGCACAACCAATACTACCAACAGATAGTTATCGTGTAGACGGGAAGCAACCTATAGTTATTACATATTGTGCAAACCTACTTCAAGGAACGAACTATAATGATATAAAGCTGTATAAAACCACTAACCTATTCGAGCCTTTAGAAATAGAACTACAGATTCAGGGCTATACCCTTACTGTGACTCCAAAGTCAGAGCTTTACAACAATGCAGAGTATACGATAGTCATACCTGCTGGTGCATTGAAATATTCAGATGAGGTAGAATGTGCAGCCTATGAAGAAAAGTTTACTACCAATGCGGATGAAATAGCCCCTTCTCCAGCTCCATATTTATATGAACCAGCACTACGATATATTGGTGATGGAGAAGTACTGCTACAGTGGGATGCAAGTGAAGATAATGTGGGTATTAAGGAGTATGTTATTTTAAGTAGAAAAGCTGGTGATGACACTTATACTGAGGAATGTAGGATTGGTGGGCAAGGAGAGCGTCAATATATAGTTGAAGGGCTTGAAGCAGAAACTGAGTATTACTTCAAAATTAAGGCTATAGATTTTAATTTGCCACCAAACGCCGTAGAAAGCAATGAAATTTTTATTAAAACAAAATCGACGGATATCGTAAAGCCGGTTATAAATCCAGAAGCAACCCCAAGCCCAACCGCAACAAGAGATGAAGATATAATGGGTGATGTTATAAACATAGAGTGGCCAAATGCTTCTGATAATATTGGTGTAGCATATTATAATATTTCATATGTATTAGATGGACAATCTATCACTAAAACGGTACTTGCTGAAGGGGACCAGAGCACACAAACTTATAAATTAGATGGAAGCCAGTTCTCAAATGAACAGAAGTATATATTTAAGATATATGCCAGAGACGCTTCTATGAATGTTAGTGATAACTATTATACGGCAACCTTAGAGGAACAAATTGATTATGGGCTAGGTGATAATTGGAGTATAGTAGGTTCAAAGCCATTTGATGTAAATGTTAGTGTGAATGCAGACTATACCCTAAGTATGGTCCATGACACTCCGTATATCAGTTTTGTTGACAGTACAGGAATAATTGTGATAAAGTATTTTGTGGACGGTGAATGGTTCGATTTATGCTCTCTAGAAGGAA
>QKEK01000071.1 GCA_003251775.1 Clostridia bacterium | reverse complement strand
ATCTATATACTCCTGCATATCAAGATGTATATCAAGATGGTTTGGAGAAATATTTGTAATAACTGCGATATGGGGACTTTTTCTCATTGTATGAAGTTGAAAGCTACTCAATTCAAGTATTACCTTATGCTCTGGTTTTATTTCTTCTATTTTGTCAAGTAACGGTGTACCAATATTTCCACCTAACCAACAAAAGTAGCCTTCTTCCTTCAGCATCTCATATATCAGTGTAGTGGTTGTAGTCTTACCATCACTTCCAGTAACAGCGATAATAGGTGCCGGACACAAATCCATAAAAACCTCCATCTCAGAGGTAAGTAATGTTCCAGCTTCAGTAGCTGCCTTTAATTGTGGTAAATCAAATCTCATCCCTGGTGACTTAAACAATATATCATAACCACTAATATCATCAAGATAAGAGTCACCCAGCTTCATTTCTACACCCAGTGCCTGAATTTCACTATACACATCACCCAGCTTATCCCTAGTTGCTTTGTCAAAGGCAACAACCTCTACGTCCAGCTTCCTAAGATACCTGATTAATGGCCTATTACTAACTCCAATCCCGATTACACCAACACGCTTTCCCTTAATTTCATTTTTAAATCGCTCAAGTACAACATTCATAAACTTTCCCCTTAATTCATCTACACTCAAGGACAATTATACCATTTTTTTTATGAAACAACAAGGTTCGAGGTTCCTTAAACATCCTTTGTATTTTTCCTTATTTCACCCATGAACCTTTCATTAAGTACCTTTGCAGCATTATACCCCATTTCCTTTTGCCTGTTATTCTTTGCAGCGACCTCAACTATAATCGCAAGATTTCGCCCAGGCCTTACTGGTATAGTTAACGATGGTATATTAATGCCCAGTATCTCTGTATACTCATCATTTAAGCCTACCCTATCATATTGTTTATTGCTGTCCCAAAGCTCAAGATTAATAACCAAATCAATCTTTTCCTTCATCTTGACTGAACCAACACCATACAAATTTTTGACATCTAGAATACCTATTCCTCTAATCTCAATAAAGTGTCTTATAACATCAGGTGCAGTTCCCACAAGCGTTTTACTTGATACCTTTCTAATTTCAACAGCATCATCTGCTACTAATCGATGGCCTCTTTTTACTAGCTCAAGTGCTGTCTCACTCTTACCAACACCACTTTCTCCCAAAATAAGGATACCTTCACCATATACCTCAACCAACACACCGTGTCTTCCAATTCTGGGTGCAAGAGCAACATTCAAAAAATATATAAGATTGCTTGTAAACCTAGATGTTACTTCGTCAGTTCTAAATATAGGAACCTTGCTTTCATTTGCAATTTCAATCATTTCTGGCGGAGGTGTTAAGCCTCTTGCAACTACTACGCATGGTATATTATAGCTAAAAAATGTATCTAGGCAAGCATATCTATCCTCAAAGGTAAGCCTATCCAAGTAGGTCATCTCTACCTTACCAAAAATCTGAACCCTGTCTTCTCCAAAATACTCAAAAAAACCTGCAAGCTGTAAGCCTGGCCTGTTAGTATCTGCTGTTGAGACTTCTATTTTCTCCAGCTCACCTAAATCTGTTAGCTCCTCTAAAGAAAACTCATCAGCTATTTCTCTTAAGGATATACTAAACACATCCAACACCCCTTCTAAACACCAATATCAGCACTCATAGCTCTTAAAAAGCATTTTAGTACAAATGATATATTTATATTTCTAAATTCTAACGCACTATACTCTATAATATAGACCCTACAACTATTCTACTAGCTCAAGCCTAAAATATGCTCTACAAAATCCTGCATTTCATCCTTCTTACAGTGAAGCTTATGCCTAATCTCTTTTTTATCTAAGTCCTTTAAGCCCTCTGGTATTTCCCACCCACTTTTTTCAGAAAGTATATTCAGTAGCTCAAATTCATTTTTCCCTGATATTTCTTCTGGGTAAAGTATAGCCTTAGCCACACTTCCATTAAATTTGAATGGGCTGGCAGTTGAAACAATAACCGTAGGTGTCATATCATTTGTAGATATGACATATTTGTCATATACATCAATAGCTACAGCTGTATGCGTATCTACCATATAGTTATACTCTTTATATACACACTCTATTGTTTTAAGAGTTTCCTCCTGTGAGCAGAACTCAGCCCACATCAAATCCTTAACTATGCTTTTAGTCTCTTCATCTACAGTATAAACGCCCCTACTGTTAAGCTCACTCATCCACCCAGATACCTTGGAGCTATTATGCCCTGTTATTTCAAAAAGCAGCCTCTCCAGATTGCTAGAGATGAGTATATCCATTGATGGCGATACTGTTTTAATGAATTCTCTATTCTTATTATATGTTCCAGTTTTAATAAACTCAGTCAGCACATTGTTATCATTGGAAGCACAAATAAGCTTTTTAATTGGTAAGCCCATCATTTTGGCATAATACCCAGCAAGAATATTACCAAAATTACCTGTAGGTACTACGAAGTTTATAGCTTCTCCAATTTTAAGCTTGTTATTCTTCACCATATCTGCATAAGCAGAGAAATAATAAACAATCTGAGGTGCAAGCCTTCCCCAATTAATAGAATTAGCAGAAGAAAATTTATATCCTTTTTGTGACAGTCTATTCTCTAAACTTTTATCGGAGAAAATAACCTTTACTCCACTTTGAGTATCATCAAAATTTCCCTCTACTGCAACTACCGATGTATTATGTCCCTTCTGTGTAAGCATCTGAAGCTTTTGCACATCGCTTACGCCATCATTTGGAAAAAATACAATAATCCTCGTCCCGTCTACCTCAGAAAACCCTTCTAATGCCGCCTTACCAGTATCGCCGGAGGTAGCTACTAATATAACAATCTCGTCTGACTCCCCAGTTTTCTTTACGGCCTTTACTAATAAATAAGGCAGTAGCTGTAGAGCCATATCTTTAAATGCACAGGTAGGTCCATGCCATAGCTCTAAAACTGCCATTGTACCATTGATATAAGTAACAGGAGCCACAGCTTTATCATCAAATTTAGCCTCACTATATGCCATCTCAACACATTCCTTAAGCTCCATATCGGTATAATCATCCAGATAGCCTTTTAATAAATAATGTGCCCTGTCCGTATATGACATATTGACTAAAGCCTCTATTTCCTCTAAACTTATTAACACTCCTTTTTCAGGAACAAACAATCCACCATCAGGTGCAATACCCTTCTTTATAGCATCGGCAGAAGAATGATTACCGACATATCCTCTGGTACTTATATATTTCATTTATTCACACTCCCTTAAATCACATAAACAAAGCTCTTACTCCCACTCTATTGTTGACGGTGGCTTGCTTGTAATATCATATACAATTCTGTTTATATGCTTAACCTCATTTACTATTCTATTTGATATGGTTTCTAGAACATCATAAGGTATTCTCGCCCAATCCGCTGTCATAAAATCAGTGGTTGTTACTGCTCTTAATGCTAGTGTATAATCATAGGTTCTTTCATCCCCCATAACACCAACACTTCTCATATTGGTTAACACAGTAAAATACTGGTTTATATCTCTCTTCAAGCCTGCCTTTGCAATTTCCTCTCTGAAAATATAATCAGTATCCCTTAATAAATCTAGCTTTTCCTTAGTTATATCACCAATAATTCTGATAGCCAACCCTGGTCCTGGAAATGGCTGTCTCCAAACAAGCTCATCTGGAATACCAAGCTCAAGCCCTGCTCTTCTTACTTCATCCTTAAACAAATTTCTTAATGGCTCGATAATCTCTTCAAAATCCACATAATCAGGTAAACCACCCACATTATGATGGCTCTTTATAACAGCAGCATCTCCAGCACCACTTTCAATAACATCTGGGTAAATTGTGCCCTGTACCAGATAATCTACTTTGCCTATCTTCTTTGCTTCCTGTTCAAAAACTCTGATAAACTCTTCTCCAATAATCTTTCTTTTGGTTTCAGGATCAGAAACCCCTTTAAGCTTTTGTAGGAAACGATCCTCAACATTTACCCTAATCATATTTATATCAAATTGCTCTCCAAAAACCTTTTCAACCTGATCGCCCTCATATTTTCTAAGTAGTCCGTGATCTACAAAAATACATGTTAATTGCTTTCCTATCGCCTTGTGTATCATTACAGCTGCAACTGAGGAGTCTACGCCCCCTGACAACGCACAGAGTACCTTTTTGTCGCCTACCTTTTCCTTGATGCTCTTTATTGAATTCTCAACGAAGGAAGACATCTGCCAATCTCCTTTACAGCCACAAATATTATAAAGAAAATTGCTTAGCATTTCTCTTCCCTTTGGTGTATGCATAACCTCTGGATGGAACTGAACAGCATATAGCTTCTTCTCACTATTAGACATAGCCGCCGCAGGACAATTATTAGTAGTAGCTGTTATATTAAAGCCTTCGGGTGGATTGCTTACATAGTATGTATGACTCATCCAGCTGGTTGTATCGATTTCAATTCCTTTAAATAGCTCATCTCCAGCATCTAGCTTAATATTAACCTTACCATACTCACGTTGAGCTGCCGCCGCAACCTCTCCTCCAAGTGCTACACTCATAAACTGCATACCATAGCATATACCAAGCACTGGAACACCTAATTCAAAAACCCCTTTATCACATTTCGGAGCATCCTCTGCTAATACAGACGCAGGCCCCCCAGTAAATATAATCCCTTTTGGATTCATACCCTTTATTTTATCTATAGAGGTACTGTAAGGTAGCACCTCACAATACACATTTGCTTCTCTTACTCTTCTTGCAATTAGCTGATTATATTGCCCTCCAAAGTCTAAAACAACAACCAGTTCGTTCTTCAAAACCAAAACTCCTTTCACGTCAAATCTACTATATAATTCAGTCAAAATAACTGTTAATATCTGATTAATGCTATTTATCGTTTAATTATATCGGATTTTATCTGCACATGCAATATTTCTTTTTATAGCGAATTATATATTGTCATTATTGTGGTAAAATGATAATATATATATTGACTAATGTAAAAATAATACAGTAATATTCTAATGAGGTGAATTTAATGATAAATAATGATAAAATGGCTTATTATACAATTGAATCTAATAAGTGCTTGTCTATATTTGATACAACACTAAGTGGGTATTCCACCCAAAAAGCAAGCGAGCTTTTAGAGCAGTATGGTAAAAACACCCTTACTGAGCAAAAAAGCAAGAGTCTTATATCAAAATTGCTTGAGCAATTCAAGAATGTAATGGTTATTATCTTACTTGCTGCCGCAGTGATTTCCGGTTTATTGGGAGAAATTACCGATAGTATCATAATACTCATAGTCGTAATTATTAATGCTATCGTAGGTATAATTCAAGAGAGTAAGGCAGAAAAGGCTTTAAGTGCACTAAAGGATATGTCTGCACCGTACGCTAAGGTCATCCGCAATAATGAATTAATGAGAATTAAGGCAGAAGATCTAGTGCCTGGCGATATTGTTGTACTAGAAGCTGGTGACCATGTACCTGCTGATATGAGATTAATTGAATGTGCCAGTCTCAAAATCGAGGAGGCTTCACTAACAGGTGAATCAGTACCCTCAGAAAAGAGTACAGAAGCTATAGAAGGTACAGATATACCTCTCGGCGACCGTAAAAACATGGCTTATATGAATAGTAACGTAACATATGGAAGAGGCAAAGGCATAGTAATAGCAACTGGAATGAATACAGAAGTGGGTACTATAGCTAAATTCCTTACTCAAAACGAAGCTGAGCAGACTCCATTACAGCGTAAGCTTGAGGAATTAGGAAAGTATATTTCCATCGCAGTTGTTGTCATATGTATTCTAATCTTCACCGTTGGTATTCTTAGTGGAAGAGAAATATTTGATATGTTTTTAACCTCAATTAGTCTGGCTGTAGCCGCAATACCTGAAGGTCTTCCTGCTATTGTAACAATTGTACTTGCTATTGGTGTACAGAAAATGGCAGGTCAGAATGCTATTATCAGAAAGCTGCCAGCTGTTGAAACCCTAGGTTCTACTCAAATCATTTGTTCTGATAAGACTGGCACACTGACCCAAAACAAAATGACAGTAATAAAAGCGTATTACAACCAAGCCCTCATAGAAGCAGATGCAATCAGTGCTAGCTCAGAAACAGGAGATTTACTAATAAAAACTCTGGTGCTATGGATGGCTCTGAAATTGGTGATCCCACAGAGACCGCACTTATTACACTTGGCAATAAGCTTGACTATAAAAAGGAGAAAGTAGAAAGCAAATGGCATAGACTAGCAGAGATCCCTTTCGATTCTGATAGAAAGCTGATGACTACTATACATGCAATAGGAGAAAACGATAAAACATTACAAACCCTTGGAAGTAGCCATAATGAACCCTATATTGTATTGGTAAAGGGTGCTGTTGACGAGCTTCTAACACGCTGCAAATCTGTTACTATCAATGGCAACACTTTGCCGTTAACCAATGAAATACTAGCATCAATAAAGGCTGCAAATTCTGATATGGCATCCCAAGCCCTTAGAGTACTAGCTACTGCATATAAAAGCATAAACAAAATTCCAGATGAAGTGAGCTCAGAAAGTATAGAAAGTGAATTATGCTTTATTGGATTAGTAGGTATGATAGACCCTCCTAGGGTAGAGGTTAAGGACGCAGTCCGACTATGTGTTGAAGCAGGCATAAAGCCAGTAATGATAACAGGCGACCATATAGATACCGCCTCTGCCATAGCCAAGCAATTAGAAATCCTTGATGAAAATAGACTGGCAATTACAGGAAGTGACTTAAACAAGATATCTCAAGAGCAATTGGAGCAGGATGTACACAAATATGCTGTTTTTGCAAGAGTATCTCCAGAGCATAAGGTAAGAATAGTAAAGGCATGGAAAAAGAAAGGTAAAATAGTTGCAATGACAGGGGATGGAGTTAAC
>QKEK01000249.1 GCA_003251775.1 Clostridia bacterium | reverse complement strand
ATTTCTGCTTCAGCTTCTGTGTCAACCTCCATAAGCTCTCCTATTTTCTTTTCAGACTTTCCATACTTAACATTAGTGACTAGCTCGAGTTTTATTTTTTTAGCACCTTTTTTTGCTGCTTTTGTTTGAGACTTATTATTCTGGCTAGCCTTCTGGTCTTGAGTATTGTCATTAATTTCAGTATCTGATGTCTGCTCTACAAATTCCATAGTTTCTTCCGGCTCCATTTGATCTATCGGTTCTATAAATTCTATCTGCTTTATCTGTTCTTGATTCTTTGTGCTCACCAATTCCACCTCCTATTCCGTATGAACGGTTGCAATAAAGATACTATCTATTTTTTCAAAGCTCGGTAATGCTATTTCTGACACTATAGTTTCAATATTAACTGGATGCGGTATTTTAATTGTCGTGATTGCAACCCCTGTGTTAACTACCTTGACCTGAGCTTCAGTATTTCCACTCATTAAATCCGACTCCTCTGGTGTTGTACCAAAATATGTATTGCCTAGATTACCCTCTGGTATCAATGTGAAGATTTCATCAGGGAAGAATTTATAGGTTGCTCCCCCCCTGCACTGCATATCTCTTATTATATATTGCTACTGACAGCCCAAGCTTTGTTTGTAAATAGGTCTTTAATATGCTGTCAGTCATTATTCTATTGCTTCCACCAATAGGGTCTAAATCTAATCTTATTGATTTGTTCACCATTAGATAATTCCATGTTTTTCTGGTACATATAGCTCTTGTTGGTTTTTCGCCTGTATCCTGCTCTACCAACTCCTGCCACCTTTGAATATCCTGAACAGGCGTTGAATTATTAGCATCACTCCACATTGCAGTTGATAGCAGGGTTTCCTTATGTGTTGGAGCAAATTTATAGTCGTAATCATAATTAATTCTATTAGCTGTTATAGAAATCCTACCAGTAGATAATAGCTGCATTCTCATACGCTCATTGTTAACCTCACCGCCATTTACTAGCTGATTAACATCATCATATATCTTCTGAATTATAGGAAATAAAAAGCTACTATTCTTAGCACCAGCCACTTTATTTATCTCCTGCCGCTCTTTTTCCCCAATCCTCATGGCTTCTCTAAAGAAAGGCATTTCTGTTTCTATTTTTTTGAAGCCTATTCTGTCTCTCAAGATAGCCTTTGTATCAAATGCAGATGGCATCAAGGCTACGGGCAATCCATTTGAGCCCTTAAACCAGGATAAATCTAATCCCAATTGCTTCTTTGGTGGGAATAGCGTTGCTCCGAGATAAGGTATACTATTTGATGGATTATTTGTGTAATAGATACCGATTTCCTTTGCATTTATTAAATCAAATATGCTAGGCATCTTATATTTCCTCCCTCAACTTTTTATCTTTTTTATCCTTTATACTTTTTATTAATTCTGCTAACGGGATAACTAAAGCAATTAACTGCTTATTTAATAAAATGAATCCCCTTCAAAACAGAGATGGCATCAACGGCAGGGGCTTCTGGTAATTTATCTATAGCAATGAAGCCATGAATTAGCATAGCACCAGCTGCTTTTCCAAAGGTAACCTCTACATCATTTAATAGCACACCTTCAGCAGCGTTAGCATCTGTCCCTTGAGTATTTTTCTTACTGACAGGCTCATCGAGATTTGACAGCACAGGCTTTGTCTTTCCCCCAACTATTGTTCCTGCTGGAACTAGCTTTTTACCATCTGTATTAACTAATACCCCGTCATCATCTACCATTACAGGGACAGCTACATAATGATCAGGGTACTTTAATATCTCGGTCTTATTTGTATAGGTCATTTCAGTATATTTCATAAACTAATTTCACCTTCCTTAATACATCTTATTATCTATTCAAGTCTACTCAAAGTATGATTTTTGTGCATTTGAAGCTGAAGTTAGGCTATTGGTCAATTGCTTTATCAGTGTATGACCAATGCTTTCTGTCTCCTCTTTTTTATTTTCTTTATGTGGTACATAGCCCTGCTTTAACCTCTCTGCTACCTTCTTTTCTACAACCTTATCAATAATGCTTATTAGCTTATCTGCATTTTCTTCAGCTTCGTTGATATCCTCACCGTAAACAAAATCCAGTAAATCAAGATCATATTCTTTATCCTTGAAATACTGGATTTTGTTAAGCTTTAATTCTTTTTGCTGTAGCTCCATTTCCTTTTGCTGCAATAACTCCTCCTGTGTCATTTTTTCCTTTTTCTTTTCATCCTCATATTGCTTTTTAAGCTCTCTTTTTACTTTAGTTATTTCGTCCTGTATCTGCTTTTCTGAATATTGTTCATACTGTTTTTTTAGCTCTGGATTTTCTAGTAAGGTCTCAAGGTTTATTTGTAAATCATCGTGATTTAAAACAGGATTCTTATTGGCATTCAAGCTCATATCCTTATTCTCGTCTAATTGTTTGTTCTGGTCTATTTGCTTGTTATTGTCATCCTCCATAACGTGCTCCTCCATTCCTTATTCATTTAATCTCTTTTATACATCTTACTTCTTTTGTTACTTTACTTATATAGCTTGGCAGTACCCCAAGTATATCAATTAATTTCTCAACAGATATTAAAAAACAAACTGAACTTACCTATTAGGTGACCAGCCATCAACAACGGGTATAATACAGCTTCGACAGTTTGGATGTAATGGTGGCTTAGGATAGTCAGTGTTAATATCAAACACCTCACCATGATAACCCCTGCATATTTCAGAGGTCTTCTGATCTAGCCTTGCATCAAACATAATTCTTTCTACTACACCACTATTTTTATATACCTCATCCTGAGCTGCGGTCATGCATCTGGCTAACTCAGTATGCATAAGTCTTTTGGATTCATAAGCGGATACTCCAAATTGCTTTTTAATTCTTCTGGCTAGCTTATCTATAGACTCTCCCTGTATCATTCCTCTCTCTACCTCTGTTCGCAGCCTCTTTACTAGACTCATTTTGTTACTCCATATTCTCTCAGAGAACATTTCGCCCTTAATAGGCATTTGAACAGCAGCTTTTACAAACTCAGGACGCAGAATTGAGAAATCAATACTTATACCTGAATATTTTTTCAGCAAAAAAGCCGCTCCTTTGAACGACTCCTTAAACACATTTCTTAATATTGCTTCTGTTTGCTTTAGGTCTATATCAAATAAGGCTTTTACTTGTTGTTTAAGCTTATGTGAAAGCTGTAGCATTACTCTATATCTCTGTACCTTTGATATGTTAATCCTACCATTATTAGAGTACCTACTATATATTAGTCCAAGCTCACCCCTCAGGTCATTTAACGCTCTTTTATATGCATTAAGCACCTGCTTCTGTTCCCTGTCTGCCAGTCCTTCCATCTGTATTCTTAGGTTCTCAAGCTCCTGTTGAAGCATTATCATCTCCTCCCGTTACTTCATTCTCCCTAGTATCAAAATCAACATTGACATTATCAAGGTTAATCCCTTCGAGCAGCTCTTTCTCTGCTATAAACTTTTCAAGCTCTAGCTTTGGGTTTTCAATAAAGGGAAGTAGTGATAGAGCCGTTTCCTGCGAAATGGTATTTTGTAGCTGGGTAATAACCTGAGCTATTGATTGAATATCAGTTGGTACATTAGATGTAAATTTTAGCTTTATGGTCCTATAATCATAACCCCTGCCAGTAACCACCTTTATGTATTCAAAAAATCTTTTAAGCCTTTGCTTAATTGCCATTTCCATCATTGCCTGATTTAGTGAGCATTTGTTTTCAAGACCAATTAGCCTGCTCCTTAGTGCAAGACTTGATGTATTAGGCTGTAGCTTTTCATTAGTATCAATATGACTTGCTAATTGGTATATTTTCTTCTCTAATGTGGTTAATAGATTCTGAACAAAGCTATCATTTATCTGCTTAATCAAAAAATCCACCGAAGCTCCGGTCGGTACTTGTATTATTCCCTTTTCCTTTAGCTTTGCCACATCGTCCTTTTCTAGCTCCGCTCCCACTATTGTAAGAAAGGCATTTCTAAAATCTGATACCTCATTTACAAGGTCGGATAAAACAGAATTATATGAATCATTCAAGGATTTAATATCGTCTATCATCGAGTGGCTTTCAGCATTTATCCTACAAATAGTAACGGGAACAGAATCAAAAATATGAGTATCCTCTCCCAGCTTCTCTAATTCTATGCAACCTAGCTTATCACCAGCATTATTACCCATATCGTCACCTAACTTATAGTGAATAATCCTGTCTTCTAAATAAACATCCAGATACTCGCTATAGTGTAGATGCTCATTATACTCTTTCCTTCCCTCTTCTGGCTTTTTAAATAGGTGTAATGCCATTACTGTCTGCTTATCTATAGTTCCATCCTCTACTACATACACATCTAACGGTGTAAACACCCCAGCTCTAAATTCACCCTCTTTATTAATATATTGAATTTCATATGCCTCTCCAAATATTAGTGCCTGCTTTAAAAGCTCTATATCATGAAGCTTTGACCAATGCGAAAAATGCAGGTCAATTGTTTTAATCAACGCTACATTATCATCAATACTTATATAGTTTACTGGATTAGCTAGGGTGTATGATATTTCTTCCTCAATAAATCTTCTTGGAAAGTTACAGACCACCTTTATGTTACTACGACTGTCCTGCATAGCATAATTTTGGAGGATATCGTGTTGCCCATTATAGTATTTTTTGTATATGGAAAACTCCGTTCGGCGTGAACGGAGTTTTGTAAGGTAATAATCTATTTTATTTGTTTGCATGATAAAAATCACTCCTCACATTACAAAGTAGAAATATAATTATTGTAAGGTTATTATTTAGTATTTTTGCCTTGTCAGAAATACAATTAATCTCTTATCTCCAGAAACTCGACCATTTTTTACGCTTTTTATTTTCGCGTCTACTTCGTTTAGCTCCTTTTTTACTATCCTCTTCAAGCCAAACTGTCGATTTCTTTTCTTCTGGAGTTCTATAATCTATAAATTCCCACCGATCCATTTCATTTTTAGTGCCTGTTAAGATTATTTTTTTATTTTTAATCCAATCAAGTGCCCTTTTTATATCACTTTCTATTTGAGGGTAGAAGCTATTAATAATATCACTCTTCTGTTTTTCACTTAATTCCACCCATGAATCCCCGTATTTTCGAGGTACTTCACAAGCTAATCCATATCCTAAACCAAGATCATTAAAAAAATAGTATCCATCACAATACATATAATAGAATTGTATTAGTATATCTCCAATATTTTCATCTCTATTCAGAGCCTTATTCAATAGATTTATAACTTTTATAGTCTCAAATTTACCAAAGTTAATATATTTATCTAATACTTTTATAGCTTCACCTTTAGCATGCCTACTCTTGTAATTAAGCGAAATAAGTATCAAATAATCCTCTGAAGCAAGAAATGCTTCAAGCTCTGTAGTACCGTAAACCCATTCCTCAAAATCACTTATACTTAATTCATTATTCATTAAATCAAATATTTTCTTTTCTATCAGATTAAGCTCTAATTCTTCCATATATTTTATGTATTATCCTCCTTGGCTTAGCATAGCTACATATCATTGACTCATTCTTATTCCCTTTACTACTACACCACTAAAACAATACTATATGCCATAGTGTATCACAAATTTATTTTCTTCTATTGCCTTTCTTAACAACACCATTAATTCAATTAATTCTACTGACGATTTTGATTTTTTATCTTTTAAAATAATATTATAGAAAGCTTTCAATGATTCGGGTGGAATAAGAGTAACACCCCACCTTGCAAGTGCAAAACTAGGTCTACTATAGCTATGAAAATAAGTTTTAATCAAAGTTAAATCACTCCACCATTCGTTCAATATATTATCATTTATAGAAATACAGTTATACTTTTCTGGTTCATAATTACAAGAATAGTCTTTATTTTTTTCGAACTTATCTATAATACCAAATTCAGCATTAGGCACATCATCACCCACCATCATAAGAAAAATTATAAAACAATACTCTTTATTAATGTGCAGTGTCACTTTCCGTATACTTTCTGGTATATGGGCACACTTCAATACATTTACCACATAAAGAAATTTTCTTATCTAAAGACTTTGCAGATATTTCTCTTGCTTTCTTTCTGCAAGCTATAGCATTATAAAACTCATCACGTTCAAGCTCAGGACTCCAGATACGTCCAGAGATAGCTCCACCTGGACATTTTTCTGTGCATATCAAACAACTACCGCATTTTGATTGTATTATTGATTTATTATAATCCAAAGGAGCATCTGTCAATACAGAAGTTAAACGTACTGCTGAACCATATTTATCGGTTATAAATAATGCACTCTTACCTATCCATCCCAAGCCTGC
>QKEK01000060.1 GCA_003251775.1 Clostridia bacterium | reverse complement strand
TTACAGTATGAGATTTCGAATTTCGCTAAGGTAGGGTGGGAGTGCAAGCACAATATTGTCTATTGGACTTTAGAGGAATATCTAGGCTTTGGAGCTGGAGCACATTCATATATTAATCAGACAAGATATTCAAATATCGCTGACTTAAAGGAATACGTTGACAGAACAGAAGCTAATTCAGACATTATAGCAGAAACAATACATATATCCAGAGAAGAAAGCATATCTGAATATATAATACTTGGGCTACGTCTAAATAAGGGCGTTTCATTGAATGAATTTGAAAGATTATTTGGTTTAAGCTTAGCTGAGCTGTTTCATAACCAAATTGAAAGGCTGACTAAACAAGGTCTAATTTATATAGATAAGCATACTATATGGTTGACAAGAAAAGGTTTGGATTTTGCAAATCAGGTATTTATTGAGTTTATGAATTAATATAAATTTTAGAGTAATTTTGTAAATATTACAATCTATATATTGATATTTTAAACCATATGGTATAATATACTAGTAATATCGATTTTGTAACAAGAAACAAATTGATGTTATGGTAGGAGGAGTATGTATGAGGCGTAAAGTTTTTGTGGTAGTTTTAGTATTTTTAATTGTAGTATCAAGTACAACAGTAGCGTTTGCTTCTTTGGGAGATATGAGTCTAAAGGCTTTGTTCAAGTCATTTATACGGTATGACTTTGATTCTGTGAAGGAGGTGTCTGATAAAAATGGGGAGTTGGAAACTGAACCTCAAAATCCAAGTCCTTCAGAAACTGTGCATAAAGATGGTAAGTATACAGTTGAATCAAAGCCTGATTATGAAGGCTATTATAGTAAAGCAACTGTCATCATTAAGGACGGAAAAATCAAATCAATTGATTGGAATATATATGACTCTAAAAAAAGAGTTTTTGATGAAGCCTATGAAGAGGTTTTTGGTAACAACCAGCACTATAGAGAACAATGTCGAAAAGACCTAAGTGGCTCAAAGATATATGGTCCAAAATTAATACAGGTACAGAATATTGATGAAGTTGATGCAATATCAGGGGCAACTTGGGCTAACAAGAAATTTAAAGAGGTAGTAAAATTAGCACTAGAGCAAGCTAATGTTGACAATTAACAATAAAAATGATATATCTTTATTTATTAAAACAAGAATGTTTAAAAAACAATAGGACGCTTACATTATCTGCTATCTTTGATAGTGTTACTAATGTAGAGTTCGGATTATGCTATTAACATGGGAGGACAAGCATGGAGATGAAAATGAGTGCAGCCTCAAGGAGAGCTGCTGAGTATAAGAAGGGTGGGGGAGAATGGTTCTGCGGATTTGAGTATACCCCTGCTAAAGGACTTGGATATGAAGAAGGAGTTCATCGTAGAGACCCAAGTAGTGTAATTGAGGTTAATAATCTATATTACGTGTGGTACACAAAGTCGACAGGCGTATATTTTGGTTTGAGTCATAAGGGTTCTTCCAGAACAAAGGTATTTCCTTGGGATTTTGCTGATATATGGTATGCCACATCTTCCGATGGGATAAACTGGACAGAAAAGGGTATCGCAGTGCAAAGGGGTTTAAAAGGCTCGTTTGATGATAGAACTGTATGTACTCCTGACATATTAGCTCATGAAGGAAAATACTATTTAGTATATCAAACACAATGCTCAGATAGCTCATATACGGGTTCAAGTGAGAATGTTGGTATGGCAATAGCAGATAGTCCTGATGGACCTTGGAAAAAAATACAACATAATATACTAGAGCCTATGGCTGATGGACAGTGGTTTGGTGAAACAGATAATTACAATAATGGATATTTTACAGGCTTCAATCATGATCCGAGCTTATTCTATTATAACGGAGAATTCTGGCTATATTATAAGTGTGGTGCAAGTGATTTCTTGAAAAGCTTGAAATACTGTGGACAGGATACTCGTTGGGGAGTTGCTATGTCGAAAAATCCAGAAGGTCCATACAAACACTGTGAATACAACCCAGTGACAAATAGCGGGCATGAAACCATGCTGTGGCATTACATGGGTGGAATAGCAGCATTAATCAACAGAGATGGCCCAGAAAAGAATACTATACAGTATGCAAAAGATGGGATTAATTTTGAGGTGATGTCAAGAATTGAAAACACTCCTCAAGCAGGCGGTGCATTCAGAAGTGAATATCATGACGAGCATCCCCTAGAGGGCGTAAGATGGGGGCTTTGTCATGTTGATGAAAGAGGCTCTTTGTGGAACTATATTGCTAGGTTTGATTTAGACCAAAGACATCCATATACACATCCTCTTGAATACCCTAAAGCAAATAGTATTAGTCTCTTTTAGTTAATATTAAACTTAGGGGTTTGAGGGGTTAGGGGTTCTTATTGTTATGAATAACAAGGTTCTTAAGCTGTCCGCTATCTATGATAGCGTCGACAGCTTATACACCCCAATAAGTCTATATTAAAATACACCTATACCTATCTATCAATATCTATCTATCAATATCTACCTATCAATATCTATATATTCCTATATAACATTTTTCTCAAGCATATCATTAAACTTTTTATCTGAGATTGTTAACACTTGCTTGAAAATAATACCCTTATATCTTTCTAAATCAAAAATAGCTTTAGCTTCATACCTATTTCGTATAGCTATGTTTATCTCCCTGTCATACAACTCTTTATTCTTATCAGAAGAGTAGACAACAATGTACTTCATATTTATATCGTATACGTCCTTAATATGGTCAATAATACCATTGTCATATAGTAAGCTACCTAAAGAAAATACGCTCTCAATCGCCTTTAGCTTCACATTATATTTTAAGTTATCAGTTCTTAATTTTGCTTCATTACCACGTTTATACTTTGTAGGACAATTCTTAAACTCTATAAAAATAATCTCATTCTCATTAATCTTTAATGCGTCAGCAGAACAGAATTTTCCTTGAGTAATTTTGTCATAATCAAAAGCTTTAACTCTTGAATTAGTTAGAACATCTCCTTGGTTAGTTGCAGATAATTCCTCATAAGTTTTTAAAAATTCATTGTATGTCATAAAAAAGGCTTTATTTTTCTTCATTTGAAAACTCCTCTATCAACAAATTATCCAGAATATCAAATGGCTTATTCAAATGCTGATAAATCATTTCAATCTTATCTGTTACATCAGTTAATACATTACCTGTCTCATGACCTTCAATTAAGTAAAAATTAACTTTTTCATTCATGCGATACTTACTCGCATAAACATTTAGTGCCTCAATAAAATACGTACTGTGAGAATTTATAAGTATTTTTACTTTTAATAATTTTACTAGAATTATGAGTATCTCTGCATATTTAACCTGCCTTTTGTTCGTTTAATAACAAATCTATGTAATTATCAACCATTGAATAGAATTCTGCTTCTTTAGAATTTCTTATTTCAAAAAAAACGTCAGCTTCATCATCGGTCAAAGATATTTCGTCAATGCCCCCAACAATAATGTTGTTTTCTATCCTTTCATATATTTTTACAAATATACTCCTGTATTCCTGTGCTAATCGGTTATAATAATCACTTTGGCAATTGTTAAGAGCTTTAGTAATAGAAAATATTATTTTACCAATTGTAGTTTTTCCAGAATTATTCTCACCAGCAACAACAGTTAATCCCTTTAATTGTAGCTCTGCGGTATTAATAATTCCAATGTTTGAGATACTTATGTTCATAATATCCTCCAAATTTATTTAAGAGTAAAAATAAGATTTTCAATCAATGATTATAAATCATAATTCAATACTGAATTATCTAAATTAAGCATAATACGATTACTAGTATATCATAATTATATTTTTTATACAAATAGTAACTATTCAGACAATAATCTTTATATATGTTTTACTGTTGCTTTTAAGCACTTAAGTGAAGACTTGAGGCATATAAAATAAACTGTAGACTTATTGGTTTATGTAGCAAGGCTTCACATAAGAGCTTAAAAGCTTTATTAGAAAAGTTGAAGTCTGAATAGTTACTACAAATATTTTCCAATAAAAGCTTTTTAGATGATTAGTATTGACAACTAATTCCTTTGTTATTATAATTATAAACTGAAGTTTAATAAAAATAAACAAAACGTTTATAATGGCTGTGTATTTAGTAAAAATAAACAAAACGTTTATTAACCGTACTATTAAGCTAACTAACAGGATAAAGGAAGTGATAAGTGTGAATATAGGTGAAAAAATTAAGAGACTAAGACTAGAAAACTCGTTAACGCAGGAGGAGCTAGCTGACAGATGTGAGTTAACTAAAGGGTATATATCTCAGCTTGAAAGGAATTTGACTTCACCTTCTATTGCAACACTTATTAATATCCTTGAAATATTAGGTACTAGCTTACCTGAATTCTTTAATGAGATAAAGCAAGAAAAAATCGTTTTTACAAAGGAAGATGTTTTTAAGAAGCAGGAGTTTGAACAAGGCTTTACAATCAATTGGATTGTACCAGATGCTCAAAAAAGGACTATGGAGCCTATCTTGCTTGAGCTAGAAGCTGGTGCCAGCACTAAGATGGAAGAGCCTCATCAAGGAGAAGAATTCGGTTATGTTTTAGTTGGAAGGATTAGCCTCGAGTATGGAAAAAGAAAGCTAAAGATAAAAGCAGGAGAAAGCTTCTATTATAAGGCGAATAGAACTCATCAATTAACTAATACTTCAAAGAGTATAGCAAAAATTATTTGGGTATCAACACCACCTAATTTTTAGGTATATACTTATGTGTATAGAAGTTGATTAGTTGGTATTTTCAGTATATATGTGAGTTAAAATATTATTATAAATATTAGCTTAAAGAATATATGGGGGTGGATGTCTTTGGGGAGAAGAATAATTGAGCTTAAAAATATAACCAAAACATATGGTAGTATGGCAGCTATGGATAATGTCAGCTTTTATATAAGAGAAAATGAATTTATCACGCTATTAGGACCTAGTGGATGTGGAAAAACAACAACCTTAAGAGTTATAGGGGGATTTGAAACGCCTGAGCAGGGAGAGGTTATATTTGAAGAAAAGGTAATTAATAATGTGCCCCCATACAAAAGGCAATTTAATACCGTATTTCAGAAATACGCATTATTTCCCCATTTAAATGTATTTGAAAATATAGCCTTTGGTTTGAGAATAAAAAAACTGAATAACAAAGATATTAAGGAACGAGTAAGCAAAATGCTTAAGATGGTTGCACTTGAGGGCTTTGAAAACAGATGGATAGATTCCTTAAGTGGTGGTCAGCAGCAAAGAATTGCAATAGCTCGTGCATTAGTAAATGAACCTAGGGTTCTGCTTTTGGATGAACCTTTAGGTGCACTGGATTTGAAGCTCAGAAAAGAAATGCAGATAGAGCTGATGAAAATACAAAAAAGCTTAGGGATTACCTTTATTTATGTTACACATGATCAGGAGGAGGCACTTACAATGTCTGATACAATCGTGGTAATGAATAAGGGTAGAATACAGCAAATCGGAACACCAGTGGATGTTTATAATGAACCAATAAACCGTTTTGTAGCAGATTTTATTGGTGAGAGCAATATAATAGAGGGACAGATGCTAGAAGAGAATATTGTAGAGTTTTCAGGTGCAGTGTTTGAATGTCAGTGTAAAGGCTTTAGTAAAAACGAGAAGGTGGATATCGTATTACGCCCTGAGGATGTGTTGGTAGTTAAAGATGGAAATGGAAAGCTAAAAGGCGTTGTTAAGTCTGTTATTTTCAAGGGTGTACATTATGAAATGCTCGTGCAGGTAGGAGAGCTTGAGTTTATAGTTCATAGTACAGATATGCAGCCAATAGGCAAGGAAATAGAATTAACAGTTGATACTGAGGACATTCACATAATGAAAAGGGTGATGGAAGATGAAGAATAGGATGAAATACCTTGTATACCCGTATGGTATATGGATGGCTATTGTCATTGTAGTACCGCTTTTATTAATACTGTTTTATAGCTTAACTAGTGGAAACATTCACGATATGAGGGATTTATCCTTTTCGCTAGATAGCTTCAAAAAGGCAATTGACCCAATGTACTTCAAGGTAATATTAAAATCGCTCTATCTTGCAGTTATATCCACCTTTGCATGCTTGGTATTAGGTTATCCTATGGCAATGATTATTGCAAATGAGAAAGCTAAAAGAAGGAACACCTTATTGTTATTCTTTCTTGTACCGATGTGGATGAATTTTCTGCTTCGTACCTATGCGTGGATGACGATACTATCAAGAAACGGCATAATTAATACAATTGTAAAAGCAATAGGCTTCGAAGGTCTAGAGCTTATGCCCAGTCAGGGAGCGGTTGTATTAGGGATGATATATAACTTTTTACCATTTATGGTACT
>QKEK01000178.1 GCA_003251775.1 Clostridia bacterium | reverse complement strand
TAGTTTTTATTGGCGTAAATATTCTACCCTTTTGTCGATCCCGCTCTATCTTATCTTGCATTATTTCCTTAAGTCTGTTTTTTACCTCATTTATGCCCTTACCCTTTATTGCATCTGTAAAGATGTATTCAAGACCTTGTCTAGCATACCATCTACCCCACTCCTGAGAAACGCTTTCATCTGCTAGGTCGGACTTATTAAGTATAATTACTCTCTTTTTGTTTTGTATTAGCTTATCAATCTCTGGATTTTTACTACTGTATGGAATACGTGCATCAAGTATTTCAATAACGACATCTACAAGCTTTAGATTTTCTTGAATCAGTCTCCTTGTTTTAGCCATATGCCCTGGAAACCACTGAATATTCATTTAGCTATCAACTCCATTTTTTTATATCTTACCTATAGCCTTGAAAGGCCAAATCCTGAAAACTACCTTACCCTTTATCCTTTGTCTTTCAACAAGTCCTATAATACGGCTATCCTTACTATTTTGCCTGTTATCTCCAAGGACAAAGTACTGGTCCTCCTTAATCTCAATTGGAAGCGAAATGGTTTTCTGCTCTGTAATACCATTGGCATATTCCTCTTCTAGCTTTTCACCGTTTATATATACACTGCCATCATGTATATCTACTATATCTCCTGGTACGCCTACAATTCTTTTTATATAGTCTTCCTCAAATCCACTTTGTTCTATCATATTTCTGATAAAAGGTATTCTATTGAATAGATTTAAGAACTGATACATACCATCTTTATACTTAAGTACAATTATATCGCCTCTTTGTGGTACATGTAGCAAATAACCTGTTTTATATAGGATTAAACGCTCCCCGCTCTGTAATGTGTTTAGCATACTAGAGCCCTCCACCTTGACAGGCTCAAATATAAATGTTCTTATCAGCATAGAAATTACAATAGCAATGATTATTAACACTGTCCATTGTATAATTTCCCTTACAACACCCATTATAATTTTCCCCATATTTATGTACATTCCTTCCTACAGGCACTAATTAAGCAACATATGTAGCCTATATTGAAAAAGGGAACTATAAAAGTCCCCTTTTTCTAAGCTTTATACTACTTATTTTAATTTAGCTCTCAGATCCTCTTTAACTCTTGCAGCCTTACCAACTCTGTCACGGAGATAATACAGCTTAGCTCTTCTGATTTTACCTCTTCTGATGATTTCTACATCAGCTACCTTTGGTGAATGTAATGGGAATACCCTCTCTACACCTACTCCAAAGGAGAGTCTTCTTACAGTAAACGCTCTGTTTATTCCTGTGCCTCTCATTGCAATTATTGTGCCTTCAAAAATCTGAATTCTTTCTCTGTTACCTTCAGTAACCTTTACGTGAACCTTTACATAGTCCCCGATTCTTAATTTCGGCAGTTCTTGCTTTAAATACTCTTGTTCAATAGCATTTATCAAATCCATTTTTCTTCCTCCCTCCTGCCTGGACGTTCATACCTTCATTTGTGGAAGCAGCGGACCGCCCGTAATAACACCAAGATATTATATCACAATGGATTTTCAATGTAAACATTAAATATAAATTTTTATATTTTTTTATCACACCCCAATTGCTATTTTTCTGCTAATCTCTTATATACTTCGTATCTTTCCTTAGCATTTACCTCAGCTTGCTCAAAAAGCTTTTCTGCCTTTTCAGGGAACAGCTTAGTTAAAGATGAATATCTAACCTCACTCATAATAAAGTCCTTAAATGAAGCTGTAGGCTCTTTTGAATCCAAAATAAATGGATTTTCTCCCTGAAGCTTCAACAATGGATTGTATCTGTACATGTGCCAGTACCCTGCTTCAACAGCTAGCTTTGTTTCAAGCTGAGTACATCCCATTCCAAGCTTTAAGCCGTGATTTATACATGGTGCATATGCAATTATAATTGATGGTCCCGGATAGCTTTCAGCCTCAACAAGTGCCTTAATAAACTGGTTCTGATTAGCACCCATTGCTACCTGAGCTACATAAACATAACCATATGACATTGCAATCATACCTAAATCCTTTTTCTTGATATTCTTGCCTGATGCAGCAAATTGAGCAATAGCCCCAGTAGGAGTTGCTTTTGATGCCTGTCCTCCAGTATTTGAGTAAACCTCTGTATCAAATACAAGAATATTTATGTCCTCACCAGATGCTAGTACATGGTCTAAGCCACCAAAGCCGATGTCATACGCCCAGCCGTCTCCACCAAATACCCAATGGGATTTCTTGACTAGATTTTCCTTGTTGTCAAGTATTTGTGCCTTTATTTCCTTCATTCTGGCATTGCCACAATCACAGTTGTTAAGTGCCTCAATTAATTCAATAGAAGCCTTCTTAGAAGCCTTGGCTTCATTCATTCCATCAAGCCACGCTTGCAATGCAACCTTAACAGCTTCAGAGATATCAAGAGCCAAAGCTTCTTTACATAAGTCTGCCAGCTTTTCTCTTAATTGCTTGACTGCAAGAACCATACCATATCCAAATTCTGCATTATCCTCAAATAGTGAGTTTGCCCAAGCTGGTCCATAGCCCTTTTCATTTGTTGTATATGGAGTTGCAGGTGCACTACCACCCCAGATAGAAGAACAACCCGTAGCGTTAGCAATGAGCATTCTATCTCCGTATAATTGAGTGACAAGCTTTGCATACGGCGTTTCACCACAGCCTGCACATGCTCCAGAGAATTCAAGCAGTGGCATCTCAAACTGACTACCTTTAACAGTTTCATTAGATAACGGATTTTCTTTAACTGGTACTGTCACTGCATAATCCCAGTTTTCTATTTCCTGTATCTGAGTCTCTATTGGCTTCATAATTAGTGACTTCTGTTTTGAAGGGCAAACCTGAGCACAATTTCCACACCCCGTACAGTCTAAAGTAGATACTTGTATTTTGAAGCTATAGCTTTCTAAGCCTTTACCTATAGCCTTCTTTGTAGTAAAGGTTTGAGGTGCATTTTTAACTTCATCATCTGTTAAGAGGAAAGGACGTATAACTGCATGAGGACAAACATATGAACATTGATTACACTGAATACAGCTTTCCATTTGCCATTCAGGTACTTCAACAGCAATACCTCTCTTTTCAAATTTAGAGCTACCCTGTGGGAAGGTCCCATCCTCTCTTCCAACAAATGCACTGACAGGTAGCTTATCACCCTCCTGCTTATTCATTGGTTCAAGAATATTAACAATGAAGTCAGTTAACTCATCTTTAATCTCAATTTTAACCTCATGGTCGTCTTGAGCATTTGCCCATTCAGCAGGGACGGTGACCTTAACAAGTGCTTCTATCCCCTTATCAACGGCAAGGTTATTCATATTTACAATATTTTCACCCTTTTTGCCGTAGCTATCTACTATTGCCTGCTTAATGTACTTAACTGCATCTTCTACAGGAATAATGTTTGCTAGCTTGAAGAAAGCAGCCTGCATAATCATATTAATTCTGTTTCCAAGACCTATTTCCTTGGCAATACTTATTGCATCTATTGTATAGAAGCTAATTTCGTTATTGGCAATATATTTTTTCATTTTGCCAGGTAGCTTTTCACTTAATTCGTCAACAGTCCAGCCACAGTTAAGTAAGAAGGTACCACCCTTCTTTACGTCTGAAACCATATCATATTTATCTACATATGAAGGATTATGACATGCAACAAATTCTGCCTCTTTTATTAAGTAAGTCGATTTTATTGGCTTCTTACCAAATCTTAGGTGAGATACTGTTATACCACCAGATTTCTTTGAGTCATATGAGAAATATGCCTGAGCATACATATCAGTATGGTCACCAATGATTTTGATTGAGTTTTTATTTGCACCAACTGTGCCATCTGAGCCAAGCCCCCAGAACTTACAGCTTACTGTATCCTCTGGAATTGTTCTGACTGTTTTTTTAATGTCAAGCGAAGTGAAGGTTACATCATCTACTATTCCTATAGTAAAGTGATTTTTAGGTGCTTCAGCTGCTAAGTTTTCAAATACAGCAACAATCTGAGATGGGGTTGTATCCTTTGACCCTAAACCATATCTACCTGCAATTATCAATGGTCTTTCGCCCTTTTCAAAGTATGCCGTACATACATCCTGATATAAAGGCTCTCCAAGTGCCCCTGGCTCTTTTGTTCTATCTAATACAGCTATTTTTTTAACTGTACTAGGAATAGCCTCCATAAAATGCTTAACAGAGAATGGTCTGTAAAGATGTACCTTTAGAACACCTACCTTTTCACCTTTGCTAATTAAGTAGTCTATTGTCTCTTCAATTGTGTCACAAACTGATCCCATTGCTATAATTACTCTTTCGGCATCATCAGCTCCATAGTAATTAAACAAGCCATATTTCCTGCCTGTTATCTTATATATTTCTTCCATATAACCTTCTACAATTTCAGGAATTGCCTCATAGAATTTGTTTGAGGCTTCTTTTGCCTGGAAGAAAATATCTGGATTCTGAGCCGTTCCTCTTAATACTGGATGCTCAGGGTTTAAAGAGTTCTTTCTAAATTCTCTGACCTTATCCATATCTACCAGCTTAGCAAGGTCATTATAGTCTATTGTATCTATCTTTTGCACCTCATGTGATGTTCTAAATCCATCAAAAAAATGCAGGAAAGGTACTCTGCCCTTTATTGCACTTAAATGTGCTACACAACCTAAATCCAATACTTCTTGTACATTTGAAGCCGCAAGCAAGGCAAAGCCTGTTTGTCTGCAAGCCATAACATCAGAGTGGTCTCCAAATATTGATAGAGCATGTCCAGCTACAGCTCTGGCACTAACATGAAATACACCTGGTAGTAATTCACCTGCGATTTTATACATATTAGGTATCATTAATAGTAATCCCTGCGAAGCTGTAAATGTTGTTGTCAACGCTCCTGCTGCTAATGAACCATGCACTGTTCCTGCTGCTCCAGCCTCTGATTGAAGCTCTGCTACCCTAACCTCTTGTCCAAATATGTTCTTCTGCCCGTGAGCAGACCATTCATCTACATGCTCCGCCATAGGTGATGAGGGTGTAATAGGGTAAATTCCAGCAACCTCAGTAAATGCATATGAAGCATATGCTGCTGCTGTATTCCCATCCATTGTTTTCTTTTTATTCGGCATTATATCAACCTCCTGCCAATAGAATTTTGCTAGTATATTTATATATCTATTGTAATAGTATTAATTACAAATATAAACATATACACACCTTTTAATTTTACCACCAGAGGTTAACACTGTAAACAAAAAGAAATATAAAAAACATTTTTGCGTTGTTACTTATTTCTTTAATAAAAGAAATCCCAATGGTATTAAAGTAAGAGTTAATACTAGATTTATCCCCATTCCCAAAGCTACAGTTATACCCAAATTAGCCATTCCAGGGTGATTTATAAAGCCCAAGCTTCCAAAGCCTAAAATAGTGGTAATTGATGTAACAACTATAGCCTTACCTGTCTCCATAACACTTTGTTGAAGCTGTTTCTTTTCTTCATTTCTTAGTCGATGTAGCAAGTGTATACTACTATCAATTCCTATCCCAATAAGTATAGGAAAAGCCGCTATACTAAAAATATTAATATCAACCTTTGCAATACTTAATAACCCAATGGTATAGATTAAGGTTATAAGTAAAGGCAATATTCCCAGTAGTACATCCTTTATTTTTCTAAACACAATTACTAGCATCAAGATTACAAATAATAAGCATATAGCTGAAACCCTTATTATGTCCTTCTGAACAATTAAAGTAATTTCATTCATTATTGAAGCCATTCCTACTGGAAGCTCACCTGTAGAATCAAGCACTGCTCTTGCTAGCTTCTGGTATGATGCCTGTTTGTTAATATTGCTTTTTGGTGTAATCTCGATTAACAGCTTACCATTCTTCCCTATATAATTTTTCCTAATACTTTCTGGAAGCTCTTCATATGTTATTTCGTTATTTGGCAGCTCAATATTTTGCTCAGACCCTAAATTTTTCATTAAAAATGATAGTTTTTTTAATACATCTAGCTTATACTCTTGATTTAAAGGCATGAAGCTTTCAATTGACACTACCTCTTCTACGTCCTCTCTTTGTTCTAATTCTATTATCGCTTTTAGTAAAACAGCTTTATCTGATACAACAGCTTGAAGCATGTTTGGGTTATAATTAAATTCATCCTTCAATTCCTTTTCCCAGTACTTGCTTGGCATGTTTTCAGGAAATACCTTATCAATATCACCAACTATTTTTGTATTAAGTGTGAAAGGAAGGAATACAGCTGTTAGTATAGCGAATATAGCAAGATATATCCATTTATATTTAATGGTGTGCTGAGTTGATTTCATTAAAATAGTAAAGTTACCTTTACTATTTTTAGTGCTCTTCTTATCCCTTACGAGC
>QKEK01000132.1 GCA_003251775.1 Clostridia bacterium | reverse complement strand
TAGGCACTTATTAACAGGCGTACGGTTTTTTAAGAGGAGAGGCTTTAAGGTTGAAAGAAAATGACATATTAAAATGATTAGAATAGAAAAGGTATAAATATATGATTTTCTTTCAACCAAGATTTGTGGCTTAAGAAAGAAATGGATTTAAGGTTGAAAGAAAATTACCTATTAAAATGGCTCAAATAGAGAAGGTATAAAATATGATTTTCTTTCAACCCAGATTTGTGCCTTGAGAAAGGAAAGGATATAAGAAAGGAAAGGATATAAATATGAAGAATTATAAAATAGCTGTATTACCAGGGGATGGTATAGGCAAGGAAGTAATTGAACAAACAACCAAAATACTGGATATGGTAGCACAAAAGCACCAGTTTACTCTAGAATATGAGTATGGTCTAATTGGAGGTATTGCAATAGATGAATGTGATACACCATTACCACAAAAGACTCTGGATATGTGTAAGGCTTCTGATGCAGTGCTTTTAGGTGCTGTTGGAGGTCCAAAGTGGGATAACCTATCTGGGGATAAACGCCCAGAGGCAGGATTACTGGCTATAAGAAAAGGCTTAGGTCTTTATGCAAATCTAAGACCAGCTGTTATATGGCAGGCTTTAAAGGATGCTAGTCCTTTAAAGCAAAGTATAATTGAAAAAGGTGTAGATATTCTGGTTATAAGAGAATTGACTGGAGGAATATACTTTGGTAAAAGGGGCAGAGTAGGTGAAGATAGCAAAGCTCCTGATGCGGCTGCTTATGATACAATGTACTACAGTAGATATGAGGTTGAGCGTATAGCAGAGGTAGCTTTTGAAGCAGCTCGTGAAAGAAAGGGTCATGTAACCTCTGTAGACAAGGCGAATGTACTTGAAAACTCAAGATTCTGGAGAGAAATTGTACTTGAAGTAGCAAAAAAATATCCTGATGTTAAGCTAGATCATATGTATGTTGACAATGCTGCAATGCAAATGGTAATAAAGCCAGAGCAGTTTGACGTTATATTAACAGGAAATATGTTTGGAGACATCCTATCAGATGAAGCTTCAATGATAACAGGCTCCATTGGAATGCTGCCATCAGCAAGCCTTGGAAAGGATAAGTTTGGTCTATATGAGCCTGTACATGGTTCTGCTCCTGACATTGCTGGTATGAATAAAGCAAATCCAACGGCTGCGATTCTTTCGGCTGCTATGATGCTTAGATATACATTGGGTGAAGTAGAAGCGGCAGATGATATTGAAGTGGCTGTTGAGAAGGTTCTTAATTCTGGACTTAGAACTGGTGATATAGCAGCATCTGGCGAAAAGGTAATTGGATGTACCGAAATGGGAGAGGCTATAGCCAAAAAGCTTTAATGCAACTAATTAGGTTTTTAATAATTAGATTTAATAATTTTATTTTATTAAGGTCATAAAAACACCTAATTTGAGCAAATTAATAAAAAACAATAGCTTTTTTTATCATTATATGGTAAAATTACTTTTAATGCTTAACTAAAAGGAGGGATACAGCATGAAGCTTACTGGTGCACAGATATTAATAGAATGTTTAAAGGAGCAAGGTGTCGATACAGTCTTCGGTTACCCAGGAGGGTCTGTTTTAAATATATACGATGCACTCTATGAAAGAGGACAAGACATTACCCATGTTTTAACCTCGCATGAGCAAGGTGCTTCACATGCAGCTGATGGCTATGCAAGAGCAAGTGGTAAGACAGGTGTATGTATTGCTACCTCAGGTCCTGGGGCAACTAATCTTGTAACTGGAATAGCCACTGCATATATGGACTCTGTACCTATGGTTGCAATAACAGGACAGGTTCCTACATCTTTACTTGGAAGAGATGCATTTCAGGAGGTAGATATAACTGGGATTACTATTCCAATTACAAAACACAATTGTATAGTAAAGAATGTAGATGAGTTGGCTGAAAGTATTCGTTTGGCCTTCAAAATTGCATCAGAGGGAAGACCTGGTCCAGTTTTAGTAGATGTATGCAAGGATGTTACCGCGGCTGTAACTGAATATACACCAATTAGTATTAAAGAGACAAAAACAAAAGAATTTATAAAAAAGTTGCCTGAGGTTAATGAAAGTATACTAGCACAAGCAATAAAAGCAATTAATAATTCGAAAAGACCTTTGATTCTATCTGGTGGCGGTTCCATAATAGCTGATATTAAGGATGAATTGTTGACTTTATCTGAGAAGGCGTTAATTCCTGTTGCTAATACATTAATGGGCTTAGGAAGCTTTAATGGAATGCATGAGTATTTCACAGGTCTTATAGGTATGCATGGTTCAAGGGTATCAAATAAAGCTAACTCAGAGTGCGACCTGTTTATTGCAATAGGTGCAAGATTTAGTGATAGAGTTATAAGCAATCTGAAAAGATTTGCACCAAATGCTGAAATTATGCATATTGATATTGATCCGGCAGAAATTGGAAAAAACATTAAGGTTCATTATCCTCTTAATGGAGACATCAAAGCTATACTTAGAAGGATTATCGAGGCTGTTGAAGTAAATGAAGATAAAAAAGCTTGGATTAATCAAATAAAGGAATGGAAAGAAAAATTTAAGAAGAAATATGTTGATGATGGAACACTGAAGCCTCAATATATTATTGAAAGCCTACACAAGCTTACAAATGGAGATGCAATTATAGCGACTGAGGTTGGACAAAATCAGATTTGGGCGGCACAGTATTACAAGTACTCAAGACCAAGACAGATAATTTCTTCTGGTGGGCTTGGTACAATGGGGTACGGAATGGGGGCGGCCATTGGTGCAAAGATGGCATGCCCTGACAAAACTGTAATTAATGTCGCTGGTGATGGTTGCTTCAAGATGAACTGTAATGAGCTTGCTACAGCGGTAAAGTATAAGCTTCCTGTAATAATAGCACTGATGAATAACGGTGTATTAGGAATGGTTAGACAATGGCAAACAATGTTTTATGATAAACGCTATTCTCAAACAACTATTGAGGGTGAAACCGATTATGTAAAACTAGCTGAGGCTTTTGGAGCAGTAGGGATTAACGTTACAAAGCCAGAGCAGGTTGAAGATGCAATAAAAGAGGCACTAAAATCAAAAGATAGACCTGTTGTGATAAACTTTGTTATTGATAAGGATGAGAGAGTTTTACCAATAGTACCACCAGGAGCAGGGATTGACGAATTAATTCATGAGTAGTTGGTATTCAGTGTTTGTTTTTCAACTGCATTTAGTGAGTTGATTTGGTATGTATAAGTATATTTTAAAAACAATGCAAAATAGCGTATAAGTATACATCAACGCAATTTACTCAATCAAAGACAAAGGAGGAGTGTTCTGATGGGGAAACATGTAATGGGAGTTCTAGTTAAAAATCATGCAGGTGTATTATCTCGTGTGACAGGTCTATTTAGTCGTAGAGTTTTCAACATAGATAGTCTGGCTGTAGGAACCACGCAGGACCCAGAAATATCAAGGATTACAATAGTTGTTAATGGAGACAGTTATACTGTTGATCAGGTAGCAAAGCAATTAGATAAGCTTATTGATGTAATTGAGGTAGAGCACTTATACAAGGAAGAATCAGTTACAAGAGAACTTATGCTAATAAAGGTCAAAGCAACATCACAAAACAGGTCTGAAATTATACAGCTTGTAGAAGTATTCAGATCTAACATAGTAGACGTATCAGCGACTTCACTAACAATTGAGGTTTCTGGAGGAAGCTCAAAATTAGAAGCATTAATAGAAATGTTAAAACCGTTCGGCATCATAGAAGTTGTTAGAACGGGTGTAATAGCAATATCAAGAGGAGAGTGATTTAAAATGGCAGTTATGTATTATGATAAGGACTGTAATCTAGAATTATTAAAGGGGAAAACTATAGCAATTATAGGCTATGGAAGTCAGGGACATGCTCATGCACTAAATCTAAAGGATAGTGGAATGAATGTAGTTGTAGGTCTAAGAGAAGATTCAAAGAGTTGGAAGCAGGCAGAAGAAGCTGGACTTAAGGTTATGGAAACCGCTGAAGCTGCAAAGGCTGCTGATATTATAATGATATTAGTACCTGACCAAACTCAGGCACAGGTTTACAAAGAAAGCATTAAGCCAAACCTTAAAAATGGAGACGTGTTAATGTTTGCACATGGCTTCAATATTGTTTTCAATCAAATCGTTGCACCTGAAAACGTTGACGTTATCATGGTAGCTCCAAAAGGACCTGGACATACAGTAAGATATCAATACGAAGAGAATAAGGGCGTACCTGCATTATACGCTGTTTACAAGGATGCTTCAGGAAAGGCTAAGGATTTTGCATTGGCTTATGCATCTGGAATTGGAGCTGGTAGAGCAGGAATTCTTGAAACAACCTTCAGAGAAGAAACAGAAACAGATTTATTTGGTGAACAAGCTGTTTTATGTGGTGGCGTAACTGAATTAATGAAGGCTGGTTTTGACACACTTGTTGAAGCTGGATATCAACCAGAGATTGCATACTTTGAGTGTGTACATGAAATGAAGCTAATCATTGATCTTATTAATCAGGGCGGTATGGATTTCATGCGTTATTCTGTAAGTGATACTGCTGAGTACGGAGACTACGTAACTGGCAAGAGAATCATAACAGAAGAAACAAGAAAAGAAATGAAAAATGTTCTTGCAGAAATTCAGGATGGTCGCTTTGCATCAAACTGGATAGCAGAAAATGCAGCAGGAGGAAGAGCTAGATTACTTGCTACTAGAAGAAAGGAAAGCGAACACCTTGTTGAAAAAACTGGTAGAGTACTAAGAGGCATGATGAGCTGGTTAAAGAAATAAGAAGTAATTATATAAGAATATATACTAATTGAATATTAATAATGATTTTAAAATGATAAAATCATTAGATAAAAATATAAAATATGCAATCTAGTTTTTATTTACATAATTTTTAAAGTGATATACAATAGTTATATAAGTATATGAACAAAAATTTGTATTATAAAAACTGGATTGTTATTTTATATAAGACATATTGTATAGTTATATATAAATTAGACATTCACATTAACCAAAGGAGGATATTAGAGGATATATGAGAAGTGATGTAATTAAAAAGGGAATAGAGAAGGCACCTCATCGTTCATTGCTTAAAGCAATGGGCTTTACCGATGAGGAACTGAAAAGACCTATTATTGGAATAGCAAACTCTTGGAGTGAAATTATTCCTGGACACATTCATCTGGATAAAATAGCACAGGCAGTGAAAGCAGGAATTCTAGCAGCAGGTGGAACACCTGTAGAATTTAATACAATTGGAGTTTGTGATGGAATAGCAATGGGACATGTTGGGATGAAATACTCTCTTGCAAGCAGAGAAATAATAGCAGATAGCTGTGAAATTATGGGAAACGCACATGGCTTTGACGGAATGGTGTTCATACCAAATTGCGATAAGATTGTTCCTGGAATGCTCATGGCTGCTGCTAGAATTAATATACCATCAATTTTTGTAAGTGGCGGACCGATGATTTCTAATTTCAGAAATAATAGATGGTTAGACTTAAACAGTGTTTTTGAAGCAGTTGGTTCATATAAGGCAGGAACAATTGATGAAGAAGGGCTTTTAGAGTATGAGGATCATGCTTGTCCTGGGTGTGGCTCTTGCTCGGGCATGTTTACGGCAAATTCAATGAATTGTCTAACCGAGGTGCTAGGTATGGGGTTACCTGGAAATGGTACAATACCTGCTGTGTATGCAGAAAGAACAAGATTAGCAAAAAAGGCTGGTTCAACGATAATGAAGCTAGTTGAAAAGCAGATTAAGCCTTTAGATATACTAACTGAAGAAGCATTTGAAAACGCATTGACTGTTGATATGGCACTAGGCTGCTCTACTAATTCGGTTTTACACCTGACGGCTATAGCAAGTGAGGCTGGAGTTGAAATTGATTTAGATAGAATAAATCAGATTAGTAAAAAGGTTCCGAATCTATGTAGGCTTGCTCCTGCTGGAGACCATCATATGCAGGATTTGTATATAGCTGGTGGCGTTCAGGCTGTAATGAAGGAGCTAAGTGACAATGGATATCTAAATACAGAGTTGATTACAGCTACAGGAGAAAAGGTTAGTACCAACATATCTGGAGCAAAAATTAAAGACTATAATGTAATTCATTCTATAGATAAGCCTTATAGTAAAACAGGCGGAATAGCAATTCTAAAGGGTAATCTAGCACCAGATGGAGCTGTTGTAAAGGCAGCAGCAGTAGCACCTGAAATGCTAAAGCATGAAGGTCCTGCAAGGGTGTTTAACTCTGAAGAGGAGGCTGTAGATGCTATTTATAATAGTCGAATTAAAAAGGGTGATGTGATAGTAATTAGATATGAAGGCCCAAGAGGTGGACCTGGGATGAGAGAGATGCTGAGCCCTACGTCAGCAATTGCTGGAATGGGACTTGATAAGCATGTTGCCTTAATCACTGACGGTCGTTTTTCAGGAGCAACAAGAGGTGCTTCGATAGGTCACGTTTCTCCAGAGGCAATGCAGGGAGGGCCAATAGCCTTTGTAGAAGAAGGGGACATAGTATCAATTGATGTACTTGAAGGAAGGCTTGATGTAAAGATTTCTGAAGCTGAGCTTGAAAGCAGGAAGAAGAACTGGAAAGCTCCTGAGCCAAAAATAACAAAGGGCTACTTG
>QKEK01000298.1 GCA_003251775.1 Clostridia bacterium | reverse complement strand
ATGAATAAATCTAAAGAGCTATTAAATAACACAAAAAACTCTATCCTATTCACAGCTTTAAGACCTGATATAGTTATGGAAAAGGGGGAAGGTATGTACCTGTGGGATGTAGATGGAAAAAAATATCTTGATTTTATAGGTGGATGGGGAGTAAATTGTCTTGGACATTGTCCAGAGATAATAAAAACGGCATTAACTAAACAGGCGGAGGAGCTAATAAATGCAAGTCCCACATTTTACAATAAGCCAATGCTGGAATTTGCCAAATTACTTACTGACAATTCATGTTTTGACAGAGTGTTTTTTTCAAGTACAGGGGCAGAGGCGAATGAGGGTGCAATTAAGTTAGCAAGAAAGCATGGTTCAAAGCATCTAAACGGGGCATATGAGATTATAACAACAGTAAGTGGTTTTCATGGGAGAACTCTTGCTACTATGTCAGCTACAGGAAAAAAACAATGGGAGCGACTATTTGAGCCAAAGGTATCAGGCTTTAAGCATGTTCAATTTAATAATATTGACGCTATAAATAATAGTATAGACAAGAATACCTGTGCTATTATGCTTGAACCAATTCAAGGTGAAGGCGGTGTTTATGCAGCAGGTAAGGATTACATTAAAGCCTTACGCCAAATATGTAATGAAAAAAATATTTTGTTTATATTTGATGAAATTCAAACGGGGATAGGAAGGACAGGAAAGCTGTTTGCATATGAGCATTTTGGGGTTGAGCCTGATGTAATGACGCTTGGTAAGTGTATAGGGGGAGGATTTCCACTTTCAGCACTGTTAGTTAAGGAAAACTTAAATATTTTTGAGGCTGGAGATCAGGGAGGAACATATTCTGGGCAACCATTGGCTATGGCTGTAGGCTATGCTGTAGTAAATGAGGTAATTGAGAAGAAGCTTTTCATTAAATCAGAGCAACAGGGCAGGTATATTTGTGAAAAGCTGAATACTTTAAAAGAACAGTACCCTATTGAGAATATCAGAGGTATGGGCTTATTAATTGCTTTTGATTTACCAGGAGAAATTGGAAGTGAGGTTGTATCGGAGTGTTTAAAGGAAGGACTGATAGTTAACAGCCCAAAGCCTAATGCTATCAGGCTATTTCCCCCGCTGATAGTGACTGAAACCGAAATTGACCTTATGATACAGTCTCTTATTAATGTATTTAGGAGGATTTTCTGTAAGCCAAAAAGCTATTTTAAATAATTATTTGTATACCACTACACAACTATATTATAATATTATTTAGATTTAGATTTAGATTTAGATTTAGATTTAGATTTAGATTTAGGTATAGGTATATCTCTACATAGATATAGCTTTTTGAATTACGAATAACCGTCCCTAAAAGGAGCAGGAAACTAATGAATAAGAATTTTGATGAAACTCCCTTAACAACTCTTAACGGAGTTGGAAAGAGGCGTGCTTTATTTTTAAACAAACTGGGTATATTTAGTGTAAGGGATTTACTATATTATTTCCCGAGAGATTATGAGGATCGTAGAGCCATCAAAAAAATATGTGAACTGGTTAATGGTGAGGAATGTACATTTGTTGCAGTTGTAAAATCTGATATTACAAAAAAGAAAATCAGAAAAAATCTTACAATATATAAGCTGTTAGTATGTGATGGACATAAAATGGCTAATCTTACTTGGTTTAATCAGCATTATTTAGAGGGTATCTTTCAACCCGGAGAGGAATTTTTATTCTTTGGAAAGGTTAAAATCGTTGGTAATCAAATAGAGGTAACCAGTCCGGTTTATGAGAAAAAAAGTGAGGATACGAAAAAAACCTGTAGGATAGTACCTATATACCCTGTTACTGCGGATATAAATCAGGGCACTATGCAGAATTTTATAAGGTCTGCACTAGATACTGTTTCTGGAAGCATAGTTGAAACAATACCAGAGATTATCAGAAAAAGGTACAACCTAAGTGAGATAAACTACTCAATTGAGAACATACATTTTCCAAATTCAATGGAGGATTATGAGAACGCACGATATCGGTTAGTTTTTGAGGAGCTGTTATTGTTTCAGCTAGGAATGCTCACCCTGAAGAGTAAAACCACCACGACACAAAATGGCATTCAATTCAGACCAACAAAGGAGCTTCGACAACTAATTGAGACACTGCCTTTTAGCTTAACTGAAGCACAAAAGCGTGCCTTTGAGGAAATAGAAAAGGATATGTATAGCAATAAGGTTATGAATAGATTGGTTCAAGGTGACGTAGGCTCGGGCAAAACAATAATAGCTGTTTTAGCATTATTTTTAGCAGTAAAAAACCGATATCAGGGTGTACTAATGGCACCTACAGGTATACTTGCAGAACAGCATTTCAATGGTATAATGCCTCTATTAGAGCCATTTGGTATAAATATAGAACTATTGACAGGGAGCTGTACTATGAAGCAAAAGAGACGTATTAAGGAGGGCTTAAAAAACTTAGAGATTGATATTTTGATAGGAACACATGCCGTCATTCAAGAGGACGTTGAGTTTGCAAGGCTTGGGTTAGTCATAACTGATGAACAGCATAGATTTGGTGTCAGGCAGAGAGTTACTCTATCTAAGAAATCTGAGAATCCCGATATACTGGTAATGACAGCAACCCCTATTCCTAGGACGCTGGCACTTATTTTGTATGGTGACTTGGATATATCAGTTATTGATCAGCTTCCACCTGGAAGGAAAGAGATTAAAACTTATTCAGTAGAAGAGGATATGAGAAAAAGAATTTATGACTTTATACGTAAAAATGTAAATGAAGGTAGGCAGGCATATATTGTATGTCCGCTAGTAGAGGAATCAGAAAGCATTGAAGCAAAAGCAGCAGAGCAACTATACAATACTATAAGAGAGGTTGAGCTAAAGGGCTTAACAGTAGGACTAATCCATGGGAAAATGAAGAATTCAGAGAAAGAAGCCACAATGAAATGCTTTGTTTGCGGAAAAACTAAGGTTCTTGTTTCAACAACCGTTATAGAGGTAGGTGTAAATGTTCCTAACGCCAATATAATGGTAATAGAGAATGCAGAGCGATTTGGATTATCACAGCTTCATCAATTAAGGGGGCGTGTAGGAAGAGGAGAACATCAATCCTTTTGTATTATGATTAATCAGTCAAAGGGCAAGGTTGCTAAGCAAAGAATGGATATAATGGCTAAGACAAATGATGGATTTCTTATTTCTGAAAAGGATTTAGAATTAAGAGGGCCAGGAGATTTTTTTGGTACTAGACAGCACGGTATACCAGGGTTTAAAATAGCTAATCTATATAAGGATATGAATATATTAAAGCTGGCTCAGGAAGCGGCATTAAGCATTATGAAGCATAATAATGAACTAAGCTTAGAGGAAAACGAAAAGCTAAGATTAAGGTTAATAGAAATGTTTAGAGAAAGAATGCAGGCAGACGGAATTACATGTGGCTTGTGATATGTAAGCGTTAAAAAAGCTTCCGATTTGATAAAGAATTTAATAAAGCTTTTTTAATCGCCAAGACGAAGCTTCATGAAAATTATAACAACGCAATATACTCAAAGCTTAGGGATATTGACATTTATTAATACATAGTATAATATTCATAATGTAATTTTTGTATGAGAGGATCTAAAAATAAATGAAGTACTATGATTGCCATTTACACACAAAGCATTCTCACGATGGTAAAAATGATGTTTTTGAATATATGAAAGAGCTTGACATTAGAACAGATATTGAAGCAATTGGTATAACTGAGCATGTTGATTTCCTTCCTCTTAGCAGTGGCTATAAAAAGTACGACTATAACAGGTTCTCACAAGACTTAATAAAAGCCAAGGAATGTGGCTATAATGTTTTTAAAGGGGCAGAAATTGGTTATGCTGAATGTGTTCGAGAAGAAATAATTTCTCATATACAAGAAAGTCAGTATGATTATATTATCTGCTCTATTCATAGGGATAACCAGCACTCATTTTCTACAAATCAAACAATTGATATTTCCCAAAATCCTAAAGCTTTTCAGGAAAAGCTAGACTTTTATTATGATGCAATAGTAAAATTGCTAAGTGAAGAATTTTATAATGTTGTTGGTCACATTGGGGTGTATAAAAGATATTTGTCTCAGACCTATTTTGATAATGTTTTTTTTAAGGACTGGCTTTTTGAGGTAGAATATGAGCTTGCAAAAAAGTGTGCTAGAAGTAACAAGATAATAGAAATCAACACATCGGGATATAGCTTTATAAACAATGATTCATTCCCTAACGCAAATTTCCTTAAAAACTATTACCTTCATGGTGGAGAAAGTGTTTGCTTAGGTAGTGATGCACATAGTGTAATGGGTTTAGCCAGAGGATTTGAGAGGGCGATTAATGTTCTGAAGGAGATTGGCTTCAAATACATAACGCTACCATGGGATGAAAATATAAAGATTAAAATAGAATAAAAATGTTAGGCGTACGGCTTTGTATGAATATGCAACAATGGGAAAATGTTGAAAATGCAAATGAAAAGGTTGATTATTAAAAATGAAAAGGTCAGAGAATGAGAAAACTAAAAATATCTCCATATACGTGCACATACCGTTTTGTGTATCAAAATGCAATTATTGCGACTTTATTTCGTATGCAGATATGAATAGTATTGTACCCTTGTATTTTAACGCTCTAAGACAGGAAATTCAGGTAAAGCTAGCTGAAGTTAACGTAGAAGAACAGTATATATGCCGCTCTATTTTCTTTGGTGGAGGAACTCCTAGCTATGTTGACAGCCAATATATTAGAGATGTGCTCAAAACAATACAAAGCAAAATATCACTAAGTAATGATTGCGAGATTACTATAGAAGCTAATCCTGGTACAATAACAGAAGATAAGCTTAATTCCTACTTGCTTTCAGGAGTAAACAGGATAAGCGTAGGATTACAGGCATGGCAGGATAGACTACTAAATTACATGGGGCGAGCACATGACATTACTCAGTTTATAGACAATATAGAGAAAATAAAGAAGTTGGGGTTTAATAATATAAATGTAGATTTAATTTATGGATTACCTACTCAAACCTTTAAAGAATGGCAGGAAACATTAAATGAGGTGGCAAGACTAGGTATAAATCATATATCTTGCTACAGCCTTAAGCTGGAAGAAGGCACTAATTGGTATGAAAGATATCAGAAAAGGGAATTGCCAGAAATTGATGAAGACCTTGAGCGGGAAATGTACCGCTACGCACAGGAGCTTTTTGCTAAACAGGAAATCTTACAGTATGAGATTTCGAATTTCGCTAAGGTAGGGTGGGAGTGCAAGCACAATATTGTCTATTGGACTTTAGAGGAATATCTAGGCTTTGGAGCTGGAGCACATTCATATATTAATCAGACAAGATATTCAAATATTGCTGACTTGAAGGAATACGTTGACAGAACAGAAGCTAATTCAGACATTATAGCAGAAACAATACGTATCTCTATGCAGGAAAGCATAATTGAGTATATAATACTAGGGCTACGTCTAAATAAAGGCGTTTCATTGAATGAATTTAAAAGATTATTTGGTTTAAGCTTATCTGAGCTATTTTACAACCAAATTGAAAGGCTGACAAAACAAGGCCTAGTTTATATAGATAAGCATACTATAAGGCTGACAAGAAAAGGTTTAGATTTTGCAAATCAGGCGTTTATCGAGTTCATGAATTGATATATAAGTTTTAGATTAATTTTGTAAATATTACAGTCTATATATTGATATCAGAAACTATATGGTATAATATACTAGTGATATCTTTTTTGTAATAAGAAGCATATTGATGTTATGGTAGGAGGAGTATGTATGAGGCGTATTTTAGTCGCTATAACTATAGCTATTCTAGTAGTTATATTAAGTACAACATTAGCGTTTGCATCATTAGGAGATATGAGCTTAAAGGCTTTGTTCAAGTCATTTATACGGTATGACTTTGATTCTGTGAAGGAGGTACCTGATAAAAACAGGGATTTGGATACTGAAGAATTAAGCTTAGCAGACGATAGCTTTATTACTTGTGAGCCTGTTAATGTTAGTGGAGGGTGGCTCTATGACCTTGCAGGTGAAGGTAAGCTTTACGTAAGTGTTGGAACTCTGGAGTTTAATGATGGGGCATTTAGTGAAAGGTATATAGATATTAAGGGTGAAAATGGTGAGGTTCGTTTATTAAGTAATTCGCTCTCAGTAAGTAGTGATTATACAATAACTCAGTTTTGGTCTTACAAACAGCAGGATGGAAACTCTATCATTAAAGGTTCTCTGGGTGAAATCAAATGTGTAGATTTTTTTGAAATGCCAGATGGTTCATGTCGTGTATATGGATATATTAATGGAAAAGAAAATGAATTCGGTGAGCTGCCTGAGGAAGGCTACTATAGTGTAAAAGCAATCACTGAACCACAAAATCAAAATCCAAGTCCTTCAGAAACTGTCCATAAAGATGGTAAGTATACAGTTGAATCAAAGCCTGATTATGAAGGCTATTATACTAAGGCGACTGTAGTTATCAAGAATGGAAAAATTGAGTCAATTGATTGGAATATATATGACTCTAAAAAAAGAGT
>QKEK01000020.1 GCA_003251775.1 Clostridia bacterium | reverse complement strand
AGATATACTATAGGAACCTTTAGTATCTTCGTCATAGGCTTTGCTAGCATAGTTCCCGATATCCAAAGAGTTACTACTGATAAAAGCAGAAGAGCTGCCATTTTCCCAATAAAGCCAGGTGATTCGATGTTAATCATTGGGCCTGGTCTTATTCCGTGAAGAGTAAGTGCTCCTAGTAAAACTGCTGCTGGTGGACTACCCGGAACTGCAAGTGTTAGCATGGGTATTAGTGCACCTCCTATCGCCGCATTGTTGCCAACCTCTGGTGCAATAACTCCCTCATATATGCCTGTACCAAACTTTTCCTTTTGCTTACTGGTCTTTTTCGCTGCATCATATGCAACCCACGCCGCTACATCTTCACCAACACCTGGTAAAGAACCTATCCCTAAGCCAATCAGGGCTGATTGAACTATCACTCTCATTTTTGCAAACACTATTTTAAATTGGCTTTCCTTTTTCTTAGCCGCATTCTTTAAGGCATTAACCGTAACATTTTCATTATTTGTAAATGCCTTTATTACCTCTGGAACAGCATAAAAGCCTATCATTGCAGGAATAACAGAAAACCCGCTTAAAAGATCAGTTCTTCCAAAAGTAAAACGCGAAACACTTTCTATATCATCTAAACGTACAAATGCTATTAAAAGCCCTATCATACCTGCAATCCACCCTTTTATGGTCAGGTCTTTTGCTCCTATTGAGCCGCATATCAATACCCCAAATAATGCAAGCATGAAAAACTCAGGTGATTGGAATTGTAGAGCTACCTTTGTCAAGGGTGGTGCCAGTAAAGCAAGAGCTATTACCCCTATAGCTGTACCCACAATTGACGCTAGTCTTGTAACTTTAATAGCGGTTTCTGCTTGTCCTCGTCGTGCCATATGATAGCCCTCTAATGCAGTTGCAGCTGCAGATGCTGTTCCTGGTATATTTAAAAGAATTGCTGATATACTACCTCCATATATTCCTCCAACATACACCCCCATTAGAATTGCAAATGTATACTCTAATGGCACATTATATGTTAAACCTGTTAGGAGTGCAATTCCCATTGTTGCAGTTAGTCCAGGTAAAGCACCAATAATTACTCCTAAAGCAGTAGAACCAAGCAAAACTAGAATTACTCCGATATCTAATAATTCACCGAATGAATTAAAAAAGTTAAGTAAATCCGACATGTCATTCCTCCCTCCTTATGGTAATGGCACCATAGCCAGTTGACCAAATCCAAAAGTAATAAGAACTGTAGCTATAACTGATACTATTAGAGATTTAATTATGCTCTTTCTTGTTTTTTTCTGAAAAATAATCATAAATGCAAATAGATATAAAAAGGTTGCTACTTCATACATTTTTCCTGGAAGCATAAGTATAAAAATGTATCCCCCTAACAAAGCTATAATTATAGCCGCCACCTTGAATTCTCTTGATTTTACTAACTCCTTGAGCTTATCCACAGATATAAAATCAAATCTTGCACCATCATTTCTTGCTTTTGTATACAAGGATATCGAACATAACCCTAATAAAACACAAACAATAGAAGGAAATAACCCTGCTGACTCAAACCACTTTCTTCCGTTTGAAATGGTGTTAAAGAGTAGTCCCACCGACATTATACATCCTATAACTGATATACTAAATAAGATTATGCTTGTAACCAAGTCTGCTCTTCTTAATGAGTTTTTATCCATCCTTATGTCCATCCCTTTCTTCATACACAAAACTAGGTTGAAAGAAAATCATATATTTACACCTTTTCTATTTAAATCATTTTAATAGGTAATTTTCTTTCGACCTTATATCCATTCCTCTCTTCAGGCACAAATCTTGGTTGAAAGAAAATCATATATTTATACCTTGTCTATTTAAATCATTTTAATAGGTAATTTTCTTTCAACCTTACCTCTAATTAAATTTTAAAAACCTTGTTGCTTTTATATAGTATATAAGGTGCTTCTTATGCACCTTATATACTTACTTAAGCTTCTTGCATTCAAATATATAATATCACAATTAGCTCTTACTAGTTATGTAACTATTTAGTATTCATATACCTTATTAAGGCTTTGGTATTTTTGTATCCTCTGGACTACGAGTTGTTTTACCCATGTCCTGAAGCATCCAGCACATAGTACTTTCAGCACTTGCAGTCAGCTTACTTGCTTCTTCGCCTGTAAGGTTGTATATAACAGCATACTGCTCATCAGCAAATTTCTTAATTTCTTCACTACTCATAGCTGCTGCAAAAGCCTCTTTAAGCTTGCTCTTAACCTCTTCTGGAACATCCTTCGGTACTGCAAATCCAATAAACTGCTTTAGTGGTAAATACTTGTCGACTGCTGGTACTTTTGAGATTATTGCTTCTATTTGACCTAAACCAGGAAAATCATAGCCTTCCTTGTCAAACACTGCAAGTGGTATAAGATCTCCAGACTTTATGAAATCAGCAACTTCACCAGCTGATGCCGCTACTGCCACTGTCTCACCAGATACGCAAGCAGTAATAGCAGGTCTGCTTCCATCATAAGTTGTATTCCCCAGAGGAACATCACCATAATTTGGTAATAGATTTGCAAGCAGGAACCATAGTCCTCCATTTGTACTTGCAATCTTTATTTCCTTTGGCTTTGCATTTGCCGCATCAATTAATGATTGCATATCTTTAATTCCACTGTTTTTGTTAACCAGGAGTAACCCAGGTGAACCACCTGCAATAAAGTATTCCCAGTCCTTTGAGGTCTGATTCATATCCTGTGTCATAACAGGAATTGTTAATGGTGTTTCAGACGTACCAATTATTGAGTAACCATCATGTTTTTGTCCCCATACATAAGCTGTACCTGTTCCACCAGGTCCACCACCAGGCATATTGTTTACTAATATTTTCTGCCCAAATGATTTTTCCATCGCTGCCGCTAAAGCACGATTCCATACGTCTGTACCACCACCTGCACCAAACGGTACAATCAGGTTAACTGGTCTTGTAGGGTATTTCTCGGTTCCACCTGTGCTACAAGCAGTAAACATCGTTGCTACTACCAAAATCACTGCTACTACCAAACTTAGTTTTTTTCTCATTACAAATCCTCCTTCTAAATTTATGCGTTTTTGAAATACGCAGTTTTAATGGAAAAATAATAGTTTGAGATGCTCCTATTACAGAGCATATATCAGAATAAAGCTATTTTTTTTGCTTTATTCAATACTTAGTTTAATAAAGCTAAAAGGACTAAAAATGCTCAGGATTTGTTACTAATCATTCTACAACAACTCACGAGCCATTTTCAACACGTATTTGCTGTCCATCTCATACTTTTCCAATAGCTTGTAGTAATCCCCAGACTCAGCAAAGGTATCCTTAAGTGCAACCTTTCTCATTATGCCCTTACCTTTCTCTGCTATTACATCTGCAATAGCACTTCCTAGACCATTAAAAATATTATGATCCTCTACTGTAATAATCTTACCAGTCTTACTAAGTGTTTTTTCAACCAGCTCAATATCAAGTGGCTTCAGCGTATGCATATCGATAAGCTCAACACTTACACCCTCTTTTTCAAGCTCATCTGCTGCAGCTATTGCCTGGTGAAGAGCATCACCAATTGCGATTAATGAAATATCCTTTCCCTCTTTTATTACTTTACCCTTTCCTATTTCAAATTCTTCATCCTCACCGTAAAAAATAGGAAGTGGATCTCTGGTAAATCTTAAATACACAGGTCCATCGTATTCAGCTGCTTTTATAACAAGCTTCTTTGTAGCATTGTAATCTGCTGGCATTATTACTGTCATACCTGGTATAGTTCTGTATATGCCCATATCCTCTATAGCCTGATGTGTAACCCCATCATTCCCTGGTGTCAGCCCTCCATGACTACATGCAACCTTAACATTTAAATGTGGGTAGCATGCAGATGTTCTTATCTGCTCCAACATTCTCATGCTACCAAAAACAGCATATGTACTAATAAAAGGTATCTTACCCATTGTAGCTAGACCAGCTGCAAATGTACCTGCATTCTGCTCAGCAATTCCAACATTGATATGTCTATCAGGTATTGCCTTTGCAAATTTTGTTGTTTTACACGATTTAGATATATCACAATCTATAAGAAATATATTCTCATTTTCCTTTGCAAGCTCAACAATTGCATCCCCAAAGCCATCTCTGGTAGGTATCATTCTCTTCTCGTTGCTCATATTATACTGCACCTCCCAATTCCTTCATGGCAATCTCGTATTGCTCATTATTTGGGGCAATTCCATGCCACTCACAAACATCCTCCATATAAGAAACGCCCTTACCTTTTACTGTCTTAGCAATGATACAGACGGGCTTATCCTTAACTTTCTTTGCAGCCTCAAGAGCCTCAAGTATTTGCGGAATACTGTGTCCATCTATCTTAATTACTTCCCAACCAAATGCTTCCCATTTCTTGTCGATTGGTTCCACTGGCATTATATCTGTACAGTGTCCATCAACCTGAAGGTTATTAGCATCAACGAAGGCAACAAGATTATCAAGCTTATATTTAGCAGCTGTCATTGCTGCCTCCCATACCTGCCCCTCTTGAATTTCTCCGTCTCCCATAATTACATAAACCCTGCTGTCCAGCTTGTCGTATTTTGCTCCAAAAGCCATGCCTGCACCTGCCGACAAGCCCTGTCCCAATGAGCCTGTTGTCATATCAAGACCAGGAACCTTCTTCATACACGGATGTCCTTGAAGAATTGAGCCCATTTTTCTTAGATTATATATCTCCTCCATTTCGTAAAAGCCCTTCATTGCCAATGCAGCATATATAACTGGACAGGTGTGACCCTTTGAAAGAACAACTCTATCCCTTTCCTTCATTTTGGGCTGATTTGGATCAATTCTTAGCTCATTGAAATAAAGAACTGTAACTATATCAGTGGCAGAAAGTGCTCCTCCTGGATGTCCTGACTTTGCCTCATGAATCATAGTAACAATATTTCTCCTCATTTCTTGTGCTTTTTCTTCCAAGAAGCATACTTTATTCATTATATCTCCCCTTTATAGTATTATGTATAACGTAGGATGATTAAACTTATTAAGAATTATTAACATTTGTATTATTAATTTAACCTTATGTAATTCATTATACATCCTACCTTTAATGATGTCAATCATTTTTTAATTTTTTTTTGTGAAATACTCACAATTTAATGTGGATATTTACCTCTTACCCCTAACATAATGCATAATTCAAGAGACTGTCCATTTACTAGTTAAATAGATACTAGACCAGTTCACTTCATTAAAAAATACTAATCATCTAAAAATTCTACTCAGTTTATACTAATTTGATTTAAATACAAGCTTTTTGCGTTGTTACATATTTATGCAAGATTATACTCAATAAGTGCAGTGTTTATGTATATTTATTCAAAATAACGCAAAATAGCGTATAAATATACAACAACGCAATATACTCAAATACAACTTAGGTATACAAATACCCGAAAATATGATATAATTCTTCTATCAAAGCTACAATAAATATGATAATTGTATATAGATATTAAAAAAGCCGACTAAAATAACAAAGCATTTGTCAGTAAATGTGGAGGAAAAAAAGCTAATGGGAGAAAAGATAAAAGTGATGATGGCAACCGAAGGTACTTACCCCTTCCATCAAGGAGGCGTAAGTGTTTGGTGTGATTTGCTTATCAATAAATTGCCTGATATTGACTTTACTGTTTTCAGTGTAATAATGAATCCTTATGTTACTCAGAAGTTTTCATTGCCAGAAAATGCTTCTCTTATTAAGGTACCCTTGTGGGGTACTGAAGAGCCTAGTGAGCATTTAACTACTCCATTTTCCAAAATTTATCTTTCAAAGAAAATGACTACTGATAAGGCTATAAGTAAGTATTTTATTCCCTATTTCAAGATATTGATTGAAGATATACTATCTGTAAAAAAGGATCCAGAAAAATTTGGAGATGCGGTATTTGGACTTTATAATTACTTTCAGAAGTATGAATATAAAAAGAGCTTTAAATCCCAAGTGACCTGGAATATATATAAGGAATTGACTAGTAAATATATAATAGATGCTCATAATAAATTGCCACAAGCTGGTGTGTATTCTATGATTCAGACACTACTATGGGTGTACAGATTTTTTAACATAATTAATACGCCTGTACCATATGTAAATGTTGCTCATGCCACTGCAGCAGCTTTTTGTGGTATCCCGTGTGTAGTGTCTAAGATGCAGAACAAGACAACCTTTTTGCTTACTGAGCACGGTGTTTATTTAAGAGAACAGTACCTATCATTATCTCAAAGGAAATACTCGTCATTTATGAATACCTTCTTAATTAGAATGGTTCAGTCGGTTGTATCAGTAAACTATCACTTTGCCGATCAGGTTTCTCCAGTTTGCGAGTATAATACCAAATGGGAAGAAAAGCTTGGAGTAGACAAAAAGAAGATCAAAGTAATTTATAATGGTGTAGAAAAGTCGGTTTTTTTATCTAGTGAAGCAAGTGTACCCAAAACGCCCGAACCAACAGTAGTTATGACAGCAAGAATTGACCCTATTAAGGATATTATTACAATGATAAGAGCAGCTGCGCTTGTAAAAAGAGATATACCTAATGTAAAGTTTATTGTTTATGGGTCTGTTACTGTGCCTATATATAAAAAGGAATGTGAGGATTTAATAAAGGAGCTTGGTTTAACTGAAACCTTTATTTTAGCGGGTCATACCTCAAATGTAGCCGCTGCCTATAAAAGTGGTGATGTAGTAGCTCTTTCAAGTATATCTGAAGCATTTCCTTATTCTGTTATTGAAGCAATGCTATCAGGCAAACCTGTGGTAGCAACTGACGTTGGTGGGGTCGCTGAGGCTCTTGGCGATACAGGCTTTTTAGTAAACCCAATGGATTATCAACAAATGGCAACAAGCTTACTTAAGCTACTTATGAATCCTTCATTGAGGTATGATATGGGTGAAGAAGCGAGACAAAGAGCCTTGAATCTTTTTACGATAGGAAATTTTTTGCAGAACTATATGAAAACATATATATCATTGAGTATGGGAATTTTGAACTATGAAGAAGACAGTCATAAAGCTGGTAGTTTAGAAACACAACAACAGCAGATATTGATAAAGGGCTATGCCTTGCTGAAAATGAGTCATTATACAGAAGCAATTGAGCAATTTAGACTAGCAATTGAAATAAATCCAGAAGCAATATCTATTCCTATTATATTACTATCAATTGCAGAAGCGTATGAAAAGCTTGGTATGCACAAAGAGGCTGAGCTTGAAATAACAAAAGCAAATCTTTTGACAAGTTTATTAAACCAGAATACAGCGTAGGTTTGTAAGCAGTTAAAATATTTCTTGATTTGTTGTTAATATGTAAGCGTTTAACGAACTTCAAATTTGATAGAAATTCTAATGAAGTTCGTTAAATCGCCAAGACGAAATGTCTTGAAGACCGCTTACAGGCGTTATTTGTGCCAAATGCATGGTGGAGTTAATATATGTTAATTATTTTTTGTTTAGGAGCGGATAGTATGGATAAAAAGAAGAAAACAAACGGGTCTATTTGGGGTTATAGGAAGCAAGATGTCGATGAATATATTAAGACCATCGAAGAGGATAATGAGAAGAAGACTATTAATTTACAGAAGATGTATGACGATATAAAAGAAAAGGCAGATATATTAAAAATAGAGATAGAAAGATTAAATAGAGAAAAAGAGGCTTATACAAGCTTAGAGAAAAGCATAAAGGAAAGATTGTTTGATAATTATATTGAAAATAGTATTAATATGAAAAGCTCTTTTGATAAATATGGTTTAAGTGAGAAAGAATGGCTGGAGAAAACAAAATTGATACAGCAGGAAAAAGAAAGTGTAGAATTAACCATTAAATCGGTGCTTGATAAGCTAAATGAGATTTTAAAAATGTAGTGAGGTTATGCTAATGATTAAAGAACTAAATAAAGTAATGTTTGGCGTTGATGTAAATAATACAGATGCTTACATTAAAAATTTAATGGAGAGTGGCGAGATTAACGCAAAATCAATAGAGAGTGAGATTGAAAAGTACAATCTAATGTATACCGAATTGCAGAAGGAGCATTCGGAGCTAAAAAAATATATAAAAAACATCCCTTACTCACTATCCTTATTGAATTATGCAGTTGATAACATAGATATAGTAATAGAAAGCTATACCACATTTTCTAAAGAAACGATTAATAAGAATAATAATGAATTGCAAGAGAGAATTGATGCGTTAAAGGTTAGCCATAGAGAAGCTTATACAGAATTTGTTAACACCCTTGATGTTTTGAAGAAAATAGAAAAAGAGTTAGAGGCGTTAGAAGCATTTGAGACAGCAGAGACAAAAGTGGCGGATAAAAAAGATGTATTAAGGGATGAAAAGACCAAGACAGAGAGAGTAACTGCAAAAATCATACAATACAGAGATAGAGCAAGATTAAAAACAAATTCTTTTGAAGCTGAGGATGTAGATAATAGTAATAAAACAGAATTGGTTGAGAAAAAAGATATTGTTAAAACTGAAGATGAAAACCAAAGCAACAAAAGCCTTAGCTCTTCATTGTATTGGAATAACATACCGTATCCTATAACTGCTGACGGCTTATCTATCAGTAATGTAAGAGAAGACAAAGATGGAATAGAAACAAAAGCACTTTTCATTCAAGAATCTCTTAAAACATTATCTAATTCTATGCTTGAGGTTGTTGCAACTGCACCTGAGGTACTAACAAATAAAAATACTGTGGCTTATACAATCAATTTGCCGTCAATGCAAAAAAATAATTCATTTTGGGATACTGATATAGCACTTAGTAACTCTAAACCCAATAAAGATTTTATAGATAAAAAGAATGAAATGAAAAATAGAGTCAAGACTGATATTAATACTAACACTATGAATACAGAAAAACAAATCAGCTTAAATAAAGATACGAACAAATATGCTGAAGACATTGAAAATAAAAATACGAACAAAAATGCTAATAGCATTGAAAATAGAGATGTGCAAATAAATGCAGATAGCTCTGAAAATAAAGATAACGAAAAAGAAAAGCTAAAGGAAGAAATTAAACTATTGCAAATGAACTATATTATTGGGAAAGTCTCAGGAAAAGATATATTGAGCAAGAATGGTAAGATAATAATTGCAAAAAATCAAATAATAACTAGTGAAACTATAGATTTATGCACTATAGAAGGTAAGATGCCAGAACTAATCATAAATATGCTACTTCCAGAATTGGGTGATTAAATTGGGTGACGTAATACTAAAAGATAATAGCAAAAAGGATGTATACGTAAATTTAGTTAAAGACATTCAAAAAAGACAATCCCAGCCTGAGGATATGCTTGAGATTTCTGCACTTCTGGAATCCATGGGATGGAATAACAGTAAGGTGCAGCAAACCTTTGGTTATGAGGATGTTTTTTCACTTGCTGTTTCCATATGGGAAAATATTAATTCAAAAAAAACAGGTACTCAGTTTGAATTGACAAAAAGGATTTCTTTTGGGGAGCATGTATATTTACTAGTAACTAGCTTTTTAAGAGGAGTAATTTTTGCTTTGCCAATGGCTCTCTCAGTATTTGCTATGCTATTTTTAAGATTTTCACTATGGTCATATTATTATTTATCGTTAGAATTAGCAACAAGTATTGCAATAGGTACCATAATGAGCTTTATGGCTATAGGGGGCTTTACACAGGCAATCGCACGACGAGGCTTTTATTATATTGTACAGGGTTACTATAGAATGGCAAGACAAATGACCTTTTATTTTGTTCGGGTAGGCTATTTTGTATGTGCAATTGTTTCTGTTGTCTTTTTCTTGGTGAATCTTTTTATAAGAATGATATCTATAAATATGTCTTTAATCATAGTGCTGTATTTCTTTTTCCTTAGCACCATATGGTTGTCAGTTACTGTCATGTATATATTAAGAAAAGAATTGCTGTTTACAGGCTTAATATTAACAGGTATAGGTTTGGTTTATTTACTATTTAAGGTGTTTGGTGTATATATTATTACCGCACAAATCATCTCACTTTTTATAGTAACAGTTTTGGGAATGCTCATAGTCATTTATTATTTTAATACATCTGAGGATAAGATGGAAAGAGGAATAAAGGCATCCTTACCAAGAATGTCTATTATTCTTTACGGTGTTGCTCCGTATTTCTACTATGGTTTTCTTTATTTTACCTTTTTGTTTGTAGATCGCTTGTTGGCATGGTCAAGAAACCAAGATTTTATGCCATATATAATTTGGTTTAAGGGTCAGTATGAATTGGGACTAGACTTTTCCTTGCTAACACTTATTATACCCATAGGGGTTAGTGAGGTTGTTGTGACAAAGCTAATGACTGATTTAGAGCTTAATCAAAAAAATTATTTACATTCTGAGAATACTACTCTAAACCGAAAATATCTTTCACTTTACATATCCAGAGTTATAGTAATTGGAGTAGTCTCTATCATAAGTGCAATTGTGGTTTATTTACTTGTATATTATATTAACGGAAAAGATATTTTTGTTTTTGATCGTTTTATTGAAACAGATATTATGTCCAGTAAAATAACTAGAAAGGTATTTCTTATTTCACTTATTTCATATACTACCTTAGCTATTGCCTTACTGAATTCAGTTATTCTATTTTCCTTCTCTCAGCCATCACTAGTAACATGGTCTCTTACAAAAGCGTTATATGTTAATATTATTGTAGGATTTATTCTTAGTAGAAGATTTGAGTATGAGGATGCCGTGTATGGATTACTTATTGGTACAATAGTCTTTTTTGTATTGTCTACTTATAAGGTTATTATACTGCTAAGAGATTTGGATTATTATATCTATGCAGGCTCATAGGGGGTGAGAATATGTATGGGGATGTACTAAATCAGATTATTAACTTAAGTAAATACTCTATTTCATTATTCTTTTTATATATTTTATTACCTCATTTTGTGTTTAGCAAAAAAGATGATGCTCTTACAGAAAAACTGTATATGAATTTTTTACAGATGGTCGCCTTTTTGATTACACTAGGTTATGTACTTGTTGTAACTAAATTGTTTGAGATTATTACAGTCATGGCAGTAATCGGATTTGTTATTGTTTTTAGGTACTCAAGAAATTCCATATATAATATTAGAGAGCTCACAGAAGGTATAAAAATAAGAATTTTTGATGTTTTTGATAAAAATAATGTTGAGGATTACAATTCAAAAACCAGAAGTTTGATAAATAATAAAAAATCTATTGTTTATAAATCATTAAGTAGTAATTTACTTTTTTACTTGTCATTTTTTAGTATAATTGGGTACTCAGCATATCTTCGTTTTTCAGAGCCCACAAAGCATGCCGCTCCTTCGATGTCTGATGCATTTAGTGTTATGGCATGGATGCAAAATATTTGCGAAAGAGTTCTTTTTTATCAAAACGGCGGTGGTATTTACCCAAGAGGCTTTCATATTACAATGGCATTTATTAAAAAGTTTGCATTTATAGATAATATATATATTGTAAATTATACTGGACCATTATGTAGCTTAATGATTGTTCTAGGGTTATACTTTGCGGCTTCAAGATTTACAGCAAATAAAGCCGCAGGCCTATTGGCGGCATTTATATATGGCATTTTAGGAGTACATATATTAGGACAGGGTGACTTTGAAAGACAGGTAGCTACTAATTCACAGGAATTTGCTTTACTATTTGCTTTTCCTACTATATATTTTATTTTCTTGTACTATAGAACACGACTGAATTCCTATTTGTTTGCAGGTAGTAGTGGCTTAATTATAACTGCATATGTTCATTTGATTCCGTATGCTTTAGTTGTAATGAGTATATGTATAGTCATTATGTTCTTAGTGCTAAATGGAATAAAAAAGAACTATAAAGCTATTCTTGCATTAATAACAGCCGGAATGATTTCCTGTGTAGCAGTACTGATTCCATATGTACTTGGGAAACTGCTAGGGGCAGAGATATTCAGCACTTCTGCTGAATATCTAACTAGCCAAGTGGTGAATATTACCTTTAAATCGTTAAGCTTTTTTGATATACTAACAATAATCAGCTTGCTTTGCTTGCTTATATACTCATTAATAAGGGATAAGGGAATTTTTGTTTTATCATCAGAGAAGTACATCTCTATTATTGGTGTAGCGACCTTTATTGTATATTATTTTGCTCCAATAATAACTAAAAACGAGGTTATCGAGACAAGAGCTATTCATTTGTGGGCTTTAGTTATCCCCCTTGGGATTGCCTCTTTTTATAGTATTACTTTAGCTAAGCTGATAGAAAAAACTAAATTTAACCAGATTTTTCAGTATGTATTAGTGTTAATAGTTGCTTTCTCGACAACTAGCTATGGAAGAATTTACGAAGGATATTATATGCCAATTAAGCCTTACAAAATGGTGCATGATAGTATAGTAGAAGCTCATTTAAGGATAAATGAAAGCATAAGACCAACCCAATGGACTACAATCTATACTGGTGAGGGTGCTTATTCACTGGCTTTGGGCAAAGGCTTTAATGATGATATTAAGAACTTTTTAGGCACATATCCCAATGCAAATAAAGAAGAAATAAATAATGATAAAAATATTGCAAATAATATATTTATTTTTTATCAAAAAAAGATATTTACTACCAATTTTACTAACCTACAAGGCTTTTATGAAGAGCTGGAAAAAGACAACCAGAGGTTATTAGAATGGATAGATAATTATATTAAAAACGAGAAGAATTTGGAGATTTTTTACGAGGATGATAATCTGATTGTTTATTATATAATGAAGGATATAGATAAAGATGGTAACACTCAACAAATTTGGGAGTAAGGTGGGGATATAATTGTTTTTTGAGTTTACAATATTACCTTTAATAAAATTTTTAATAACATACACTGTCGTGTTTATATTTATTCCATCAACCCTGATAGAATATGAACAAAAATATGACACATGTTTAGATAAATTATTTATCAGCCTTATTCATTCAAATACTATTGTTATTATTGCAGTTCACCTTTTATCTTTTTTAAAGCTATATGAAACTTTTTCTATAATTACATATATGCTGTTTGTTGTCTATATTATTAGAAAAATTAAAGATTACTTTACTATAAAAGAAAATAAAAAGGTACCTGAAATAATAAATTTTCTTGATATGAGAGAGTATAGCCATAGCTACACATTATATTTTAAAAAAAGACTTATATCTGTTTATTATAAAATTAAGAGTTTAAAGGAATACTTTGTAATGTTTATAGTTAACTCACCAAACAATATATGTTTACTTTTTATTTTGGTAGTAACTGTGTATACCCGATTTAAGCATTCAATTATACACCTCTATTTTGGTGCTTCTGACTCATATGTTCATTTAACTTTAGTTAAATTTCTTGGGAACAACAAGATTTATGCACCTGAAATCGCTAAATTTGACACAGTAACTGCTGGAGTATATCCTGCTGGATTTCACGCTATTATTTCTGCATTAAGTAAAACATTTATTATGGATCCATATTATATAATGAGGTTCATAGGTCCTTTAACTGGTGTTTTGATTGTGTTATCAATTATGTATATATTGGTTAAAAATACAAAGAGTACTTTTGTGATTGTAACTAGCTTAATTTTTTATGTTATTTACTCTGGGCTTCCAAGTGATATTTGGCGTCAAATTTCACCACTACCTCAAGAATATGCTACCATTTTTTTTCTGCCAGGTATCTATTTTATATGTGAATTTTTAAAAACCAAGAATACTAAGCTTTTGATTTTATCTGGTGAATGTCTGGCACTTACAATTTTAATTCACCCTTATGTTTTTATTTTACAGAGTATAGCATATTTAGTAGTTGTTATATTAAATCTCAAGGCAATGATTAGAAAGTTTATAGATGTTATGCTTGTCATGGGAAGTGCAGTAATATTGGGCTTGTTGCCATTAGGTATTGGATATTTCATTTTAAATATACCTTTAAATGGTTCTTTTGGCTATGCAAAAAATGCAGCATCTATTAAAATAACTTCACCCATCAGAATAACTAGTCTACTTGATGTTGAAAACAATTTAACTCTTATAGTATTTCTTATTCTAACTATTATTTTGCTAACGTATCTAATAAAGGAAATCAGTGTAAATAATAAAAAGCATTATTTCTATTTTGGATATTTGGCTATAACTATTTTATTGTACATACTTTACAGAGCTGAAAAGTTTGGATTACCCATATTAATGGACGTTAACAGAATAGGAATTTTTCTTTCTATATTAATTCCAGTTGTTATTGGCTTAGCTATATGCTTAATTAAAGATAAGGTTAATATCAATGTGTCTTATAAAGAGCGATATAGAAGAATAAGCTTTGTTATATTAGTAACTTTTATTATATCAATTTACTTAACAGGTACTTATATAAAATCTCCCATAGGTATGCAATATGAATATGACCAGAATGTTGAGGTTTATTTAAAAATAAAGAATGAATATCCACCACTGAACTGGACTATTATTTCAACTCAAGAGCACTATAACTATGTTGAAGATTATGGACGCCATACTCAAATATGGGAGTTTACTAAGGCTATTAATGAAAAATCAGATTCTTTTAAATTCACTACTGATTATATTTTTCTTGTTGTAGAGAAGAAATCATTATTTTCAGGTGAAGACGTTAATATGGAGTATTCACTGATGCCATTTCCAAAAGAACCTCCTAACTTAAGTGATTATTATAAAGATAAAACCTCCAGACAGATTATTCAATCAAAGGCATACTTTTGGGCTGAAGAAGCATTGAATAATCATAACAATACTGAAATATATTATGAAAATTCTAATATTAAAGTATATAAAATTACGCAAAATGGTTCGAATCCAATAAATCTTTTGAAATGGGAAGGTAAATAAAATGAATGTTTTAATTGTTAGCTCTGTAATGCCAATTAAAGGGGGTGTAAACTCCTATATAGAGACAATAAAAAAAGGGTTAAGTGAAAATGGCAATGAAGCAAAAATCCTATGCCCAATAAATAGTAAAATAAATAAAATTAGTTATATTCAAGAAATTCAATTTAAGATTATAAAACGAATTTTGGACATTGATTTGTTTTTTTACTTAGCGTTTATGCTTGTTAACCTAAAAATTAAAATGAGTGTCTATTTTGATATACAAAAATCTAAGTATGATGTTATTCATTGTCAGGATATAAATTCCTGCAACGCAGTATATAAATTGTGTGAAAAAAAGAATATTAAACTTGTTTTGACTGTTCATGGTCACCTGTATAACAGCGGTACCGCTACGCGTATTATAGGTAAGGATTCTTTATTGAGCAAAGTACTATTTAAAAAAGAAATACAAGCGTATAAAAGAGCACAAGAAATTATTTGTGTCTCAAACTACTCATATGAACTAATTTCTAAGCATACTAACAAAAGCAAATTGACGATTATTAGAAATCTTGTAGACACACAGTTGTTTTACCGCTTTGATAGTTTTACAAGACAAAATATTAGAAAAAAGCATTTAATTACTGAAGAAGAGCTTATATTAATCTATAGCGGAAGATTAATTCAGTCAAAAGGAGTAAAATTTGTACTTCAAGCAATGAAAAATTTAGTAAGTCAAGTTAAAATAAAATTATTTATTGCAGGAGATGGACCAGAAAAAGGAGAATTGATCCGTTATACTGAAAACAACAAGCTAAAACCTTATGTTGAGTTTTTAGGTAATATTGAACAAAAGGAGTTAGTTGAATACTATAACACTTCGGATGTATTTGTTATTCCTTCAATAAGTAATTTGGGAAATATAGAAGGAACACCCATGTCACTATTAGAAGCCATGTCTTGTGGATTAGCTATAATTTCGACTTCAAGTGGAGGCTTAGGACAATTACTTTCAAACTATGAAAATGCAATATTAGTAGAAGAAAAGAATAGTGAATCTATAGTAAATGCAATTCTTACACTAAGCAAAGACAAAGGGTTATTAAAAAAACTATCTGAGAACGCTTATAATGAAATTAAGGATAAATATTCAATTAACTCAGTTATAAAAAGACTTCACAACCTATACAGTAGGGAATAACATTTTTAAAAAATGCTTATACAGAAATTATTTGATAGGAGCAAATAAACTGGATTGGAGAATAACTAAGCTATGAAAACGGTAATTCTAACAGACGCTCAATTAACAAAAACCCTCGCATGTATTCGTTCACTTGGTTCAAAAGGAATAAAGGTAATCGCGTGTGAAAAAACGAGGTTTGCTATAGGAGCATTTTCAAAGTACATACACAAGTTTCTTGTTTATCCCGACCCAAAAAAAGATAAACAAGAGTTTATTAACTGGCTTTTAAATACATTGAAAAAATATCCTGATAGCGTTCTTTTCCCTATGGACGATACAATTATGAAAATCACCTCTGATATTAGGGAGAACCTAAAAAACAAATGTATACTACCTTATCCGACTTTAGAAAGCTATCAAAGCGTATTGGATAAAGGCTTATTCTCTTCTGTCTGTAATTTGATAGGTGTAGATATACCAAATACATATACTATTAAGGATTTAAATGAGCTTGATTGCCTAGGTAATGAGCTTAAGTATCCTGTAATAATAAAGCCTAGGATAAGCTCAGGCTCTCGTGGAATTAAAATAGCACAGTCAAAAGAGGAGCTTCTATCTGTATATATACAGATACATAATAAATTCCCCTTCCCTATAATTCAAGATTACTTGGGAAGTGGCAAAAAATTTGACGTGTGCCTGCTATATGGCGAAAACACAGAACTAAAAGCCTCCTTCGTTTATGAAGAAGTGCGACTCTTCCCAATTGAAAATGGACCTAGCACTGTACAAAAAAGTGTTTTCTACCCTGAATTAGTTGAAATATCTAAAAAAGTACTTGAACATCTTAAGTGGTATGGTGTAGCTGACTTAGAATTTATGATAGACCCTAAGAGCAATCGCCCTATGTTACTTGAAATCAACCCACGTTTCTGGAATCCAGTAAATGTTGCAGTTTTATCAGGGGTTGATTTTCCGTATCTTTTATACAAGCTTGCTATCGAAGAACCTTGCACAGAGTGCTTTGATTACAAAAAAGATATACTTTCAAGAAACCTTCTTCCAGGCGATTTACTACATTTTATCGCAAATAAGGATAGGTTTAGAATGAATCCTTCGTTTTTTTCAGGTAGAAGAAAGGGCTTACATGATGATATAATATCTATAGCTGATCCATTGCCTTTTCTGGGCTTTATATTAGCTTGCTTAAGATACTTATTTGATATAAATATGTGGAAATTTATAATAAGAAGGTAAGAGGGGTTTATGAGTAATATTATAACAATAGATGTAGAAGACTGGTATATGACACATGATTTTAATTTCGATAGAAAATTCTGGAGTAGCTGTGATGATCGTGTCGTATGCAGTACAGAAATAATACTGAATATACTAGAGAAAAATAGCACAAAAGCGACATTTTTCATACTAGGGTGCGTTGCTAAAAAACACCCAGAGCTTGTAAAAAAAATAGACCTTGCAGGTCACGAGATTGGAACACATGGTATGTGGCATAAAAAGCTATTTGATTTCAATCAAGAATCATTCAAAATGGATATTATTGAGTCAAGAGATATATTAGAAAGCATAATTTCAAAAAAGGTGGTGCTACACAGAGCTCCATCTTGGACAATAAACAGTAACAATTTATGGGTTTTAGAGGTATTAGATGAACTAGGCTTTATATGTGACTCAAGCATACAGCCCTTCAATACACCCTTATCAGGCTTTAAAAACGCATTGGAAATACCCTTTAAACCAATCATAAATGGCAAACGACTAAATATTATAGAATTCCCCCAAACTATTTTCAAGCTAAAGGGTATAAAAATGCCTTTTTCAGGGGGATTTTATTTTAGATTTATGCCTTACCTTTGTACAAAATACCTTTTGAAGCTAGTCAGTAAACAGCGAGATGGTATGGTATACTTTCACCCCTGGGAATTTGATTTGGGACAACCACGCATAAAGACAGGGATACATAAACAGTTTATACATTATTATAATATTAAAAACAACGCTATAAAACTAGAAAAGCTACTCAAAGATTTTGAGTTTAAAGCATTAGGCTCAATTATTAACGATGACAGCTTTAATGAAAGATATCATAATTTAACAAGTTGATTTTACTGACTAATTTTACTAATATTGCAGGAAGTAAACACTATAAAGGAGCAGAAAGAGGTTTACACAATGATTCTAAAAAAAATCAAATTTGATATAAATACAACTATAATCTGGGTTTCTTTAATTAATATTGTTTTGGCTGTAATTGCTTTATTAAAGGATATTATGTCAGCTGCCTATTTAGGAACTTCAAAAGAAGCTGATGCTTTATATTTAGCATTTTTTATACCAGATACTCTTGGTAATTGCTTACTATCTTCTGCTATAGGGGTGGCTTGTGTACCAGTTTTCTCAATTCTGATTGCGAAAAAGAATGTCGAATTATTAACTAACCTGATTAAAAAGATACTTTTAGTTATTATATTTATATCGATAGGTCTATATATTACTGTTTATATAACCAGAAGTAATTTACTAAATATAATAAATCCAAATCTATCTACAACTGATTTTAGAATTGTATTAGCAATACTTGATACACTACTCCCATCAATTGTTATATTCCCTTTAATCGGAGTGTGTGTATCAATTTTGTATTCCACGAGTTATTTTAAATCAGCTTCTATGATACCCATAATATTTAACGCTATATTCTTAATTGGACTCATTGCAGAAATTAGTTCAAAGTCACCAATTGATGTAGGAATAAATCGACTTGCATACATAATACTTATTGCAGTAATTGGTATGCTTGCTTTCGCAATGATCCCAGCTTATATAAGTATAAAAAAACTATTATTAGCAAATTCTAATCCTCAAATGACTAGAGGTATTGAATATACAAATATAAATAAGATAGAATCCAGAAGGCTTTTCTCTGAAATTATGTGTATTCTTTTCCCTTATATAGGCATATTGGTTTGTACCTATCTGATTCAATTCGCAGAACGCTACTTTGCTTCAAGATTAGGGGCTGGTAGTATCGCTGGCTTGAATTATACCTTCAGATTAGTTCAGTTTCCTATATGGGTATTTGTTGCGGCGATAGGTAATGTAATTCTGCCAAAGCTATCACAGCTCAAGGGACACAATGAAAATGAAGGTTTTAAAGCTCAGATAGAAAAAACTCTTATATTAACACTTATTATAACCATACCTATTTCTATTGGTATCCTTATCTTAAGAGAACCGATTTTATGGATACTACTAAAGCGTGGTGCGTTTAATATGAGCTCACTTACCATTACCTCTAATCTATTAAAGGGTTACTCGTTTGCTATTGTAGGTTTAGGGATATCGGCTATTTCACTTAAGTATTTTCTGGCATTGGGTAAGCTAAAGATGCCCTTTTTCGTGTTTTTTGTCTATTCAATTTTTAATATAGGTATAGATTACTTTTTGGTTAACCACATGGGGCTTGCTGGAATTGGAGTAGGTGCTGCTATTGCAAGCCTACTAAGTTCATTATGTATATTAACATTATTAAAAAAATACATTGGTCTCCAATTTAAAAAACTATTTATTAGAATAATATACGTTATTATAGCTAACATTCCTGTTGCTATTTTAATGTTATTCTTTCAAAAAATATGGTATAATTTAAGAGTGTATACCGATATATACTATATAATGACTTATGTTTTATCCGTCTGTGTATTATTTGCAGTTGTTTATTGGACAAGCATAAGAATACTAAAGCTAGATAAATAAGTATAGAAAAACAAATTCAACGAAATGCTAATGGGGGAACTAAAAATGGGGAAAACTTTACTTATAATACCCGCATATAATGAAGAACAGAACATCGAAAAAGTTATCACAAGTATTAATGAGCTTGAAATAAATGAATTAGATGTTTTGGTCGTTAATGATGGGTCAAAGGATTGTACCTTGGAGATTTTGAAATCGCTAAAGATAAGCTATGTTTCACATCCTTATAATTTAGGATATGGAGCAGCTCTGCAAACTGGGTTTAAATATGCCCTAAAAAAAAATTACGAGTATGTAATTCAGTTTGATGCTGATGGTCAACATGATATCAATAATATACTAAATATTATGAATGAACTACATACCAATAAGTTTGATATAGTAATTGGCTCAAGATTCATTAGCGAGAAAATGTATAATGTTGGTATTCTAAAAAAAATAGCATTGTCTTTTTTTAGGATGTTAATTAAATTGACAACGGGTAATGAAATAAAAGACCCAACATCTGGGCTGAAAGGACTAAATCACAGAACATACAAATACTATTCAACAATGGGTAATTATCCTGGTGATTATCCTGATGCAGATATTATAATAAGGATGCTACGATTTAAGTATAGAATTAAAGAAATCCCCGCAGTTATGCATTATAGAGAAAACGGAGAGAGTATGCATTCTGGGCTTAAACCAATATATTACTTTATAAAGGTTTTCTTGAGTATAATTATTGTAGTTTTAAGAGAAAAATTTACTGAGAAAGGAAGCTGTGAAAATGAGCTTATATCTTAGGTTATTAATAATTGTTATTGGATTTTCATTTTCATTTTTTATAATATATCTATTAGTTAAGAAAAAAATAAATGAAAATATCTCCATTTATTGGTTGTTTGGTAGTGTTCTTATATTTGCTTTTTCAGTATTTCCTGAACTACTTGATAATATAGCTAAATTTATTGGGGTTGACTACCCTCCTGCACTTATGTTTCTTATAGCTACCGTTATATTGTTTATCATTTCTATGTATCAATCTGTGCATATATCAAGTCTTGAGAATAGACTTAAAGAGCTTACACAGCAATTTGCAATCGAAAAGCTCAAAAACAACGAGAGTACTAAGGATATAATTGACCAAAACGAGTTATAAGGTTAAAGAAAATGACTTATTGTGATACTGTAACTAGAGAATGAGAGTGTTAAAATATATTTTCTTTCACTCCAGTTTTGTGCCTGAAGAAAGGATTGAATATAAATATGACAATAATGCAATATGCTAGTACTATTATTAATGACATTATGTTATTTGTCGAAAAGAATTATATATTAATATTGATAATTTTAATAATAATAAATATAGTTGTATTTGTATTTTTATTACTACAAAAAAGAAATATTGCTGCAAAAAAGAATGAAAGCCTTACTAATGAACGTATACTAAAAATACTTGATATATCAAAAGGTATAGATAAGAGCTTTGAATTAATCCTATTGTTAATAAGTGATGTACTGTACTCAGCAAATTATTCATTATACCTGTACGAGGCAAAGAGCGACACTTATCAGATTAAAGCCACTCGTAATGAGAATTCGATGGATGCTGATATCGGACCTTCCTATAGTGGCTTGCTTCCATATAAAAAAGAGATATATGTCCATCCTACATCTATAGTAGCTGAACTTATAGAAAATCAAATAAGCTTTGCTAAGGATGGTGAGGTTACAGTTATTGATATTCCACTATTGCAAAAAAAATGCTTAATCAGAATAGGACCAGTTAAAAAGAGTGGAAAAAAATCTATACCAAAATTAACTAAGCTTTGTGACAAAATTTCTCCAGTGGTGAACAATTTAATTGATTTGGACTATATGAAGGATCAGGTCAGTACAGTACTGACCTCTAGCTCGGCGTCTACTAATCTATCTGGACTATTAGGAGATATAAATAGCACAGTAAATATTATTATAGGATTATGTATTAAATCCATAGAAGCTTTTGGAGGTGCATTTTTGCTCGAAAACACTTATAACGAATTTGATGTTATAAGTGTAATTGGACTTGAGGATAAAATAAAAGAACTATTTATTAAAGATAAGGAAACGCATGAGCTATTGTATAAGCTAGTTCATGGCAAGGAATCTTTTTTTGTAACTAAGGATAAAGATGTATTTTATGAATTACCCTCATATATAGCTTCAGTGGGTGTTGAGTCTTTTATACTTATTCCTTCAAAGCTTAAGGACAAAAGAGGATACTCAATATTCTGGTTCAGAGAGGCATTAGATATAGTTAGTTATCGAATGACTGCAGTATTAATTATTCAAAACCGCTTAACTGATATTTTAAATAATCATATGATGTTTAAGTCTTTTTCAGATTCATACGTGGATGTCTTAAAGATACTGGTTCAAATGTATGATAATATAGCCCCATTTTCAGTAGGCTCTGCTGAGCTTATGTATAGATATGCACAAATTATCTGTAGAGAATTAAAGCTGACTGAGGCTGAAACCTATGATATTTCTTTGGCAGCATATCTTAGTAATATTGGGGTTATTGGGCTTTCAAGTGACATTATTAATAAGAAGGGCAAATATACTGAATTAGAATTTGAACTAATGAAGCTTCATTGCGAGGTTGGTGCATCAATAATCAGTGCAACAATAGGAAATAGTAATGTAGCCAATATTATAAAACATCACCACGAAAGAATGGACGGCTGTGGATATCCAGCTGGCTTACATGCAAACGAAATACCAATTGGCTCTAAAATAATTGCAGTTATACAAACCTTTCTAGCTAAGCTTACAGGGCGGCCAGAAAGAAGTCCAGTAAGCTTTCAACAGGCAATAGAGTTGTTAAAAAATTCATCAGAAACACAATTAGATTCTAATATCGTTAACACTTTAATTAACTGGTTTATTGAAAAACAACTAATTTCAGATAAGAGTAAATCCTTAGGACCTTGCTGGGAGATGAGATGCTCGCCTGAATCCATATGTAGTAAATGCCCTGCATATATGCAATTTGACAAGAACTGTTGGGATTTTGGAGGTTCTATTTGCAAAGAGCATGGAAATGAATGCAAAAGCTGTTTTATACGTAGTGAATATTTATATAGAAATAGCTAGAAACTATTTGTAGGTTTTTGAAAAAAATCTAATTCCACTATTTCAGTAAGCTCGAGTAGCTTAAATAGTGGAATTAAAAATATATTTGGCTACTTAGTGATAAGGAGACCTAGCTTTGAGTTTACGTGAAAGATTTAGAACTGCCAGTAATTTTGTATTATATTATGGTTATGGAAAAACAAAGGAATTATCTAACTTTGATATTGCTATAATTGAACCCACAGCTCATACTAAGGAGGAAATTAATAAGATAAAAGAAAGTAATACACTAGTAATTGCTTATATTAGCATTATTGAGGTAATTAAAGATAGTCCTAATTACAATTTATTAAATGAAGAGGACTTTATTCATGTTAATGAAAAGCCACTCATAAATGAGAGATTTAATACTTATATGGTAAGTCTGAGCTCTGAAAGATGGAGAAATATTTTACATCATAATATAGGTAAATTTATAAATATTTATGGTTATGATGGGTACAATTGGTAATGTTGAGCTAAAAGAGTTAAATACCTTAGAAACACATTTTCAATTAAACCTAGCTGTTGAATTTGTTAGAGAGCTTAGAGAAAAACACACTAATATTATATTGATACAAAATAATGGACTAGAGAGGCTTTGCTTTTCAACGTCAAAATATATAGACGGAATATGTTGGGAAAATCCTCCTGTAGATGAAAAGCATAGCGAGGTATGGGTTAAGGAAATTTCTAAAAGGCTTGTTGAGATAAAAAAGGAACATAAATTACAGATACTTTTATTATTGGAGCAGGACAATAATGAAAAGAGTATGCATTACCCCTTAAGTAAGTATAGCCTAACAAAAAGGCTTGCTGAAAAACAAGCCTTTTTGTTTTATAATGCACCTTATGATTATGTATCCTCTATAAATCTGGATTCAAATTAAATAGCTTTACATCTTATGCTAAATATGTGTTTAGTTTATATGATTTTGTTCTATAAAGTTTGAAAATAAGAACCCTCATTTGTCGACTCAATTAAAGATTTTAAGTATTGATATCAAATTCCCGTGTTGCATTCAACAATATGTCGAATTGAAAATATATTTGTCGGTAAATATGTTATCGTTTAACATAAAAGTAATTGACATACGTGAGCCCTAATGATAAAATATCGTCAAGTGAATAAATTCCCAGATAGAGTGTCCATAGAAAAGAAGCTTTCTGAGAACTAATTCATTATACAATCACACAAAGAGATTCCATGGATAAAGTATACATCTTTTTGCTTGGGTTGTAAATTTGTAATTATTAATATTAAATTAAGGAATGACTGAAAATATAATGAATAAAAAACTTGTAATATTTGCTCTATTTGTAATAACTGCCATGTCCATAATTATTTCTGGCTCAATAATATCTTTTGCTCGAGAGAATAATGGCATACAAATTACAATACAAAAAGAGATTACGTTCTTACAAAATAACAATTTAATGACAGACGAAAAAAAGATATCAGATCTTACTAAATTGTTTTTAATGCTTATGAGAGAGGACTATAGAGACAATGCAGAAATAGATATTTCTGCAATTTTCTATAGTAATAAAAATTTTGAAAAAAATCAAAAATTCTTGAAAGACAAAATTAAGTTACAAAAAAAGCTTAGACAAAAGCAAAATCAGGAAATTATATGGGATAATTCAACAATAAGTATTGATAATATAGAAGTATTAAAAGATACTGCTAAAGTGGAATGTTTTGAAGATTATGAGTTCATCCTTAATGATTATAAGAATGGATTCAGTTCAACTGGAACAACTTATAATATTTCATTCCAAAAATTTGACAATCAATGGTTAATAACAGAAGTAAAATCAAATGATGAGTTTGACACAGCATATTATGAGACAGGTTTTAATGTAGATGAAAAAATTAATACAATGTTATCTGCCTGTATTGTAGACAATGATTTAAATGCGGATTCACTTAGAAAAGAGTTAGAATACCAAAACGAAAAATCAGAAAAAGGTAACAATAAAAACTTAACAACACAATGGACGCGTTATGATTATGATAGACATAATGCATGGGTTTATGCTTTAACATATTCCGCTGATACAAGAGACTATTCAACTAATTCATATAATCCAAGGTTTGGTGAATATGCAAGTGGAGGCTTAAACCGTGACTGTCAAAACTTTGGTTCACAATGCGTATGGTTCGGTTTCGGTGGTTCTAATAACCAAACCGCTATTAATAATAAAGATTTTCCAATGGTTTCTACAGGATCTAGAGCTTGGTATCAAACTGATACCCGTTATGATACACCAAATACATGGGTCTGGACTGGAGTTGAATACTTTGATGACTATATAAACAATGGAGGGTATCAAATTGAAGGTCCATATGGATGGATATATCAATCAAACTTGAGTTATACTGAAGCAGGAGATATAATTCAAGTAAAGGATTCTAGTGGAACATATTACCATACATACGTTGTAGATCAAGTACAAGGTACAGCAGGTGCAAGAACAACAAGTGATATATGGGTATCTGCTCATACTCTTAATAGAAGGCACAATTTGCTAAGTAGTATATTTGGTAGTAACCAATCTAATTTAAGAAATATTAGAATTATTGGATATTATAAACCATAAAATACTAGCTCTTATGAAGTGTTCTAGAAAACACTTCATAAGATTATATCAGGGAGGTTGATTCAAATGAGTCGGAAAATATTTATTGTGCTATTGCCTGTTTTAATAGGTATATTTTTAGTGTCATGCACTAACAAAGATGATATACAACAAAATCAAGCTTTATCACAAATCAATGAATATACAATGACAAGCGAAGAAACAGAACGTAGAAATGCAGAGACACTAGAGAATAACGTTCAAGAACTAAAAAATAAAGTTCAAGAATTAGAAAGTAAATTGGAATTAGTAAAAAGAGAAAGGTTAGAATTTCGAAATGATATAGAACAAATTATAGGTATACTTAAAAAAAGTGGTGCTGAATACATTAATTTTGATTCAAATAATAGTATACATAATCTTCATAAACCATTAATTGAAGAATATTTAGAAAATTATAGCCTTATGGTTAATAACAACAAAGATGTTTTTCAGGAAATAAAGCCAATCTTATATTTTATTTCGGTTACACCAAGTGAAAATTTATTAATGAATAAACAAGAAGATGTGTACTATTATTCAGTTACCTTCTATTCTACCATGGTAATTTCCTCAAAAAATGATGAAAATGATAGTCTTCGTAGTCCGTTTGATGGTGTTAATCTTTCATGGATCATACAGATAGATGAAAATGAAGGAAAATGGAGGGTTAAGGAATTTGGTCCGGACAATTAAATTTAGTGTCTTAAGAATTCTTTTAGCTATGATGCTAGTAACCACAACTATAAATCTAGAGTGTTCATTTTGCTATGGAATAACAGTAGATAACTACGCTCAGTGGATAAATGACATAAGTATGCCAGAAATCTGGAACTACATGAAAGATGATGGTTTACCTATTGTTATCGCTATTCTTGATACTGGTCTTAATACTGAAGATTACTGTTTTAAAAATAGAGTTATTCATAAATATAATATAATTGAAAAAAATAGTAATGTTTCTGATACTATTGGACATGGAACTTGGGTTACGTCTATATGTTTAGGAAATCATGATGATAAAAGAGGTATATATGGCATTAATCCGAAGGCAAATATTATGGCTATTAAAATAACTGATGATAATGGTGAATGCAATCCTGAAATTATGTCAGAAGGGATATATTATGCTGTAGATAACGGTGCAAAAATTATAAATATAAGTCTTGGAAGCCAATATTATAGCAGAAGTTTAGAATCAGCAGTTAATTATGCTAATAAAAACGGTTGTCTTATTGTTTCATGCTCAGGAAATGAAAGTAAAATGGAGCTACAATATCCTGCAAGGTTTTCAGGTGTAATATCAGTTGGTGCTTCACATAATAAGGATAAAGCATTCTTCTCAAATTACGGACAGGGTTTAAATATATTAGCTCCTGGAATGTTTATAAGGGGAGCTAATTTAGATGGTGGTTATGTAGAAAGAATGGGAACATCAGCATCAGTACCCATAGTATCTGGAATACTATCTCTAATACTGTCCAAATACCCTTATATTTCAAAACAACAGCTCGAGAAGTGTATATATTATTCTGCTTCTGACATTGATAAAGGTGCATATAACTACAATTGTGGAAGAGACATTTATTCTGGATTTGGAATTATTAATGCACATAAAGCACTTTTAGCCGCTAAAAGTTTATCAAACAATTCACTTGATAATATTCAAGTAGATAAATTTGATAAAAAATGGTATAATGAAGCGGTTTTATTTTGTATTGTAAACAGGATTATAGATAAGGATGAATTTATACCCAGCCATTATATTAGTAAAAATAAGCTAAGTAAAATTTTCTGTAACTTAGAAAAATGCATTAATACCAATGATTTTGAGTGTAACAGTAACATTAACATTAAATTAATAGAATTTAGTGAAATAGAAATAATTAATCGCATAAGTCTATTATATATTTTATTTAAAGATCTGAATATTGAAGTTCCTGAAACAAATATTTATTCAAATATATTCAATGATTTTAAAGAAGCTCCATATAGGTTCCAAAATATATTAACTTATGCATTTCAAAAAGGGTATATAGAAGGAGTTACTAAAGATTCATTTAATCCTAATTCTACAGCTACATATGCGGAACTGTATCAAGTTATATATAATATGTATCTATACGAAGTAATTTCAAATGCTGGGTAAACACAATGAGCAAGAGAATTTTACACCTAATTCTCTTGCTCATTTTATAGTTCTAAAACTATATGCTAATATCTTCAAGCTATCATGCATTTTTTAAAGCTTTATAACTCCTTACAAAGAGCTTAACCCTTCTGTCTCGCCTGCTCCAGCATCATGTCCTTAACCTTCATTAATCTTGTGAGGTTTCCTCTCTCATTCTCATCAAGCTTCATATTGATATACTTAATTGTCTCATTAAGGTTAGGAATCATAACATATTCCAACGCATTTACCCTTCGTCTAGTCTTCTCTATCTCCTCAGCAAGAAGCTGTGCAGACTTTTCTAGCTCTGCAAGTCTTAACATATAGGGTACAACCTCTGAAAAGGTTGCTATTGCTACATCTAGCTCACCAGAGGTTGTTGCAAAGCCATAAGGATATATATCACCAATGTCATTGCTGTCCCCCTCAGTATTAAAGCTCAGAACAGGAACATCAACGCTCATAATATTCTTAGTAGACACCTCCAACGAAATCTTTTTCTTTGGAAACATCAACGCTTCTTCTATAATTTCAGTAGGTGTCACCGCTCTTGCCATGACAAAGCTAGAGTGTGCTTTCTGAAGCATTTCTTCAACCTTCTCACGCATTTCCTTGTTTTGCCTTACAATCTCCAGAAACTTCTTCATAAGCTCGTCACGCTTATCCTTCAATAGCTTATGACCTCTCCTGGCAACCTTCAGACGCCTTTTCAGATTTGTAAGCACCATACGGGTTGGGTTTACATTAAGTTTATTGGCCATCTGGGGTTCTCCTTTCACAATACTTTGTTTTACTAACTACTTCTACTTCTTAGTTGGCATATATTTATCTATAAATTCCTGCTTAACACGCTTCAATTCATCAACAGGTAGCAAGGATAGCAACTCCCAGCCTATTTCTAAGGTTGTAGTAATGGTTCTATCCTCTTCAAAGCCTTGTGAAACATATCTTGCCTCAAACTCAGTTGCAAATCTGGCATAAGCCTTATCAATCTCTGTCAATGCAGCTTCACCTAGGATTACAGCCAGTTCCTTTGCCTCCTTACCTCTTGCGTATGCAGCAAATAACTGGTTCATAGTATTAGCATGGTCCTCTCTGGTTTTTCCCACACCTATACCCTTGTCCTTCAAACGTGAAAGCGAAGGTAAAACGTCAATAGGAGGCATAATACCCTTTTTGTATAATTCTCTGTTGAGAATAATCTGCCCCTCTGTAATATATCCTGTTAAGTCAGGTATAGGATGTGTCTTATCATCCTCTGGCATTGTCAGAATAGGAATCAAGGTAATACTACCCTCTTTACCTATCTGTCTACCTGCTCTTTCGTATAAAGTAGCAAGGTCAGTATATAGATACCCAGGGTATCCTCTTCTACCAGGAACCTCTTTTCTAGCAGCAGATACCTCACGAAGTGCCTCTGCATAGTTTGTAATATCAGTTATTATTACAAGAACGTGCATATCCTCTTCAAAGGCTAAATATTCAGCCGCAGTCAATGCCATACGAGGTGTTGAAATACGCTCTACAGCAGGGTCATTTGCAAGATTCATAAATAGCACTGCCCTGTCTATAGCACCTGTTTGTTTAAAGTCGGAAATAAAGTAATCCGCTTCCTCAAAGGTTATACCCACCGCTGCAAACACAACAGCAAACTTACTATCAGCCCCAAGAACCTTCGCCTGTCTAGCTATCTGTGCGGCAAGCTGTGCGTGTGGTAAGCCTGAACCAGAGAATATCGGAAGCTTCTGTCCTCTAACAAGCGTATTAAGACCATCAATAGCCGACACCCCAGTCTGAATAAATTCAGAAGGATAGTTTCTTGCAGCAGGGTTCATTGGTAAGCCATTGATATCCAGTCTCTTTTCTGGCATTATGTCAGGACCGCCATCGATTGGTCTTCCAAGTCCATTAAAAACACGACCTAACATATCAGTAGATACAGGAAGCTCTAGGCCTCTGCCCAAAAACCTTACCTTACTGTCAGCAACATTTATACCTGTAGCACTCTCAAATAGCTGAACAACAACAGTGTCCTCATTTACCTCAAGCACCTTACATCTTCTTATTTCACCGCTTGAAAGCTCTATTTCACCTAATTCACCATATGTTACGCCCTCAACCTGTTTAACAAGCATCAAAGGACCTGCTACTTCTGATATAGTTTTATACTCTCTGAGCATTCTACACACCCTCCTTTGATACAAGTGCCTCTATCTGGCTTACAAGCTCATTTTCAATCTTTGAAAACTCGTCAGAAACCAGCTTTTCTTCAATATATTTAGCTCTACCAATCTTACCTCTTGCAGGAATAGCAAATAGCTTATTAAGCTCTGCACCCTCTTTAATAGCTTCCATACCCTTGTAGTAGAAGGATAGTATCAGCTTTAACATCTGGTATTGCTTGTTCAAGGTTGCGTATGTATCAACCTCATGGAATGCATCCTGATGCAGGAAGTCCTCACGAATTGACTTAGCTGCCTCAAGAGTTACTCTATCCTTAGGTGATAAGGCGTCAACCCCAACAAGACGGACAATTTCCTCTAGTTCAGACTCCTCCTGAAGGATTCTCATCATATCTGTTCTGAGCTTACCCCAGTCTCTTGCTATATTCTGACTATACCATTCATCTAATTTATCTACATATAGTGAATAGCTTAATAACCAGTTAATAGCAGGGAAGTGCCTTCTGTATGCAAGATTTGCATCCAAGCCCCAGAAAACCTTAACAATTCTAAGAGTAGCCTGCGTTACTGGCTCAGACAAGTCACCACCTGGAGGAGACACAGCCCCAATCGCCGCAAGTGCACCTATTCTATCATCAGAACCAAGAGTTTTAACCTTACCAGCTCTCTCATAGAACTGTGCCAAACGAGAGCCAAGGTAAGCAGGGTATCCTTCTTCACCTGGCATTTCCTCAAGACGACCTGACATTTCTCTTAACGCTTCTGCCCAACGTGAAGATGAGTCAGCCATCAGTGCAACACCATACCCCATATCTCTAAAATACTCTGCAATGGTTATGCCTGTATAGATTGAAGCCTCTCTAGCTGCAACAGGCATATCAGAGGTATTTGCGATAAGAACCGTTCTCTTCATCAAGGATTCCCCTGTTTTTGGGTCTTTTAGCTCAGGGAATTCTCTCAGAACGTCAGTCATTTCATTACCACGCTCTCCACAGCCTATGTATACAACTATGTCAGCAGTAGCCCACTTTGCCAGCTGATGCTGTACTACAGTTTTACCACTACCAAAAGGTCCTGGTACTGCTGCAACCCCACCCATAGCAATCGGGAAAAGTGCGTCTATTACCCTTTGTCCTGTAACCATTGGCTCATCCAAGGGTAGCTTTTGCTTATATGGTCTTCCCCTTCTTACAGGCCATTTCTGCATCATTATAATGTCCTTAATCTCACCCTTATCGGTCTTAAGCTTTGCAACTGTTTCTTCAACAGTAAACTCACCCTCATATATCTCCTCAATAGTACCACTTAACCCATATGGGATCATAACCCTATGCTCAATTACAATAGTTTCCTGAACTGTTCCTATTATGTCCCCAGCCTGAACCTTCGCACCTTTTTGCACCTTTGGTACAAACGCCCATTTCTTTTCTCGGTCAAGTGCAGTTACCTCGATACCTCTGGTTATGTTATTACCTACAAGTGCTCTCATTGCCTCAAGGGGTCTTTGGATACCATCAAACATGTTTTCTATTATGCCTGGTCCCAACTCAACACTTAGCGGTGCTCCTGTTGATACAACAGGTCCTCCTGGTCCTAGACCAGCAGTTTCTTCATATACCTGTATAGACGCTTTATCGTCACGCATCTCAAGAATTTCACCAATTAGATTCTCACTACCCACCCTAACAACGTCAAACATATTGGCATCACGCATACCCTCAGCTATAACCAACGGCCCCGATACCTTTACTATTCTTCCTTGTGCCAATTTCATCCCTTCTTTCCTGAACTGTTTACAATACTATCATGCCTAGTAGTTTTTATCACGTAAATTTTCTTGTTAATTTTATTCCATGCTAACCTTATACCTGCTTTTTTATTGTACAAACAACAAGGTCCTTATTCTAAGCTATTCCTCTCTGAACAAAATATCTGCACCAACAGCCTTTTCTACACTTGCCTTAACTGACTGCATGCCTATACCCAGACTTCCTTGATTACCAGGAATAGGTATAATAGCAGGAAATCTTTGCTCCTTATATTGAGCAATAGAATCAGCTACAAGCTGTGCTGTCTGCTCTACAATATATATAACTGCATAATCCTGCTTAGCTAAATCATTTAGCTTTTGCTCAGCATCCTCCTTACTTACAGCGGGAAAAACTGAAAAACCCAATGCTTTAAAACCAAGTATGCTATCCTTATCTCCAATAACACCTATTTTAGACATATAAATCACGTAGCCTTTCCTTTATTTGTTCATTTGGTAGCTTATTAATCTTACCAGTCATGACGATACGAACATTTTTGATTTCTGTCTCCTTAGCAACATAATATGCTATTAAAGGTGCCATTCCCATGGAGAGATATTTTGCCTTTTTAACATATCCCATAATATAGTTATCACATAATTTCTCTAATGCTGCCACAGATCCAGTATTCTTAAAATCCTCAATTCCACTTTCACAGACATTACCATATGAAGTATATCTCAGTAACTCGATAACCGAATCAACAGGGCTCTCAAGATTATTTATATATACATCCGTATCTATACTTCCGCCCTTTAAAAGCACCCTCTGAGCAAAATCCCAGTTTTTTTTCAGTGCTCGCAAACGCATAAACATTTTGATATTAACAGTATCTATTAATGCCTTAACCAGACCTGTTACAAAATCATTGTTTAGGCTCTTTGCACTCTCAAGCATTTGCTTGTAGCAAGCCTGATCCAAAATCAAATCTATACTTTGAGGGTCATTTGTCCTCCCAAAGGTATCTAAAGAATCATTTATGGCTTGCCTCAAAATAGGAGGAAAATCAATAAAGCTTCTTTCCTTAACACTCATCTTCATTTTTCTAAGCTCTATCGCACCCGTTTCAACTAGATTTTCATCCTTTTCTATTCCCAAAAACTCTGCCTTAAGAAGCACCTTAACATTATGGTAATCATTCTTCTGCATAAAAATGTCAAATATTTCTTTCTGCGGACTAATATCACTTAGCAATTTTATAGTCTTTTGCATTTCCTCTTCCAAGAGTACCTCATAGATATGAGCATCTGAGACCTCAGAAACAGAGTAGCCATAGTCAGCCTCAGTTATTACCTTAAGAGCATCTTCTGGCGTATATGCGTCCAACATTCTCTCGATTTTTGACTTGTCCAGCAATCTGTTTTCTATAGCTTTTATTTTAGCTACCGCATACAGAAAATTTGTCTCATTTTTTTTACTCATCTCAAATACCTCAATTTCTTGAATAGTCTTCATAAGCTTGCTTTATAATGCTTATATGCAGACCTAAAACAATATTTTTACCACGTCAGTCTCCAACTCATCCCGCTTCATTTTGGTAATAGTTTCAAAGGAGTGATTCATTTCTACATTGCCTTTACTTAAAATGAATCCACCCAGTATATCCGCTGTAGACTCAGAAAGCTTCATCGCCCCCTTAATACCCTTCTTTACAAGAAGACTATTTATGTTGTTGACAAAATCCACATTCATTTTTGCCTTATCCGTAGCAGAAAGAAGAATCTCCTCATTACCATCCTTTGTACTCTCAGAAACGAGCTCCTCAAGTAGCTGTTGGTATTGATTATCTGGTAAGCTTACCATTTTTTCAATTGCTTTATTAAACGCCAGCTCAACCATTCTCTGCTTGGCTGCTAATTTACTCTTTCTTGCCTCAAGCTGAGCAACCGCAATCATTTTTTTGATAGTATCTGTTGCTCCCTGATCAGCCTTAGCCAAAAGCTCCTCTTGCTTTAATTTAGCATCCTCAACAGCCTGCTTCATAATAGAGGAAGCTTCCTTTCTTGCATTATCTATATTTTGCTGTGCAATACTCTTTGCATCATCTATAATTTTTTGTTTAATCTTTTCTGCACCCGTCATTTGGAACGCTCCTTTGACTATAGTATTTGGTAGCTATTATCCTACGTTATTGATTAGTAGTATTGATATTAAAAGTGCAAATATCGCAAAAACTTCAACCATAGATGCAAGTATAATACCCTTAACCATTTCTTCTGGTCTCTTTGCTACCATGTTAATACCCGCAGCAGCAACTCTCCCCTGATAAATTGCTGATAAAAAGCCAACAAACCCTATTGGCAACGCAGCAAATAGAAGGATAAACCCATGCTCAAGTGATAAATTTGCATTAATCTTGCCAAGTATCATAATTGTTATTATAAATCCATATATCGCCTGTGTACTAGGCATTGCCTGTAAAACCATACAAGGAACAAACTTGCCAGGGTCTTCACTAACAACTCCCGCTGCTGCTTCACCAGCCAAGCCAACCCCCTTTGATGAACCCATTGCAGCTAAGAAAAATCCGAAAGCTGCTCCTAAAATTGCTAAAAAGCTACCTGTTTGTGCATTTAGGTTTTGAAGTATAAATTCCATAATAAATAACCTCCAGTAAAAAATAATTAGTATTTTTTTATTTACTTCATTTAAATTTATATAAAACTAAGAAATGCTTTATTTAATTCTTAATTTTAATATACTTAGTATTTTGCTTTAATGGCTTGAAAGCAACCCCACCGCCATTATAAAACTTACTGAAAAACTCAATATATTGTAATCTGCTCGAGTGTACATATGCCCCAAGTGCATTAATTGCAAAATTAAACATATGTCCACCTATAAAGACTATAATAAATACAATTACACCATGTACTTTATTAAGTCCTATCATTGACCCCATCTGATTAACTATGTTAGCAATTATAGATGTAGCAATACCAAGAGCAAGCAAGCGTGAATAGGATAACGTATCACTCATAAACCCAATTATATTGTATAGACTAGATATCCCTCCAAAGAGCTTACCAATAATACCTTTTTTGGCTCTACCCTGAGTAAGGATAAGCAACGCAGCTCCCACAAGAAACAAATTCTTTCCTAGCTCAACCGCACCTGCAACCTCTTGTGCCTCTATACCTGGAACATATGGCAACACATATAGTGCAAACCCTGTAAAGAATACATACCATATAAGAACATCAAATACTACGTCAATATACTTCTTTTGTTTAATTAGATTTATACCCCTTATAGCTAAACCAGCGTACAGGTGTATAACTCCAAATATCAAAGCGTATCTCAACATTCTTTCTGTTTGATCAATGGGGTTAAACCATATAGGTCCAAAAAGCCGTGATTGCCCAACTGTCTTACCCGTAATAACCTCATCCAGCATTGGTATAACATTTCCAAACCAACCGCCAAACATTGCTCCCCAGAAAACAGTTGACAGCCCACAAAAGAACATTAGCTTCATAAACCTTTTTGTGCCTTCAGCTAAGTCAAATTTCCATAAGACTATTCCAGTAAAAGCGGCAAGAATAAGCCCATATCCCGCGTCACTCAACATTAAGCCAAAAAATATAACAAAGAAGGGTATTGTAACTATATTTGGATCTATTTCTTTATGATTCGGCAGGCTATACATTTCTGTAATAGGCTCCATTGCTTCAACTATTTTATTATTGTCCAGTAATATAGGCATTTCTTCATCCTCTGAAGGCTTTTCTATATCTACCATACATTCATAGGTATTACTTAGATGAGTTTTAACTGCTTCAGAAGTGTTTTCAGGTAACCAGCCCTTAAGCATAAAGGCTTTCCTCGTTTTTATAATGCTTTTTAGTACTGCTTTTCTATCCTTTAGCATTACTAGTGAATCATAGAATACTTCGATTTGATCCTTATGCTTTCCCAAATCTGATATTTTCTTCTCAAGCTCTTCTCTTTGCTTGTTGATATGAGATATCTTCACCTCAAGTAGCTGTAAATTTTCACTTACTGTGCCCTTCAGTTCCTTAAAGGTGACCTGTGAATAGGCTTTCTGCTTTAGAAGCTCCATTGCCTTTTGCTCGAATTGATTATGTATAATAGTAAAGATATAATGTTGGTCCTTATCACTATTAATTAATTCAAGATAACCATACTCAAGCTCCTCTAGGAAAGCCCCTTGAAATTCTTCAATATCTATTGTTGCTGGTATTACGCCAATAGCTGTAGTGGTTTTGCCTGTTGCTCTTTTCTCTATGTCAGCATCAAAGCCCTTCCATGCCTCAAGGGATACTTGTAAGGTTTTTAATCGATTTTCCTCTGTTCTTAAAGAAATTAGTTTTTCTTCAAAGCCACGTATTTGTTTAACGATCTCACTTGTTCCTGAGCTTTCTGAGATAGTTTTTTGATAATCCTGATTGCTTATAGTCTTCTTTGACGCAAATAACCCCTTTTTTTCGCTATAGTACCTAGAAAGACACTCCAGAGCACTAGCTACCTCTGAAATCTGAGTTTCTGTTCTTATAAGCTCGGACTCACTTCCATCCTTCTCAGCAAATTCTTCCCACTCATTACTGCTATCAGCCTTACTATAATCTACTATCTCAACAACACCTAATTGCATCAAGGTTTCAAAGATAGCCTCCTTCTGTGCATTAAGCCCAACAAGAGTAATTTTATTCATGCTTACTATTGCCACTTAAAGTTCACTATCCTTCCCACAATGAATTCTACAGCCTTGTCAAGGTTTGTCATAGCCTGTTCAACTATCATATCACATTCCCTACTGACATCGACATTCATTTTAACAATTTCTCCATGAGCCTGTTGCTTAGCCTGTTGCATAATCTCATTTGCCTTCATTTCGGTATCCTGAATAGTACTTTCAAGATGTTCATATGCCTCTCGCTTTGTATCCGAAACGATTTCCCTGGCATCTGATATTGACTTCTTTTCTATACGCTCCGCCTCATACTCTGCATCTCTGATCTCCTTCAGCACAGATACTGCCATTTTTTCACCTCCAAGTAAGTCTATATTAATTAATGCTTTAGCTTTTTGTTCCAACAAATAATATTATATCATTTTTTCTGTGATTAACAAGAAAAAGTTTTGCTGATATTCGTCAAAAAAGGCGATAATTCAAGCATAAATGCTTGTCAAATAAAGAATCCTAATCAAGTTGTCGACGCTATTAAAGATAGCGGATGACTTTAGAACCTTCAAACACATATACATGCACTGTTAACAAAATACAGTGCCATTTGTCTATCAAAAAGTGACCTTTGGCATCTGTCTTTATTTGTCGATAAGGTGTACAATAATATCAACACCGATACTTTTAACATACTTTTACCTCCTTTTTTATATAGATTTAATAGATCTAAGCCCGCTTGTTAGCGGGTTATTTTGTTTTATAAGGCTTTTTATCTCCTCTGTATTTGTGCACCCAAGCCTTCCAGCTTTTTATCAATATTGACATATCCCCTATCTATGTGATGAATATCACTAATCTCAGTTGTGCCATTTGCCGCCAATGCCGCTATAATTAGTGCTGCACCTGCACGTAAATCAGTAGCTTTTACCTGTGTACCTGAAAGCTTTTTCTCACCTTGAATAATGGCACTTCGTCCATCTATCTTAATATTAGCACCCATCCTTTTCAATTCACTTACATACATAAACCTATTCTCAAAAACCGTTTCCACGACCATGCTAGTCCCATTAGCCTTACTCATTAATGCAGTAACCTGTGCCTGCATGTCAGTAGGGAAGCCTGGATATGGATGGGTTTTTATATCAACTGCCTTTACCCCCTCTGTTACCTTTACCCTTAAAGTTGATTCATCAGTGGTTACCTCTGAGATTTCAACACCAGATTCCTTTAACTTAGCAATGACAGGCTTTAAATGGTCATAGATAATATTATTTAAAGTTATTTCTCCTCCAGTAATAGCTGCTGCCACCATATATGTACCTGCCTCGATTCTATCAGGTATTATTGTATGTGCCCCTCCCTTTAATTCTTTAACCCCATTAATTATTATAGTATCAGTACCTGCACCCTTTATATCAGCACCTAAATTATTTAGATATGTTGCTAGGTCTACAATTTCTGGTTCTGTTGCTGCATTTTCAAGTATTGTTTGCCCATTTGCAAGCGACGCTGCCATTATCAAATTTTCTGTTGCACCAACACTTGGAAAATCAAAATAAACTGCCGCTCCTTTAAGACCCTTTGAAGCAATAGCTTCAATATACCCTTTATCACTTTTAATTTTAGCACCCATAGCCTCAAAGCCCTTAAGATGTATATCTATGGGTCTTGTCCCTATAGCACACCCCCCAGGAAGTGAGATTTTCGCCTTTCCCTTTTTAGCCAATAATGGACCCATTAATAAAAATGATGCTCGAAGCATACTTACAAGCTCGTATGGTGCAGTTGTACTCTTGATTTTACAGGTTTTTATTGTCACTCGTTTCTCATCAGGCATAAATTGAACATTAGCACCTACTGAGTCAAGTAGCTTAATCATAATATTAACATCATTAAGATTTGGAATTTCTTCTAGTGTTATACTCTCTTCAGTAAGTAGGCTTGCTGCCAATATTGGTAATGCCGAATTTTTAGCACCGCTTATTCTAACATTTCCAAAAAGCTCCTTTCCACACCTTTAATAATATATCCTTCCAAATCCTCACTTCCTTTCTGCGTTCTATATTTATCTATTTCCTATTTCATATTGTGATAGCATCAAGGTTCTTATTATCTCTCATTTGTAGTCTTTTAATTAACCTTGTTTAACTACATCTTGTAGTTTTTTCTACCCTAAACTATATTTTATGGTTACATAACTTTATCATTAGTAAATTATATCCTAGTTTTTATGTTTTAAACCCTCATTGATAATATGTAAGCTTTTTTAGATTAGTTGATGTCTAAATATTTACGTAGTATCATAATTATTTCAACAAAATTAATGAATAGAATAATAAAGTCTTTAAATTTTACCGATAAAATACCTATAGAATGTTTCTTAATGTGTAAACGTTAAGAAAGCTTCCTATTTGATAAAGAATTTATAAAAGCTTTTTAATCTATTTAATATAGAGAAGATATAAATATATTATTTTCTTTAAACCTAGATCTGTGCCTGAAAAAAGGATTGGACAATGTTGAAAGAAAATTACCTATTAAAATAATTTAAATAGAGTAGGTATAAAAATATTATTTTCTTTAAACCTAGATTTGTGCTTGAAGAAAGGATTGAACATAAAATATGTATTATTTGAATCTAGCTAATCAATTAACACTAATAACAACTATTGCTTTTACCTTCTATATATTTGTTTCAGGGGTTTGGTGGCAAAAAAATAATAGCTTCATAAAAATCATTAGTGCTTCCTTTCTGACTCCATTATTTTTGTATATAGTCTCGTTTTTGTCGGTTTTTAGAGAAATAGCTGAGCCTTTAGCAAGAACGGCTAACCTTTATTGGTGTATTGCAATTGCATTTTGCTTTTTTATAAAAAATAGAGAAAAATCTCATCCTCTGGCAATGTTTCTACTTATTTTCTTTCCTTTGGTAATTACTGTTATTAGGGTGCCGTTGAGTTTTTCACAGTCCACCTACCTTATAATTGCTACCTTAATACTAACCATATGCTTTCTTTTTGCCTTAATCTCTTTAGTAATTAATGCAAAAAAGGAGCAGCTTGCATTGTTTACTGCTATAGTCCTAATACTTCTTAGTGAGCTTAGTAATCAAATAATACCTTTTCTAAACCTAAATCCTTCAGTTTCTTATGCTTCCTTTTCCCTAAAGCTAATAGCCTATATATACTATATCATTGATTACCATAAAAAGATTTACAAGCCTGTATATGACAAGATCAACCAAGCAGAAAAGGCATTAGCAAATGTACAGAACACAATAAACACCACTGTAAAAAAAGAGTTATCTCATTTACAATTCTCCTATGAGCAGTCACAAAGGAAGCTGGTATCAATTGCAAAAACAGATGCTCTGACACAAGCATATAACAAAGCAGGAATATTGGAAATAATAGAGGAGAGCATAATCAGGCATGGTAAAGATAATACGCCATTCTCACTTCTAATGTTTGATATAGATAAATTCAAAAATATTAATGATACCTATGGACATATAACTGGCGATAAATGTATAAAGAGACTGTCACTAATTTCTAAAACCGCTTTGAGAGATAAGGATTCGCTGGGCCGTTATGGTGGAGATGAATTTATTATAGTCATACCAGAAGCAAATCTTGCAAAAGCAAAGGCAATAGCTGAGAGGCTTAGAAAGAAGGTTGACGATACTGAAGGACCACACTTTACTATATCAATAGGTATTTCAACCTTCCCTGATGATGGACGCAAATCTAAGGAACTGATAGACTCAGCAGATAAGGGGCTATATGTATCTAAGGAAAAGGGTAGAAATACCGTATCGCACAAGGACCTATTTTAATGCTGAGTTTTTAACTATTCAGACCTCAATTCTTCTATCAAAGACTAAATAAATAGCTCTTGACAAACATTTTGGTTTAGTGTACTATATACCTATGCCACTATCAAGGAGGTGTTAAGATGGATTATGATTCAAGTGTACCGATATATCTACAAGTAATGGATGCAATAAAAAAGCAGCTAATACTAGGCAAAATAAGACCAGGTGAGCAACTACCCTCTACAAGGACTCTAGCACTAGATTATGACGTTAATACAAATACCGCAGCAAGAATATACAAGGAGCTAGAGCTACAAGGAATATGCTTTACCAAAAGGGGGCTTGGTACCTTTGTTACAGAGTCAACAGAAAAGATCTCAGAAATCAAGGATGAGATGGCTAACAAGGTAATCGATACCTTTATCCAAGAGATGTCAGGGCTAGGATATAATTATCCTGACATGGTGAAAATTATTAAGGAAAAGGAGACGAAGTAAAATGTCGATTTTGCAAGTACAGAACCTGTCCAAAGCATTTGGGAATAAGTATGCTGTAAGAAATGTCAATCTAGCCTTAACCGCAGGTAAAATATATGGTTTAGTAGGGCCAAACGGCAGTGGTAAATCAACCCTGATGAAAATGATTGCAGGCTTATTCTACCCAAATTCAGGTTCAATTATGATCATGAATCAAAAGCTCAATATTGAATCAAAGGAGCATGTCTCATATATGAGTACTGAGCCGTATTTCTACAACTACATGAGTATTAAAACAGTGGGGGATTTTCATGCAGACTTCTATAAGGATTTTGATATGAATGAATACATTAGGCTTATCCAATTTATGGAGCTTGACATGTCAATGAAGGTCAATAATCTGTCCTCTGGAATGGCAGCAAAGCTAAAAATAGCCGCTAACCTTTCAAGAAAGACAAAGCTTTACATGCTAGATGAGCCACTAAACGGGATAGATTTAGTAGCTAGAAAGAAAATTATTTCTGCAATCATTGAAAAATCAAATGATGATAATATTATGATGATATCCAGCCACTTGATTGAAGAAATGGAAAAAATCCTCGACGAGGTTATCTTCATTAAAAATGGTGATGTTGTTCTATTAGGAGAGTGTGAAAAAATAAGAGAGGAACACAAAAAATCTATAGCTGATTTATATCTGGAGGTGTATGCAAATGCTTAAGCTAATAAAATATGAGTTATTAAGAAGAAAAACACTACTAATTGTGGTGCTTAGTGTTTTATTTGCTATGGAAGCACTTACTGCATTTGGTATATATAAAGGAGTAGGGTGGCTTGGACTTTCAATCACATTAATATCTATTATGTGTATTGGAGTTCCCATTTTTGTGTTCTTCGACAGCCTCAGTACGTATTATTCTGACCTAAAAAACAAACACGGCTATATGCTATTCCTGACCCCTAACAACGGCTTTAAAATTATAGGCTCAAAGCTAATAATAGGTGTAATCGAAGCAATTATTTTCACTTCTTTAGTCGTATTCTTCATGTATATTAACTTTGAAATCACACATGCTATGTATCTAAGTGAAGTAAATGATTTTACAATAGGTTTTTCTCGGGTAATAAGTGAACTCAAGGAGCAGTTTCCCTATTCCTTCTGGCAAGTTGCTTTAGTCAGCATAATATCATTTCTTCTTTCATGGTTCTCAACCATATTAATGGCAATACTATCAATTACAATAAGCAAGACCATTTTATCAAACAATAGGCACAACTGGGTTGTAAGCATTGGAGTCTTTATAGGCATAAGCTTCTTACTTCAGGTAATCTCTATGCTAGTAATGACACCCTTTGGTTTTTATAACGATATATTTACATTCGGCGTACAAAGCAATTTCGAAGCATATAACCCTATGCTAGCTTCACAAATTAATAACCTACTATGGAAAAGTCTCTTAGTAGGAACTGGTCTAAATTTAATATATATGGCTGCTTTCTACTTTGTATCTGGTACACTGCTGAATAAGAGGATTGATTTATAGTAAGGTTACAATAGATTACAAAGATACAGGCTTAGGGATATGGAATTAAACCCCTAAGCCTATTTTCTTGTAGCCTAGCTCTATTATTGAGTATGGTTATGTAAAAATAAGTACAACGCAAAATGCATATTATTTTTCTTACTGTTCTTTTAGAATTATTGTTCTTTTGGAACAGGACAATTTCCATACGATGGTATACGAAGCTGCACTATGCTTTCACTTCTTATAACTATTGAAGACCTTATATTAAACGTCAAAACCCCTACACATGGATTCAGATATTCATTATATGCCTCTGTCCTTGATTCAACGTTTATTAATAATCCGTCACAATCCTTAGTACAGGGTGTACAGCATATACTTTTGGGCATACGTATCATACCCATTTGAGTTGGGCTAGCAGGACAGTAGAAATCCTTAACCTCAATACAAAATTCAACAATTTCACATTGACTTAATTGCTGACAGCGATCGGAGTAATGTATAGTATACTTCATTTTAATTAACAATTTCAGAGTTTTAAAATCTGGATTGTTTTTATTCTCTTTTTTTGATAATACCTTTATCTTTACGATATTAAAATCACATATAGAAATCAGCTCAAAGCAGGGCTGACCCTCTCCACATGGCTTTAAGATAACATTTTTTGTTGTATGCTCTTTCTTCAGTATTTGGTCAAAAATTTTTGGCACTTGTATACAGACTATTTCCTTTTTTGCTGGAAAACAATCTTTTAAATCCTCTTTCTCTTGGTAAATATAAAAACCTTCATTATCCATACACATAACCTCAATAAACGATTACTTCAAAGCTATCTATCAATAAAACCAAGCTATTAGCTTTAG